>NZ_AP023356.1:7317500-7627500 GCF_018324205.1 Actinoplanes ianthinogenes
CATCGCCGCTCCTACCGATACTCGTCGATGCGGGGATAGAGGCCGAGCGGCACCAGCGCCATCGCGATCAGTGCCGCCAGCAGGAGCAACACCAGCCGGCCGGTCGTCGCGGCGGCCGCCGCGGCATGCCCGTCCACGTCCTTGATGCGGGCGGTCAGCGTCTCCTCCGCCGGTGACTCGCCGGCGGCTTTCGCAATGGCCAGGTCATCGCAAGCACCGGGGCACGCCTGCGCCACCGCCTCGCCGAGCATCGTCTGCCCACGCTGGTCGGCGGCGTCGATGCGCGCCTGCCACACCCCCACCAGCGTGGCGCCCGCCTGCCGCGTCGCGGTCAGCTCGCGGCGGGCGGCGACATCGGACGACATCCCGGCGGCCAGGGCCAGCACGGCGAGGGTTGCGGCGATCAACGGCGGATTGAAGGTGCGGCGGAAGCGCCGGCTCAGGAACACCTGCGTGGCCACCAGCAACCCGAGCAGCACGGCCGCCGGCACGATCCAGACGGCCATCCAGCCCGGCGCCATCCGGCCGGCCGTGAGCTGATCGTCGAGGGCCCGCTGCTCGACGGCCAGCAGGTCGTCGAGCTGGTCCAGGATGCCGTCGGGCATGTGCAGCAGGCGCGAGGCGTACCACAGATCGGCGGTGGCCAGGACCGACGCGGGATCCTTGCGGAAGTGCGCGTCGGCCTGCTCGATCAGCCCCGAGTACGCCGCCAGCTGGCCCTGCACCAGCTGGATGCTCTGGCCGACCCCGGCGCCCGCGATGCTGTCCACGGCCAGCTGGGTGAGGCTCTGGCCGGCGAGGGCGATCTGGTTCTGATATCGCTCACCGGGGCCGGTCAGGCCCACCGCCCCGCTGCGGAAACTGGCGACGGCGGCCTGGTCGGCCTCCACCAGCGCGGCGTGCGCGGCCAGGACGTGCTGGATCGACGGCACCGAGTGGCTGCCGACCCGCTCGGCGGTGGCGCGGGTGCCCTGGAAGACCCACGCCGACGTGCCGAGCACGATCAGCAGCGCCAGCTCCAGCACCACCAGGGCACGCCACAGAGCCGTCCGGGTCGTACCCGAATGGATCCTGAATCTCCGCAATGGCCGCCCTCCCGCGGGGAACAGTACCAACGGTGTCCACACCGCTACCGAAAGTTGATCTTCGTCTGCCGGCGGCACGGGACACTGGGACAACGGCGAAGACGGGCTGCGTCGTACCCGCCCCGTAGGCTGTTCGCTGATGGCTACACGAGGTGTTGAAGGCGCTTACCAGGGAGCGCTTCGAGCGTTTCAGAATCCGATGCTCGCCTTGCTGCACCAGACGCACGCGCCCTTCGTGGTGACGGTGCTGGCGATGGTCTTCACCGCGGAGCGGCCGACCGTGGCGGTGGCGGACGCGCACGCGGAGATCAACGACGCGCTCGACCAGTTGCGGGCCGCGGGTTACGGCGACGAGGACAACCAGCCGCTGCCCGCGGGCACCGCGCGTGACCTCTGCCGGCAGTGGGTGCAGGCCGGATGGCTGGTCCGGCAGGTGTCCGACGACGACGTCGAGGTGTATCGGCTCTCGGCGTACGGTGTCGGCGCCCTCGAAGTCGCCGGACGCGTCGGCGGCGCGCGGACCCGGGTGTCGGAGTCGCGGGTCCGGACGCTGCTGGAGGCGATCGAGCGACTCGCCCAGGACGCCGACCCGGACCTGATGTCCCGGATGGTGCGCCTGCACGAGGAGATCCAGCAGCGGCAGAAGGAGCTGACCCGCCTCGAAAAGGGCGGCGCCGTCGAGACCGCCGACGACGAGCAGCTGCTCGAGGCGGCCGAGAACGTGCTGCACCTGGCCCGGGAGCTGCCCGCGGACTTCGCCCGCGTCGCCGAGTCGATCAAAGCCATCCAGCGTGACGTGGTCGCGGAGTTGCGGCACGACGTCCGGCCCACCGGCGAGGTGCTGCGCGAGTACCTGGCCCGCGGCCAGCGGATCCTGGACGCGACCTCGGAGGGCCGCGCGTTCGCGGGCGCGCTGCGCCTGATCGGCGACCCGGCGCAGATCGATGTCCTGTGGGGCCAATTGCGTACCGTGTTGCGCCACCGGTTCACCGAGCTGCTGCCGGAGCAGCAGCGCCGCGAGCTCACCGAGATCTCCCGGCGGATCGAACAGGGGGTCAAGGAGGTGCTGGCCGCCCAGCGGCAGGCCTCGCACGTCATCACCACCCAGGTCCGCAACCACGATCCGATGCGGGACCGCCAGGTGGACGAACTGCTGCGAGACGTGATGACGGGCCTGCACAAGTGGGTCCCCGGCTCGCGCCGCGGCGAGGCCGTCGAGCCGCTGCGCCGCCTGCCGGTCGCCGACGTCGGACACCTGCGTCAGCGGATGAGTGACCCGCGCCCGCCGCAGCCGCCCGCGCCGTTGCGGGACTGGGACGAGACCGAGGACCTGCCGGCCGCGGACACCCGGGCCTGGGGCGGTGCCCGGTACGCCGAGCTGCGCACGCACCTGGAGACGTTCGCGAGCGGGGCGACGAGCGTCGATGTGCTGGCCGCGTTCCGGGCGGCGGGCGAGGAGATCCAGCGGCCGGTCGACCTGCTCGGGCTGCTGGAGATCGCCCATGACGCCGGGATGGCCGAGACGGCCGAGGTCGCGGTGGTCGAGACGGTGCGGCCGGATCGGACCCGGCGACGGTTCGCGCTCAGTGGTGTGGTGGTCAATCCGGGGGACACGGAGGGGAGCGGTGGCGATGACTGAGCCGGTCGACACCGACGACTGGTCGGCGAGCGAGGCGGCCGGGTTCATCGACCCGGTCTCGATGGAGGAGGATCCCGCCGAGCTGTTCGCCGGTGACGCGGGGACGCTCGACGCGGACGTACGCCGGGTGCTGGTCCAGTTGTTGCGGCGCAAGTTCCTGCTCGCCGAGAAGAACCCGGCGCAGTGGCGCACCCTGCTGGAGAACCAGCAGATCATCGAGTCGCGGATGCACGACCTGTTCGTGCGCCTCGTGGTCGACCACGATCGCGGCGTCGCGTACAAACAGCAGGTCCGCTCGGTGGAGCTGGACGTGCCGATCCTGCTCAAGGACGACCCCTACAACCGGGCCGAGACCCTGGTCCTGGTCCACCTGCGGACCGTCTACCAGCGCGAACGCGGCACCGGCGAGACGTCCGCGCGGGTCGACATCGAAGAGCTGGAGCAGACCGTGCTGACCTACTTCGACCCGGAGGACCACAACCTGGCCCGGCGCCAGCTGGAGGTGCGCAACGCGGTGCAGCGGCTGGTCACCGAGGGCCTGCTCACGGAGGAGTCCGCGGGCCGGTACCGGATCACCCCGATGGTGGAGGTCGTGCTGAGCAGGGAGAAGCTCTCCGAGCTGAACGAGTGGTTGCGCGAACAGAACGAGGCTACGGCGTGAGCATGATCGACACGCTGTTCGGGCTGGTCCCGGCAGCATCGCGGGGCCAGCAGTGGGTGGCACGGGACCTGCAACTGGTCAACTGGGGTGGCTACGACGGGTATCACCACCTGCGGCTCGCGCCCGGCGCGACCCTGCTCAGCGGCGGTTCCGGATCGGGCAAGTCGACGCTGATGGACTCCTACATCGCGCTGCTCATGCCGCACACCACACCGTTCAACGGTGCGTCCAACGGCGGCGTGGTCGGCCGTCCCCGGGGCAAGGACCAACGCAACATCCTTTCGTACGCCCGGGGCAAGCTCGACGAGTCGCGCACCGACGGCGAGACCAAGCTGCGCGTGTTGCGTGGCGACGGCCGGGACACCTGGTCGGCCATCGCGATGACCTGGGTCGACCACACCGGCGCCGAGTTCACCGCGCTGCGCGCCTGGTACGTCCCGTCGTCCGCCCGCGTCCTGGACGACGTCGTTGCGGTGCGCGCCACCTGCGACCACGCGTATCAGCTGCGGGCGCTGGAGGGCCCGGTGACCAAGAAGTTCGCCCGTGCCGACGTGGTGGCGACCGGCTTGACGTGGAGCGAGACCGACCGGGAGTTCACCGCGCGCCTGCACGCCACGCTCGGCATCGGCGCGGCGGGCGACGGGAACAAAGCGGTCGCGCTGCTCGGGCGCATCCAGGCCGGCCAGCAGATCACCACGGTCGACGCGCTGTACAAGACCATGGTCCTGGAGGAGCCGTCCACGCTGGCCACCGCGGACGCCGTGGTGCAGCAGTTCGACGAGCTCTCCGGCACCCGGACCCGGATGATCACCGCCCGTCAGCAGGTGAAGGCGCTGATCCCGATCCGGGAACACCGGCGCACCATCGACGAGGCGATCGACCGGTTGTGCTCGATCGACGAGATCGGAGCCTTCACCGATCCGGTGTCGCCCGCCGCGTTGTGGCGTCATCAGCGCCGGCTCGACCTGTTGCGCTCGGCGGAGGCGGACCTGGACCAGCGGCACCGCCGCGCCAAGGACGAACTGGCCGAGACGAACACCCTGGTCGCCGCCGCCGAGACGCAGCGCGACGGGGTCGCCGACACCATTCGCGCCTCCGGTGGCGACCGCATGGAGACCGCGCAGCGCGAGATCCGCGTCGTGGAGCAGCGGCTGGCCGACGTCGAACGCGCTCGCGAGCGACTGGACCGGGCGCTGACCACGATCGGCGCCACGGTTGCGACCGGCGAGGACTTCGCCGGACTGGTCGAGACGGCGCACCGCTCGCTGGCCGACGCGGACGCCCGCAGGACTGCTCAGAACGCGTACGCGGACGCGGTCTCGGAGAAGAAGGCGGCCGAGCAGGAGCTGAAGGATCTGCGCGCCGAGCGCGACGCGGTCAAGGCCCGCCGGGGCAACATCCCCACCGAGCTGCACAAGGCGCGCGCCGCGCTGGCCGAGGCCGCCGGGCTCAGGCCCGAGGACCTGCCGTTCGTCGGCGAGCTGATCGAGGTACGCACCGAGTTCGAGCCGTGGCGCGAGGCGTTCAACCTGGCGCTCGGCGGGTTCGCCACCCGGATGCTGATCGACATCGGCCGGCTGAACGCGTTCCGTGAGGCGATCAACGCGGTGCCGACCGCGCGGCGCATCCAGTTCGAGGGCGTGCGGACCGGGCAGCGCGACGACGTCGGACTCGACGGCAACACGCTGCCCGGCAGACTCGACTACCGGCCGTCGCCGTTCACCGCCTGGCTCAAGGCCGAGCTCGCCCGCCGGTTCGCCTACGTCTGTGTCGACACGCCGCGGCTGCTGCCGCAGTACGCCAAGGCGCTCACGATCACCGGTCAGACGTCGGAAGGCGGGCGGGGCGCGCACGGCGGTCACGGCAGGGCCAACGTGCTCGGTTTCACGAACGGCAGGATGCTCGCCGAGCTCGAAGAACGGATCGAGAGCACGCGTACGCGCCTCGAGGACGCGGTCGCCGTGGCTTCGCGGGAGGAGGAGAACCTCAACTCGGTGGAGGCGCGGCGTACCGCGTACCAAAATCTGATTGAACTGTCCTGGGATCAGGTGGATGTCGAGGCGGTTCGCGCGGAACACCAGCGGTGGAGCGGCGTCATCGAGGAGATCCGCGCCGGCAATCCGGAGATCGACCACCTGCAGAGCCAATGGGAAACGCTCAAACAGCAGGTCAGGGATCTGACCGAGCGGGTCGGCCGGCAAAAGGAAATCGTCAAGGCGGTCAGCGAGTCGTGGGCGTCGACCGTCGATCAGGTGGACAAGGCTCAACTGGCACTCGACGTGGCCGCCGCCTCGGGCATCGAGCTCAGCCAGGAACATCGGGAGTACCTGGAAACGCTTTTCGACAGCGAGGCCGACAGCAGCACCCCGACGGAACTGCTCGCGCAATTCGACGCGGGGGTGAAACGCGCCACCGAGCGGCTGCGCGTCGACCGGCAGATCGCGACGGAGACGATCGAACGGTCGAGAAAGGCGCTGCTCGACACCTTCACCACGTTCCTCGAACGCTGGCCGAATCCGAACCTCGGCGCCGACCCGGACGCCTCCTACCGCGACTTCGACCGCCTGCTCACCGACCTGGAGGCCAGCGGCCTGCACGAGGTGGAGACCGAATGGCGCGACAGCCTGCTCAACCTGTCCGGCAACGACCTGACCGGCCTGGACAGCGAACTCGCCGCGGCGGTCCGGGAGATCCGCGACCGCATCGACCCGGTCAACCGCATCCTCGCCGAACTGCCCTTCGCCGACGACAACCACCGGCTGCGCATCGACCCGCAGGAGAGCCATTCGACGGCGCGGGCTCGATTCCGCAAGGAGTTGCGCGACGTACGCGCCCTGATCGATCAGGCGGCAACCGACGACGAGCGGGAACGCGCCTATCACCGGATGGCCAAGGTGATCGACCGCATTCGCCGCACCGCACCCGATTTCGCCGACCTCGTCGACGTGCGCAACCACGTCCGGATCAGCGCGGAGAAAATCGATCTCGACGGTCGGCACGTCGCCGTTTACGACCACATCGGTGAGAAGTCCGGCGGCGAGTCGCAGGAACTGGTCGCGTTCATCGTCGGCGCCGCGCTGCGGTACCAATTGGGCGACGCGGGCGCCGCCCGTCCGCGCTACGCCCCGGTCTTTCTCGACGAGGCGCTGATCAAGGCGGACGCACACTTCACCGGCCGTGCGATCGGCGCGTGGCGCGGATTGGGTTTCCAGCTGATCATCGGCGCTCCGAACGACAAGCACAGCGCGATCGAACCGCACGTGGACGCGGAGTACCTGATTCTCAAGAACGCTCACGGCCGGTCCTGGGCCAAACCGCTGGTGGGTGTTCCCGACGCATGAGCCCGCTCGTCACGCCACCGGACGCCGTCGCGGCCCTCCGCCGCAGTCTTGAAAAGAAGTGGGCGGAAGCCCTGTGCGCGGAGTTCGCTTTCCGCGTGCGGCTGCGCCCCGGGGTGGAAAACGGCAAGGACGTCGAAAGGCTCGGGTACGCCGCCTGGCACGGCTGGCACATGCAGTGGCGCGACCTCTCCAGCCGGCTACCCGACGGCGTGGAGGTCGTCCGCAAGCCGCTGACCATCCGAGGAGTCGCCGGCGAGTTCCCGGTCGAGCTTCGCGCCGGCCTGGACGGCGCCGTCGCGCTCTGCGGTGCTGAACCGCCGGGCGTGGACGTCGGCCGCGTCCGTACGCAGGCGTCGGTCCTGCGGTCAGCCGGCGCGGTCGTCACCCCGGCCACGCTGAAGACCATCGCCAAGCTCTCCGCCGGCGACGTGCAGGTGCTGATCAACGCGGTGACCTGGCTGGGTGAGCACCCTGACGCCGGCGACTGGACGCTGCGGCAGCTTCCGGTGCCCGGGATGCACACCAAGTGGCTCGACACCCACGGTTCGCTGCTGCGCGACGTCACCGGGCGCGATGTCCGCGACGAAGTACGACCTCGCTTGACCGTCATCCACCTGACCTATGTCGACCCGGGCCACGTCGCGTCGGGGCGCCGCAGGCACGACGCCTGGACCACCGGGGACGTACACGACATCGCCTATCGGCCCCGGGTCGTCCTCGTCGTGGAGAACCGCGACTCCCGCCTGTGGTTCCCGCCGGTCGGCGAGACGATCGTGGTCGAGGGAGGCGGGAAGGCCGCGGCCGCCCTGCTGGCGAACGTGCCGTGGATCCGGTCCGCGGAGCACGTCGTGTACTGGGGTGACATCGATGCGGACGGGTACGCGATCCTGGACCGTTTCCGCGCCGCGCTCGCCGCGGACGGCAAACAGGTCGCGTCCATTCTCATGGAGGCGACCGACCTGCATCGGTACGCCGTGCATGGTGTCAGCCATGACAAGGCCGGCCATCCCCTCAAGCCTTCACGGGAGCTTCTGCCGCACCTGAGCGAGGGCGAGACGATCGCTTACAACACCATTGCCACGGCGGGTCCGACCCCGTTTCGCCGCATCGAACAAGAGGTCATTCCGCTCACCGACGCGGTGACTCGACTGCTGCAGGTCGTGGGTCAGCCGTGATCCGCGGTGACAATCGCCGGTCGGCTCTGTGCACATCGGAAAGGCTGACGAAGCATCGCCGGCAGAACCTAGCCCGTCTTCGCCCGGTATTTCTCGCGAGCGGCGAGGACCGCCGCGCTGTTTTCCACTGACCACTCGGTGAGTGCTCGGAGCGGGCCACGCAAGGTCTGACCCAGCGCGGTCAGCTCGTATTCCACCCGGATCGGCGCCTCGGGATAGACCGTTCGCAGGACCAGCCCGTCGCGTTCGAGCGTGCGCAGGGTCTGGGTAAGCATCTTCTCGCTCACCCCGCCAACCGCTTGCCGTAGCTCGGTGAACCGGCAAGGCCCGCGCCGGCCGAGCTCGCCGATCACGAGCACCGCCCATTTGCTGCCGATCTGGTCGAGCACGTCGCGTGAGGGGCAGCCCCGGGAGTACGGATCCCATGCCGAGGTGGGCTCGATCACGTTGTCGGTAGATGTCATGGGCTCTCACCTCGAACCTTTCGTCGCGGTGGCCACCTTACCCCAAGGTACGTACTTACCAAAGGAGAGCTACCAGGTAAACCTGGGTCTGCGCCGCGGAAAGCCTGCGGAGAAGAAGAGGGAAACCACTCATGTCCATCGTTGTAACCGCGGCTTCCTCCCGCCTGGGCCGCCACGTCGTCGAAGCGCTGCTGGCCCGTGGGGTGCCGGCTTCCGGCATCGTTGCGACCAGCCGCGACGTCGCCCGGATCAAGGACTTGGCCGACCGCGGGATCGACGTTCGCCGGGCGGACTTCGCCGACGCGGCAAGCCTGTCCGAGGCTTTCGAAGGTGCGGGAAAGCTCTTGTTGATTTCGACCACCGACGTCGGCCGGCGGGTCGCCAACCATCGCCGCGCCATGGACGCCGCGATGGCGGCGGGCGCGTCGCTGATCGCATACACGAGCATGCTGCACGCGGACACCGCTACCTCGATCTTGGGCGTCGCTCACCACGCCACCGAGCAGGATCTGCGGCATCGGGGTGTGCCCAGCGTGATGCTGCGTAACGGCTGGTATCTGGAGAACTACATCGACCAGCTCCCGCAGGTGTCGCTCGGCGGGATCATGGCCGGCGCGACCGGATCGGGCCGGATCAGCGCCGCGACCCGCGCCGACTACGCCGACGCGGCCGCTGTTGTACTGACCGGCGAAGGTCATGCCGGACAGGTGTACGAGCTGGGCGGCGACGAAGCGTTCACCCTGGGCGAACTGGCCGCGACGATCTCGGCGGTCACCGGCGAACAGATCACGCACGCCGACCTGTCGGCAAGCGACTTCACCCAGGCGCTGGTCGACGCCGGCCTGCCCGCCGAGCTGGCCCACATCCTCGCCGATGCCGACCTGGCCATGAGCCGTGGCGAGCTCTTCACCGACTCGGGGGACTTGTCACGGCTGATCGGGCGCCCGACCGTACGCCCAGCCGAAGCCATCGCCGCCGCCATCAGCTGAAGGGAGTCACGACGATGTTCATCCGCACTCTTGCCTCGACCACGCTCACCGCGACACTCACCCTCGCGCCGGCTGCCTTCGCGCCGGCTGCCTCGGCCGCGCCGTCGCACGTCACGATCGACGTCGACGGCGATCACGCCTTCCCGGAGAGCGTCACGACAGACCAGCAGTACGTCTACACCACCAGCATCGCCGACGGCACCGTTTACCGCGGTCACCTCGGGTCGAGCACGCTCGAGCCGTTTCTTCCCGGTGGTCGGAACGACCGGACCCAGGCCGCGGGCATCAAGGCCACCGGTAGTCGTCTGCTGGTCGCCGGCGCCTTCACGGGACGCTTCTTCGTCTACACCAAGGATGGTCGGCTCGTCTCCTCGTACGCCGTCCCGGATACCGGCGAGCAAACCCTGGTCAACGACGCGGCCGTCACTCCCGGTGGAGACGTTTACATCACCGACTCGTTCAGGGCGGTCGTCTACCGCATTCCGGCTGCCGAGGTGAACGCACCCGCCACCGGTGCTCATCGGACCCTCCGGGTGGCTCACCGGCTGCCCGACTACGTCGCCGGCCAGTCCAACGGCAACGGCATCACCGTCACACCCGACGGCCGATCGCTGATCATCGGCTACTACTACAGCGGTGCCCTCTACCGGCTCGACCTCGTCAGCGGCACGGTCCGCAAGATCGCCGCCCCGGCTCTGCCGAGCGCCGACGGGATAGCGCTGCGGGGGAACACCCTTTACCTCGCTCGTGCCGTGAACAACGAGATCGACGTCGTACGGCTGTCCGGTGACGCCACCCGAGCGGCGCTCGTCGCCACCCGTACCTACCCCGGAGCCGACACCACCACCGGCGTCGCACTGAGCGGGAACCGACTACTCGTGACCAACTCCCAGATGGACACCTACCTGTACGGCGAACCACAAACCAGCCCGGACTTCACGGTGGAGAGTCTGCCGTTGCGCTGACCCGGGACAGCGCCGAGTTCGTCGCGGCCGGCTGGGCTCGGAGCATCACCTCCGTTGCCGGCGGTCCGCCACGTCGGCCAGCTCGTCGAGGTGGACACGGTTGCGTCCGGCCCGCTTGGCGGCGTACAGGGCCTCGTCGGCGCGACCGAGCAGGTCCGCGATGGAAGTGGCGCCGGGCATGGCGGCGGTGATGCCGATGCTGACCGTCACGGGCAGCTCGCCGGTGATCGGCGCCCACCGGTGGGCCAGCACCGCCTGCCGGAGATCCGCCACCTTCATGATCGATTCCGGTGCCGCGGCGCCGGTCATCACCAGCAGGAACTCCTCGCCACCCAACCGGGCCGCGAAGCCGTCGGCGCCCACGTCGACCTGCGCCACCAGGCCGGCGAACGCCACCAGAACGGCGTCGCCGGCCTGGTGGGAGAGCGTGTCGTTGATCCGCTTGAAGTGGTCGAGATCGAGCAGGGCGGCGATCACCGGGGCCCCGCCGGCGGCGCCGCGGGCGAGCAGCGCGGGCAGGTGCTCGTCGACGAACCGGCGGTTGCGCAGCCCGGTCAGCGGATCGCGGCGGGCCTGGTCGCGGAACGACTCGGCCTGCTGGCGCGCGTCGGCGACCTCGTACGCCGCCTGCAGGTTACGGGCCTGCTTCTCCCGGTCGGCATCGCGCTGGCGCCGTTCGGCCGCGTTGGCCTCGCACAACCTGTGGTAGGCGTCCTCGAATCGGCCGGCGGAGGCGAGGACGGCGGCCTGCTCGGTCATCACCCCGGCGGCCAGACGGCCGAGCCCGTGACGTTCGCACAGCTCCGCGCTGCCGCCGAGCGCTGTCTGGGCGCCCTCCAGGTCACCCCGCCGGTGCCGGGCCATGCCGAACGTCAGCAGGTACGCGGCCTGCGCGTCGGCTTCGACCGGGGCCTGCGGATACTGCTCGAGCGCGGCGAGGGCGGCTCGCTCGGCCTCCTCGACGTGCCCCAGCTCCAGCGCGACCCGGGCCACCGTGTCCAGCTCGGCGGCGTCCAGCGGCCGGCCGTGCGCCTCAGCGAGTGCCCGGAGCCGCTGCAGGACCGCCCAGGAGCGCCGCGGCTCGCCGGCCTCGTACTCGCTGTAGGCGTAGTTGTTCAGGGCGGTCATCTGACGTTCCAGGTGGCCGATCTCCGCGGCGGCCGCGAAGGCCTGCTCGAACCGTTCCCGCGCCGCCGCCATCGACCCGGTCGCCGCGAACGCGTCGGCCAGTTTGATCAGTGCCAGGATCCGTTCCGCCGGCGGTGTGTCGTCCCCCAGCGCCGTCACACACTGAAGCATGTGTTCCAGGCCGCCGCCCAGGTCACCGCTGTTGGTGGCGATCCGGGCCAGCAACCGGTGCGTGCGGGAGATCAGCCGCTGCGAGCCGTGTTCGGCCGCCCACCGGTGCACCTCGCCGATGAGCCCGGCCGCGGTCGCGACGTCGCCCTGACGCTCGACGGCCTCCGCCCGCAGCAGCGTCGCCCGCCAGAACACGTCACTGTCGCCGAGCGGCCGCAGCGTCTCGATCAGCCGGTCCAGGCGGGCGAGCGACTCGGTCAGGTCCCACCCGATCCGATCCTCGAGCACGTCCAGCTCGGCGGCGAGCTCCGGCGTCGAGTCCGCAGCCTTTCCGCGTGCCGCCATTTGCTCACCGCTTCCTGATCGGGGGTGCGCTGTGCACCGTGAGCCTTTCTTTCGGCGTCACCCGTCCGTTCCTGAGGCGTCGGGGGCAGTCGCCCTCAAGACAGGCGGCGTCGTGCCGATATGGGCGTGTCCATCTCGTGGGGGGTGGAGCGGTCATGGAGCGATGAGAGTTGGAAACCGTGTTCGGGGGCTACCAGGTGCCGAAGCGCGCCGCGGCGCGCGGTGCGGGCGACGGTGGGTTCACCATGCTCGAAATGGTGGTGTCCGCCGCGGTGATGTGCATCGTTCTCATGGGGTTGGGCGCCTTCTTCGTGCAAGCCATGTCGACCTCTCACCTGCAGGGTCAGCAACAGGCCAGCATGCGACTCGCCGCGGATGCCATGGACGCGCTCCGGGCGCCGCAGGTGGCGGCCTTGTTGTCCGAGCGCGCGCCGTGCGCTGCGGCATGCCCGGCGCCGGTGGCCAAGGCGGCACCGTTGCTGGCCGGCATCGAGCGATGGGATGCCGCCGCGGCGCCGACGTTCGTCACCACCGCGCCGTCCGCGGCCACCACCTCCTTCCCGGTGCCGCCGAGCTCGTCGAACGTCACGGTGAACGGGCTGACTTACCAGCGCTATCTCTACCTCGGTAAATGTTGGGAGCAGACGGGCGGGGGAGCCTGCACTGCCGATGACACCCAGCCGATCGCCATGGTTCGCGCGGTCGTCGGGGTGGCCTGGCCGTCGCACGCCTGCGCCAACGGCGCCTGCTCCTTCGCCACCTCCACGCTCTTCGGTGCCGGTGGGTCGGGCGACCCGGTGTTCAGCTCCGGCGCAGTCGCCGTGACCGCCGTGGCCGACCAGGTCACCACGCTCGGATCGGCGATCGCGCCGCTGCCGCTGTCGGCCACCGGCGGCACCCAGCCGTACACCTGGTCGGTGACCGGGCTCCCGACCGGCCTGACGTTCGACCCGGCCACGACCTCCATCACCGGAACGCCCACGAGCGCCGGCAAATCGACGGTGACCGTGACCGTGACCGACGCCCGCGGCAGGACCGCCAAGGACACGTTCGTGTGGACCGTCGTCACCAAGCTCACGCTCGCCAAGATCGCGGACCAGGGCACCACGCAGGGTCGCAGTGTCACGCTGTCGCCGTCCGCCGCCGGTGGCACCACGCCGTACACGTGGTCCGCCAACGGCCTGCCGCGCGGCCTGTCGATCGACAGCACCACGGGGGCGATCACGGGTACGCCGGACACTCTCGGAGCCTCGACCGTGACCGTCACCGTGACCGACGCCCGTAAGCAGTCCGTCAAGGTGTCCTTCGTGTGGACGATCTACTCGGCGCCACAACTGGCGGTTCCTCCGAAGCAGGACACCTACATCGACACTGCCGCGGTGCCGCTCCAGATGGTCGCCACCGATGGCGTCGGCCCCTACACCTGGACGGCCACCAGCCTGCGCGCCGGCATGTCGATCGGCTCCAGCACCGGTGTGATCAGCGGGACGCCCCTGGCGCTGGGTACCTCACACGTCGTGGTGACGGTCACGGACAGTCGTGGCGAGAGCGCCTCGGTGACCTTCGACTGGTCCATCGACAAGGCCCAGCAGCTGTACGACCCCACCACCACACAGCTGATCGTGGCCAACCCCTCGCTGTACACCTGGAGCGCCGTCAACCTGCCGCCGGGACTCTCCATCAACTCGGCGACCGGACTCGTGAGCGGCACGCCGACCACGGCCGGCACCTGGGACATCCAGATCCTGCTCACCGACGCCGGCGGCACCGTGAAAAAGGTGCCCTTCAAGTGGACGATCTACGCACCCCTGACCCTCACGTCGCCGGGCGCCCAGTCCAGCTCGAAGGGTAAGGCGATTCCGTCGCTGCAACCGACCCAGACGGGTGGCGTCGGGCCGTTCACGTGGTCTGTCTCCGGACTGCCGGCCGGTCTCTCGATCGATGCGAACACCGGTGTGATCACCGGGAAGCCGACGACCGTCGGAACGTCGACCGTGTACGTCACCGTGACCGACTACGCCGGCAACCGGAAGACGACGTCCTTCACCTGGCAGGTGAGTTGATGAAGACCCGGGTCCCGGTCTGGGCACGCCGCGCCCTGCCGCGTGGCGACGCCGGCGTCACGATGATCGACCTCGTGGTCGCCATGGTGCTCATGGCGATCATCGGGTCCATCGTGACCGGCGGCATCGCGCAGCTGTACCGGATGACCGACGCCACCGACCGGATGGACGAGGCCCAGTCGCAGGCGAGCCTGGCGTATTCCGGCCTCCAGCCGGAGATCGGTGTCGCCTACGACATCAGTGAGCCGGGCGCCGGAGCCGGCGGTGATCCCTCCGTCGAGTACGTCACCCAGGACGCGAACGGTCAGCGGATCTGCCACCAACTACGTCTCTCCGGCGGAATGCTGAAAGCACGCCAGTGGCCCGCGTCGGCGACCACGGCAGCGGCAGTGTCGGCAACCGCCTGGCGGGTTCTCGCGTCAGGGCTTTCGGCACCCGGCACGCCGGACACCGATACCGGCGCGGCGGCGGCCCCGCAGACCCTCCACTTTCCCGACTTCTCGACACCTTCGCTGACGAACCTGCCGAGCGCCACGCCGCTGCAACTGCGCATCCGGCTCACCGCGACGGCCGGCGGGGCGAAGGGCTCGACCCGACGAGACACCCAGACCACCATCGTCGCGGCCAACAGCGCCGTCCGCTGGCACGACCCGGTTGCCTGCTCGCTAGGAAGGAACACGCCGTGAGCGTTCCACCACGTCCGCGGCCCTCGGCCGACGACCGCGGCTCGCTGCCCATAGCCCTCCTGGTCACCGTGGTGGCGACGAGCCTCAGCGCGATCCTGAGCACCCTGGTGGTCGCGCAGATCAGTACCACGCGATTCGACCAGCGCCGGGTCAACGGACTGCAATCCGCGCGTGCGGGTCTGGAAGTCGCCGTGGCCACGATCCAAGCGTCCACGTCGGGTGCCGTGCCGCAGGCGGCCCTCGCCACGGCAGCCGGCAACCCGCAGGGCGATCGCACCAAGTTGCCCTGCGTCACGGTGACTGATGGCTCGCCCACCGTCCAGGCCACCTATGCGGTCAGCTTCGACTACTACACGACGGACCCGCAGGACGGCGGCAGCCCGCTGCCCCCGTGTCAGGCCGGCCAGGGTCCCGTCGACCAGGCCGCCTACGTGCGATTGACGTCGACCGGGTTCGACCTTGCGGGCAAGGCGAGCGTAACGCTGACGGCCACGTATCCCTTGCTGTCCGGTGACCGGAACCTGGCCGGCGACACCATCCGGCTCGCCACGACCAACCTCTGCCTGGACGCGGGAGACTCGCCCAGCGCGGGCCAGCAACTCTCGCTGCGCAACTGCGCCGCCAGCACGAGGCCCAAGAGCCAGCTGTTCGCCTACGACCCCAGCCTGCAGATCAGGCTGGTGTCGTCGAATCCTCCCGACGGCCTGTGCGTGACCGCCCCACCGACGAGCGGCGCCTCCCTGACCCTCGCCTCGTGCGACACCACCACCGTCCCCGCCGGTCAGCAATGGATCTCTTCGGGCCCCGGGCCATCCGGTGGCGGCACGTGGACCTCCTCGAACCGGACTCTCTGCTGGCGCGCAGCGGGTTCCGCGGCGGGCGTCCCCGTCAACCTCGACGCCGACTGCGGCACCGCGTCCACCTTCGTCTCGCGGGGCTCCGCCGGCGCCGGCGCGGCCGTGCTGGCGGACCGGAACCAATGGGTGGATCACGCCGAGTTCAGCCGGTGCATGGACGTCGCCGGCAAGCGGGTCGCCGACGCCCGGCTGATCACCTATCCGTGCGGCCAGAGCCCGAGCCTGACGAGCGCTGACTGGAGCCAGCAGTGGGTGCCCGTGGACGCTACCGGCGGTCAAGCGGCAGTGCTCGCCAACGGGGCCGCCGGCGTGACAGACGTCCTGTTCACCGTGACCGACAACGACGGAAGCTCGATCAATCCCGACGGCAAGTACTGCCTGTGGAGCGCCGGAACCGCCGGGCAGAAGGTGCAGGCCAAGGCCTGCTCCGCGGCAACGGCCGGATACCGGTGGACGATCACCCGGAACACCGGCCAACCCGCGACCAGCTATCAGATCCGGGACGACCACGCCCTGTGCCTCACCGCTGTAGGACAGGACGTCCTCGCGGACGCGGGCGCACCGGCGAACGCAAGCGTCCTCCGCACCATGCTGTGCGACGGATCCGACCAGCAGAAATGGAACGCCCCGCCGGCGGTGCAGAACGCGTCGCCGCTGCTGAATGTGACGCAGCGGTGACGGCCGGCCGCAATCCCGCTCAGCTGAGGTTGCTGCCACCGCCCGGTCTCACCCTCGTGCACGGGGACAAGACCGGATAGCCACATTTGTCGATGGTTGCCAGACTGGTCGTCGGTAGCCGGACGGCTTGAGGGGGCCCATGTTCGGGCGGCTCGTGGTGGATCACCGGCGCCGGCTGGGGCTGACCCAGGAGGAGCTGGCGGCCCGGGCCGGGATCAGCGTGCGCACGATCCGCGAGCTGGAGGCCGGCCGGGTGCGGATGCCACGCCCCGCCTCGGCGCGGCTGCTCGCGGACGCCTTCGGCCTGGAGGGCGCCCAGCGCGACAGCTTTCTGCAGACCGGCTTCCCGTCCGCGGAGCGCACGGCGGTGCACTGCCTGCCCCGGCCGGCCACCCACTTCCGCGGGCGTTCCGGTGAGGTGGCCCGGCTGCTGACGGCTGTCCGGCGAGGCCGCAGCGACCGTCCGCTGGTCGTCGCCGTCGACGGCATGGCCGGGGTCGGCAAGACCGCTCTGGTTCTGGAAGTGGCGCACCAGGTCGCCGAGGACTACCCGCGGGCCCAGCTGTTCGTGGACCTGCACGGGCACAGCACGCAGGCGCCGGTCGAGCCGCTGGTGGCGCTCGGCCTGCTGCTCGGCCAGCTCGGCGTGCCCGCCCACGAGCTGCCCGACTCCCTGGACGCCCGGGTCGCCCGATGGCGCACCGAGCTGGCCACCACCCGGGTCGTCGTGGTGCTCGACAACGCCGCGGGCAGTGAACAGGTGCGGCCCCTGCTGCCCGGCCTCTCCTCAGCGCTCGTGCTGGTGACCAGCCGGCGCCGCCTGATGGGGCTGGACGCCGACGAGCACGTCACCCTCGACCCGCTCGACGAGGGCGCGGCCGTGTCGCTGCTCGCCGGCGTCGTCGGTGCGCAGCGCCTCGAGGGCCAGCACCGCTACGCCCGCGAGGTCGCCGGGCTGTGCGGAAACCTGCCGCTCGCCCTGCGGCTGACCGCGGCCCGGCTGCGCCACCGGCCCGCGTGGACGATGGCCGACCTGGCCGACCGGTTGCGCAACGCCCAGCCGCCGGTGGTCCAGCTGGCGGCCGAGGGCCTGACCGTGTCGGCGGCGCTGACCCTGTCCTACCGGCAGCTCGGCCCGGCGGCCGCTGACCTGCTGCGGCGGCTGGGGCTGCCCAGCGGGGAGGACTTCGACGAGTACGCGGCGGCCGCGCTGATCGGCACCACACCGGCCGCCGTCCGTCCCGCCGTCGACGAACTGCTCGACGCCCACCTGCTGCACGAACGCGGCGATCGGCGGTACCGCCTGCACGACCTGGTCCGCGACTACGCCGCCCGGCTGGCCGCCGAGGTGGACGACGAACCGGTCCGCCGGGCCGCGGCGCGGCGGCTGCTGGAGTACTACCTGCACTCGATGGTCACCGACCTGCCGGACGGCACGCTCATCGACGGGTTGCACACGCCGGACTGGGGTCCGCCGTCACCGCATCGCCGGGTCTTCGGCTCCGAGGCGGAGCGGATCCGGTGGGAGGAGACCGAGTGGCGCAACGTGCTCGCCGCCATCGGCCTCGCCGAGCGTCTCGGCATGGATCGGCTGGTGTGCCTGCTGGCCCGTGCGGTCTGGGGCTTCCACTGGCGCCGCGGCAACGCCGACATCCTGATCACCGTGCAGCAGGCGGCGCTGGCCGCCGCCCAGCGCCTGGACGACCCCGACCTGACCGCGATGGCGCACAACTACCTGGCCGGAGCCCACGCCCGAAGCGGCCAGATGGCCCGGAGCCGGCACCACCTCGGGCAGGCGCTGCGCTGGTGGCGTGCGGCCGGCGCCGAGACGGCGGAGCTGTTGACGCGGGTCAACCTGATGACGGTGGACATGCAGGGTGGCCGGTTCGACGAGGTGATCGCGCACGGCCACTGGGTCCTGGAACGGCCCGAACGCCCGGCGGAGGACGACGGCATGCGGCGCCGCCTCGCGGTCAACCGGGCGAACGCCCTGCGGATGCTCGGCGAGTGCCACACCACGCTGGGCCGGTACCGGAGCGCGCTGCGGTACCTGCGGCAGGCGGCGCGCTACCGGGCCGACCTCGGCGGCGAGGGCTACCGGTGGGCGTTCATCCTGTTCGAGATGGGCCGGGCGCACGCGCGGCTCGGGCACCGCGTGGTCGCGCCGCCGCTGCTGCGGCGAGCGCTGCTCTACTACGAGACGGCCGGGAACGAGACCGGGGCGGCCGAGGCGCTGGCCGAGCTCGGCATCATCTGTCTGCACGCCGGTGACCTGGCGCAGGCGCTGCGACTGCACGAGTCGGCGGTGGAGCGTACCGAAAGGGCCGGCAGTCCTCAGGGACGCTGCTTCGCCCTCAACCGTCTCGGCGGCACCCGGCTGCGTGCCGGCGACGCGCGGGCGGCCGCCGACCTGCACCGGCAGGCGCTGGACCTTGCCCAGCGTGTCGATGCCCGGTACGAGGAGGCGGTCGCGCATGCCGGACTGGCTGCGGCACTCGCGGCCGACGACCCGGCGGTGGCCGCCCGGCACGAGCGTGCCGCCAGGCAACTGTACGCCGCCATGCGGGCGGTCGATCCCCACCACGTCGACAGCTGCCGGTGAGCTGCCGGTCGGCAGCCTGTTTCGGTACGCCCCCACGCCGCACCATGAGTGCATCCGAAGAGTCGCCGGCCCGCCGCGGCCGGCGATCCGGACACACGGGGAGGAGCAACCGCAATGGCACTGCGAAGCATCCGATCGAAGCTGGCCCTCGCGCTGGCCATGACCGTCCTGTCCAGCGTCGGCGTGATCGCGTCGACGGCCGGCGCCGCGCAGGCGGCCTGCCCGGACGGCGGCTACACGAGTACGCCCGGTGAGCGCATCAAAGGGCCGAACAACGACACCGTCTACATGGTCGATCCGGAGGGCTTGAAGCGGCCCATCGTGGGCGCCGGCGCGTACCTGTGGTTCTTCCGGTCCTGGGAGGGCATCAAGGTTCGCAACGACATCAGCTGCGTCAAGAGCGCGAACCTGGACCTCTCCTTCTCGTCCTTCCTCGCCCAGGACGGGTACGGCTCGTACTACTTCGTGGAGCCGTACGGCACGAACAACTACCACGCCCGCGGCATCCCGTCGGTCGCCGTCTACGACAAGTACTTCTTCCGCTGGGACCACGCCCAGTACGTCGATCAGGCGTGGCTGCTCGCGCACGCCCAGGGCGTGCGGGCCTGGACCTGATCGGGGGGAGCGGGTTCGGGGCCGTACGGGGGTCGGCCCCGAACCTCGTCGGGTCAGCGCCGCCATGGCCGGCGACGAGCCGCTACCGGGAGGCTTCTCAGCCACGCAGATAGGCCAGGACGGCGAGCACCCGGCGGTGATCGTCGTCGGCGGGCGGCAGGTCGAGCTTGGCCAGGATGCTGCCGATGTGCTTGGCGATCGCGGCCTCACTGACCACGAGAGTGCGGGCGATGGCCGTGTTGGAACGGCCCTCGGCTGCCAGGGCGAGAACCTCCCGTTCCCGGGCGGTCAGCCGCCGGAGCGGGTCCCGCCGGCGGCTGAGCAGCTGGAGGACCACTTCGGGGTCGACGACGGTGCCGCCGGCGGCAACCTGGTTGACCGCGTCGATGAATTGGGTCACCTGGCCGACCCGGTCCTTGAGGAGGTACCCCACCCCGGCGCCGCGCTGGGAGTCGAGGAGTTCGGTGGCGTATGTCTGTTCGACGTACTGGCTGAGCACCAGCACCGCGAGCGACGGCCGGCTCGCCCGGAGCGCCACGACGGCCCGCAGACCCTCGTCGGTGAACCCCGGCGGCATGCGCACATCGGCGACCACGATGTCCGGCTCGTGGGTGGCCACGGCGGCCGCCAGCGCGGTGGCGTCGCCGACCGCGGCGACGACGGTGTGCCCGAACCGTTCGAGCAGCCCGACCAGCCCGGCGCGCAGCAACACGGCGTCTTCGGCCACCACGACGCGAAGGGGACGATCTACTCGGACCGGCATGGGAGCTCCAGGGTGATGATGGTCGGTCCGCCCGCCGGGCTGGACACGGCGAGCGTGCCGTCCGCGGCCGCGGCCCGATCGAGAAGGCCGCTGAGTCCGGTGCCGGCCGCCGAGTCGGCGCCGCCCACTCCGTCGTCGCGGATCTCGACGATCAGCCGGCGGTCCAGGAGACGGCCGCGGACCGCTGCCCGGCCGGCCCGGCTGTGCTTGGCGACGTTGGCGAGCGTCTCGGCGATGACGAAGTAGGCGGTCGTCTCGACCGCGGTGGGTAGCCGGCCGGGCAGCGTGATGTCGATGTCGACGGGAACCGGTGAGCGGCTTGCGAGATCGGCGGCGGCCGCGATGAGGCCACGGTCGGTGAGCACCTGGGGATGGACGCCGCGGATCAGTTCCCGCAGCTCGGCCAGGGCGAGCGTGGCCTGCTCGTGGGCGTCGTCGATGCTGCCGGCGGCGGGCGAGCCGTCCGGCAGGTCGAGCCGGGCGAGGCCGAGTGCCAGGGTGAGGCCGACCAGCCGCTGCTGGGCGCCGTCGTGCAGGTCCCGCTCGATGCGCCGGCGTTCCACCTCGAAGGCGTCGACGAGCCGGGCTCGGGACCTGGCCACCTCGGTGAGACGGGCGCCGATCTCCGCGTCGCGCGGGGCCAGGATGGTGCGGGCCAGCGCGGCGCGGGCTCCGGCCCAGACGGTGACCGGATAGGCGGCGACGAGAACGAGTACGGGCGTCACCACCGCCAGGAAGATTCGCCCGAACCAGGGCACCTGCGGATCGACGACGATCTCGCCGGCGGACACCACCGGCAGGCTCAGCGACAGCGCCAGGATCGCGAAGTCGATCCACCACAGGGCGAGCGCCGACACGACGACGTAGCCGAGCTCGCGCCAGGTCTGCTGCTCGCGGAGCCGGACGGCGAGCCAGCCTCGCCAACCGGGCTCGAGCGGAGCGCGGTGCGGGTCGGGCGCGGGGTCGTGGTCGACCAGCCGCAGGCGCATCCGCTCGAACCGGGCGACCACCGGGCCGGAGAGCGCGGCCGCGAACAGCAGCACCAGCCCGACCAGCGCCACGGCCAGCAGCGTGCCACCGATCAGCAGAACTGCCAGCGACGCGACGGTCGCGGCGCCGACCAGCACCCCGGAGACCAGATAGGCCAGGGACCGCCACGGCCACGACGACGCCAGGAAGCGGACCGGGTTCTGCATGACGGCTTGCCAGGCGGTCCGGACGATCACGGGCCGACGGTACAGGCCGCGTACGGCGCTGTCGGTAGTGCTGGGTATACCCGTGAAGCTCCAGCTGACGCCAATGCTTCCGACCGGCCCCGGCGGAAGGCTGGCGCCCATGACGATCACCGCGCGACAAGCGACCGAGGCCGTCCAGCTTCGGTCGGTACGAAAGACATACGGGACCGGCGACCGCGCGGTCACCGCGTTGGACGGGGTGACCCTCGGGTTCCCGGTGGGCACCTTCACCACCGTGATGGGTCCGTCCGGCTCGGGGAAGTCCACGCTGCTGCACTGCGCGGCCGGACTGGAGCGACCCACCGGCGGAACGGTCGTGGTGGACGACACCGACCTGGGTCCGCTCACCGAGCGCGCCCGGACGATCCTGCGCCGTACGCGAATCGGCTTCGTCTTCCAGTCGTTCAACCTGATCACCGCGCTCACCGCCGAGCAGAACGTGGGGCTGCCCCTGCGGCTGGCCGGGCGCCGGCCGGACCCGGCCCTGATCCGCCGCACGCTGGAGCAGGTCGGGCTCGCCGACCGGGCCACCCACCGGCCGGCCCAGCTCTCCGGCGGGCAGCAGCAGCGCGTCGCCATCGCCCGGGCCCTGGCCACCCGCCCCGCGGTCCTCTTCGCCGACGAGCCCACCGGCGCGCTGGACACCGTCAGCTCGCGTGAGGTCCTGCGGCTACTCCGCGACATCGTCGACACGCACGGTCAGACCGTGATCATGGTGAGTCACGACCCGGTGGCCGCGGCGTACTCCGACCGGGTGGTGTTCCTCGCCGACGGCCGGGTCGTCGACGTGACCGCGGCGCTCGGCCCGGCGTCCATCGCCGCGCGCATGGCGAGCCTGGAGGCCTGACATGCTCGCGCTCGCCACCCTCCGCCACCGGTGGGTCAGCCTTCTCGGCACCTTCGCCGCACTGACCCTCGGCGTAGCTTTGATCTCCAGCACCCTGCTGGTCTACCTGTCCGCCGCACCCCGGATCCCCGATCGGTACGCCGGCACCGCCGTGTACGTGCAGAACACCGGAACGCCCTGGTCACCGGAGGTGGTGCGGGCACTGACCGCCCGCCTCGGCGGCGTATCCGGTGTCACCGGCGTGGTGCCCGCCCGCTCGTTCTACGCCCAGCTCGTGCGCGACGGCAGGCCGGTGGGCCGCCCCGACCCGGACGACCCGCAGGGACACTCCTGGTCGACGGCGGGGCTCGCGCCGTACCCGCTGCGGGCCGGAACGGCACCCACCCGTGACGGCGACGTGGTGCTCGGCCGCTCGCTCGGCCTGGCACCGGGCTCCGTGGTGACGGTGCTGACCGCGGCCGGGCCGGCGACCTGCACCGTGACCGGCACCGTCGACGGTCCCGGCCTCTACGTCAGCGACGCGGCGGCCGAGCGACTGGCCGGAGCCGTACGCCTGCTCGGGGTGCGGACCGCACCCGGCGTGGATCTGGCCGCGATCCGGGCCGCCGCCGGCCCCGCTCAGGTGATCACCGGCGACGACCGCGCCACCGCGCTGGAGGAGGCGGGCGACACGCGGACCCGGTCGATCGGTGCCCAGTTGCTGACCAGCCTGGTCACCTTCGGTGGCTTCGTCTCGGTGTTCGTCGTGGCCTCCACCTTCGCGCTCGCGGCCAACCAGCGACGCCGCGAGTTCGGCCTCCTGCGGGCCATCGGCGCCACGCCCCGGCAGATCCGCCGGATCCTGTACGGCGAGGCGATCGGCGTCGGCATGGTGGCCGCGGGGTTCGGCGCGCTGCTCGGCGTCATGGCCGCACCAGCGCTCGGCGCCGTCCTCGTCGACGGCGGCTTCGAGCCGCCCGGGTTCACCACCCGGATCCTGGCCGGCCCGCCGGCGCTGGCCTACTTCGCCGGCCTGGTGGTGGCGGTGCTCGGCGCCGGGTCGACCGCGCGGCGGGCCGGCCGAGCAGCGCCGATCGAAGCATTGCGCGAGGCCGAAGTGGATGAGCGGCCGATGTCCCGGGCCCGGTGGATCTGCGGCGCGCTGAGCACCGCGACCGGTGCCGCCATCGCGGTCTGCACACCGTCCGCCCAGGCGGAGAACCTGATCACGCTGTCGATGCTCGCCGCGATGGCATTGATCACCGGGCTGACCCTGCTCGCTCCCGCCTTCGTCCCCGGGGTGGTCCGGGTCGTCACCTGGCCGCTGGGCCGGCTCGCCGCCGCGACCGTCACGCTGGTTCGTGAGGGCAGCATCGCGGCGGTCCGCCGCACCGCCGCCACCGCCGCCCCGGTGTTCGTCACGGTGGGGCTCGCCACGCTGGTCCTCGGGCAGGTGGCGACGATGTCGGCCCATGATCTCGGTGCGGGGGTGATCCGAGCGGAAACCGTCGTCCAGCCCGCCGGTACGCCCGGCCTGTCCGATGCCGTGCTGCGCGTCCTGCCCGCCGGGACGTTCGTCGCCCTGACCCCGACCGACCTGTACACCGCCGGCACCACCTATCCCGGCACAGGAGTCGACCCGGCCGCCCTGGCCACCGCCGTCCCGCCGGCGGAGGTGCGCTCCGGCGCGCTGCGCGACTTCGGCGCACCCGGCACGCTGGTCCTCTCCGGCGACGTCCCGGCCCCGTTCACCGTCGGCGACACCATCCCGGTCACCTTCGCCGACGGGCGCACCGTGCCCATGCGGATCGTCGCCGCCGTGCGCTGGCCCGCCGCGCAGGGCCTGTTGCTGCCCCGGACGACGGTACGAGCCCACGACCCCTCCGCGCTCACCCCCGCCGCCTACGTCGACGGCGCGTCCCTCGCCACCCTCCGCGCCAAGGTCGCCGGACTGGGCGCCACCGCCGTGCCCGCCCGCGACCACCGATCGGCCCGCGCCGCCCGCGAGGACGCCCTGACCGGCGTGTTCACGACCCTCCTCATCGTCCTGTGCGCCGGATACACCACCATCGCCATCGTCAACACCCTGGTCATGGCGACGACGGGGCGGGCTCGGGACTTCACCGTCCTACGCCTGTCCGGCGCGACCGTGGGCCAGGTGCTGCGCACCGTCGCCGCCGAAACAACGATGGTGGTCGGCATCGGTGCCGCTCTCGGCCTGGCCGTCGCTCTCGCCGCCCTCGCCGGCGTCCGCGCGGGCGTGTCCCAGGCGGTCGGCGCACCGGTCGAGCTGATCCTGCCCGCCGCAGGCCTCACCACCGTCCTTGCCGCCTGCCTGGTCGCGGCGCTGACGGCGAGCCTCGTGCCGGCCTGGCTGGCCGCCCGTCACCGATGACCGCGATCCGGCCAGGCGTGAGCACCCGGGGTGTTGGTGCCGTCCCGCCCAGAGCTACCGTCCTCATCGGCCCGCGTCTCGCCGGCCGGTGGGCGTCGGCGAGCCGTTTCGCGTTACACCTGACGGGGCGGGAAGCGGCCAATTTTGTCGATCTTTTCGGCCGATCGCTCGGCGGGACGGGCTCTGTGGACCATGTGACGTCATCTCGATGTCATCTGAGGAGCACCAACCATGCGAACCCTCCCTGTCCTGCGCATCACGGCCGCCGCGGCAGCGGGTGTCGCCACGTCGTTCGTCATGACCGCGGCGGCGAACGCCACCGGGACCACCATTCCCATCAACGGCGGCAACGTGCCGGCCACCGCCGCGGACTACGAGCACGAGTGCGGTGCGCAGCTCGGCGGCGGCCCGTACCCCGGCAAGGATGTCTGGGTCTTCAACCTGCCCGGCAACGCGGGCTCGACGGGCAGCTTCACGTCCATCCGCGCCATGTTCGACACGAACGGTGACGGCAAGAGCGACTCCACTGTGGTGATCGAGGCCGGAGCGGCGGACGGTGACGACATCGTCACGGTGGGGCACAGCAAGGCGTACGCCATCACCGACGCCGGCTGGACCCTGATCGACGCCAACGCCACCATCACTGGCAAAGCCGACAAATTCGTGCTGACCCACACCTGTGCGGCCACCGGAACCACGACCACCAAGCCCACCACCAAGCCGACCACCACCTCGCCGACCGAGTCCACGTCGTCCAGCGCCGGCACGGGCAGCGGTGGCTCCGAGGGCAGCGGCGGATCCGAGGGCTCCAGCGGCACCGGGAGTGGCGCGGGCTCCGGGCAGGGCGCCGACGAAAGCCTGCCGGTCACCGGCCTGAACGTCGCGGGTGTGGCCGCGCTGGGCCTGGCCCTGGCGGGCGGCGGCACCGTCCTGGTGCTGCGCCGCCGGCGGCGCTTCATCGCCTGACGCCACCTGGCTTCGCGGAGAGGGCGGCGGGCTGGGCCGGACGCGACCAGAAAGCGAAGTACCGAGCGCCGGCGGTCCTGGTGAGAACGAGGTTCGCCCTGGTCGCAGCCGCGTCGGCGGCCCGTGTACCGTGTGCAGCCCTGTCGATCGGGGGAGCCGAAACCTTGTTAGCAGACGACGATCTCGGCAACGCGCTGACCGCCGCCCGCGAGGGCGACGAGACCGCGTTCGCCCTCCTCTGGTGTGCCCTGCAACCTGCGGTTCTGCGATATCTGCACGTGGTGGTCGGTGAGCCCGCCGAGGATGTCGCCTCCGAGACGTGGCTACAGGTGGCGCGGGATCTGCGGAGGTTCCGCGGCGGCATCGGCGACTTCCGCGGCTGGCTGTTCCGGATCGCCCGGCACCGTGGCATCGACCACCTGCGCCGGACCGGGCGCCGCCGTGAGGATCCGGTCGAGGTGGTCGATGAGGACCTGTTCGCACCGGATGCCGCCGCGCAGACCGAGGAGGCCTTGAGCACCGGCTGGGCGGTGTCGCTGATCGCGACTCTCCCGAAGGATCAGGCCGAGTCCGTCATGCTGCGCGTCGTCGCCGGTCTCGACGTCGCGACCACCGCCAAGGTGCTCGGCAAACGCACCGGCGCGGTCCGCGTCGCCACCATGCGGGGCCTGCGCCGCCTCGCCGCCCACCCCGAGGTCACAGCCCGCAACGACAAGACGGCCGCCAGCGTGGCCGAGGAGGTGTAACGGGATGCGACCGATCAGCGCTCTCCGTCGTGCCATGCGCATCAGGCGAACCCACCCGATCGGCCTCGACCAGACCGAGCGGTGGGCCGCCGGTGAGCCGCCAGGCCCTGACCACCAGGGCCTGGCCGGCCTGCTGGCCGCCGCCAAGGCTCCCGCCACCCCGGGAGAACTGGCCGGCCGGCAGGCCGCGATGGCGGCTTTCACCGCCGCATACGAAGGTGCCGAGGCGCCGGGGGAGGGACACCGTGTCCGGACGTCACGTCCCACGAGGACGCTGGTCGTGACCATCGCGGCCGGGTTGGCCCTGGTCACCGCAGGCGGGACCGCGGCGGCGGCGCGGAGCGGTGTGCTGCCTGACGGCGCTCAGGAGCGCGCCCATCAGCTGTTCTCCCGGCTGGGAGTGCCGGCGCCGCAGACGAGCCCGGATGCGCCGGCACCCGTACCGTCAAGCCTGCCCTCCCGGACCGGCGGCGTGCCGTCACCGGTGCCGGTGACCTCGGCCACCGCGGTGGTTCCCGTCGGATGGTGCCGGGCCTGGGCGGCCGCGCCGCGGGCCAGCAACGCGCCCTGGCGCCGGGAACTGGTCGAGGCGGCCGGGTCCGAAGCGGGGATCCCCGCCTACTGCGCCGCCCTGGGCGCCACGGTGACGCCCGCGACGGCCGCGACGAGCGCGCCGGGCAAATCGGGACACAGCCGCAAACCGCAGGGCAAGCCGAGCAGTCTGCCCACCCCCAGCCACCACGGGAAGAAATAGTTGATCACTGATCCGGTCTTCGTCGATCGCAGCGGCCGGCGTCGCCGGCTCGTGATGGCTGCCGCGGCCGCCGGTGGCCTGGTCCTGATGCTCGCCGTGGCCACGCTGCTGGCCGGGCTCACCGGTGCCGGACCGTCGGCGGTGCCGGGTTGGCCGACCCCGGCTGCCACCCGGGTCAAGACCCAGCCGTCCCCGTCCCCGTCGCCGTCCCCGGTGCCGGTCACCGGCACCCGCAAACAGACGCCGCCAGGCTCGGCCGGGACGGTCACCTCGCCGCCGGCGACCACCGGCGCGGCGGCCACGCCGAGCCCGACCACGGCCGGCCCCACAGCCGGCCGGCCGGCCAACCGTGGGCGCAAGCCCAGCAGCCATCCCACCAGGAACAAGTGACCATGGGAAAACGAGCTCTGCGCCGCGAACCACGCGCGCACTGGGCGCTCCTGCTCCTGGCCATGCTCGTGCTCTTCGCCGGGCTGTGCCTCGACGGCTACGTGACCGGCGCCGGTGCCGAGGGCACGCATGTCCCGGTCGAGGGCGTGAGCGGCCCGGCCGCCGCGACCGAGGGCGCCGCCGTGCAGCGCCTGGAGCCGGACGGCACCGTGACCAGCAGGGCCCTGCCCGCCAAGACCATCGCTCTCACCTTCGACGACGGCCCGGACCCGGCCTGGACGCCGGGCATTCTCGCGGTTCTCGCCCGCTACCGGGTGCACGCGACGTTCTTCCAGGTGGGCGCGCAGATCAACCGCTATCCGGAGATCACCCGGCAGGTCCTCGACGGCGGCCACGAGGTGGGACTGCACACCTTCACGCACGTCGCCGCCGGAACCGTGCCGGCCTGGCAGCTCGAAGCGGAGATCACGCTCACTGCGAACGCGCTGGCCGCGGCGGGCGGCCCGCAGGCGACGCTGCTGCGGCTGCCCTACTCGGCGACCCCGCAGGCGCAGTCCGCCGCAGAGTACGACGCCTGGCGCCGCAGCGCGCCCGGCTATCTGCAGGTTCTCGCGGACCACGACACCGAGGACTGGCGGCGCCCGGGTGTGCCGGCCATCGCCGGCGCGATCAAACCCGGCATCGTGATGCTGCACGACAGCGGCGGGGATCGGACGCAGACGATCGCCGCGCTGGAGCAGGCGATCCCCGAGCTGCAGGCGAAGGGGTACCGGTTCGTCACCGTCTCCGAGGCGCTGCGGCTGCCCCGGCCGGCGGCCGCCGACCCGGCCCAGCGCCGGCGCGGGCTCATGCTCCGAATCGCCCAGGACACCGCCGCCTGGCTGGCCCGGGCGCTGACCGTACTGATGACCGTGGCCGCCGTGATCGGCCTGCTGCGGCTGCTGATCCAGCTGGTCACCGCCCGGGTGCACCGGCGCCGCGCCCGCGCCCGGCACGAACGGCCGCCGGCCTACTTGGGGCTGGTCAGTGTGGTCGTGCCGGCCTACAACGAGGCGGCCAACATCGAGGCGACCGTACGGTCGCTGATCGGCAACGACTACCCGGACATCGAAGTGATCGTCGTCGACGACGGATCCAGCGACGACACCGCCGGCATCGTCGAGCGGCTCGGCCTGCCGCGGGTCACGGTGATCCGGCAGCCCAACGCCGGCAAGCCGGCCGCCCTCAACACCGGTATCCGGTACGCCAGCGGGCACATCCTGGTCCTGGTCGACGGGGACACGGTGTTCGCGCCGGACGCGCTCGGACGGCTCGTCCAGCCACTGACCGACCCGGAGATCGGCGCGGTGTCCGGCAACACGAAGGTCGCCAACCGGACCGGGCTGCTCGGCCGCTGGCAGCATCTGGAGTACGTGATCGGGTTCAACCTGGACCGCCGGATGTTCGAGATCGCCCGATGCATGCCGACCGTGCCCGGCGCGATCGGCGCGTTCCGCCGCGCGGCGATCCAGGACGCGGGCGGCGTCTCGGCGCAGACGCTGGCCGAGGACACCGACTTCACCATGGCGATCCTGCGGGCCGGCTGGCACGTCGTCTACGAGCCGGCCGCGATCGCCTGGACCGAGGCGCCGGCCACCGTCCGGCAGCTGTGGCGGCAGCGCTACCGCTGGTGCTACGGGACCATGCAGGCGATGTGGAAGCACCGCGACACGGTGTTCCAGGGCGGCCCGGCCGGTCGCCTCGGCCGCCGCGGCATCGGATACCTGCTGCTCTTCCAGGTGGTGCTGCCGCTCACCGCCCCGATGATCGACGTGTACGGGGTCTACGGGCTGCTCTTCCTGTCCCCGGTCAAGGTGGCCGCGGTGTGGGCGGGGTTCACCGCGGCGCAGGTGGCTACTGCCGCGCTCGCGTTGCGGATGGACGGCGAACGGTACGGGCCGCTGTGGACGCTGCCGTTGCAGCAGATCGTCTACCGCCAGCTGATGTATCTGGTGGTCGTCCAATCGACGATGATGGCCCTGGTCGGTGGGCGGTTGCGCTGGCACCGGAT
This sequence comes from Actinoplanes ianthinogenes, assembly GCF_018324205.1. Taxonomy (NCBI): domain Bacteria; kingdom Bacillati; phylum Actinomycetota; class Actinomycetes; order Micromonosporales; family Micromonosporaceae; genus Actinoplanes; species Actinoplanes ianthinogenes. The sequence continues at coordinate 7,347,090 of NZ_AP023356.1, forward strand.
GGTCCGGATCGGCGCGGCGCAGCAGTACGCCGGCGCCACGGCAGAAGAACCGGCCGGGGCCGGCCGTGATGCCGTAGAGCACGTGCTGCACCGGCACAGTCGGCAATGATGACCCGGTCCGCAAGCACCTGATCGAGCCTCTCCACGGTGCTGGCTACCGCTCGGTGATCTGTTTGAGTGGTGAGGGCTCGGATACGTCCGGTGGGGCGTTCCACTTCTGCCAGGCGGAGCCGTCGCAGGCGCGAAGGACTATGCGGCTCACTGGTGGCCCGATGTACGGCAACACCTCGGCCGGATAGGCCGCGGGGTCTGCCGGGGCCAGGCACAGGCCGGTGTTGTCGACGATCTGATAGCTCGCCGTGTAGCTGCCGGTGTTGCCATAGACGGTCCAGGTCTGATCGGCGGTGTACGACGTGCTCGTGCACGTTGTCACGGTGGGATATGCGCCGCTGGTGACGCCCGGGCTGCGCAGGCAGTAGTCGATGCCGCTGAGGGTGGTGTAGATGCGGCCGGTGGCGGTGTGCGCGCCGTTGAGGGCGGCCGGCAGGGTCCACTTCTGGTTCCAGCTGATGTTCGCGGGGTTCGGCGCCTGTTTGCACGGCCACGCGATCAGAAACGTCGAGGCCACATTCTGATTCGTCACGTCCAGGCAACGCCCGAACTGCTGGTAGTTGACCAGCTGCCGGGTGGTCGGCCCGGCGGCACCGGCACCGACGGCGGCATCGGGCTGGAATGTTTGTACGTTGTCGTAGTTGCCGTTGCACTTGGTGGTGGACAGCACGACGAAACTGCCGGCGAAATTTGGACTTTGCACATTGAAGCAGTAATTGTCCAGCGTCGATCCGTTGCTGGTGCCCATGATGTTGGCCGAGTCGTTCGTGCTCCACTGCTGCTGGGGTGGCGGCGGGCTGGTGGCCACGCACTTCTGCACCTTCACCTGCGCACCGGCGGCGTGCGGCGATCCTGCGTCCAGACACATGCCCAGCGGGTTGGCGCCGGTGCGGGAGGAGACGAGCGAGATCGTCAGGTCGCTGTTGTACGCCCAGATCTGCGGGGCCGGGACGCCCAGGCAGCTCTGCATCTGGACCGGGGTGCCCGCCGCCGGCTGCGCGGAGCCCGCGTCCAGGCACAGATCGGCGACGGAGCCGCGCACGTGGATCTGGCCGCCCGGAATGTTCTGGTTGGAGAGCCGGAAAACGTACGTGGCTTGCAGCGTCCGGGCTCCGGCGGTGCCCTGGTGGAAGGGCCCGGTGGCGGCCCGGATGCCGGTGGAGACGACCACTGCCGTCGCGGGCTGGGCGTTCAGCGGCACGGCGAGCGGGTTGCCGTCCAGGTCGCGGTAGGTGATCGTCACCTGGTAGCGCGCGCCGCCGTTGGGCGCGACGTTGCCGGCCAGCGGTCCGTCGGGCAGCCGGGCCGGATCGCCGGTGCCCGTGCTGTCGGTGGCCGCGCGGAACTGGGCCGTCGCCACGTTGACGCCGGCCTGGGCGGCGATCAGCGCCTGAACCCGATCCGAGCTGGTGCGGGCTTCGGTGATCTGGCTGACCGCCACCGATCCGACCAGCGTGCTGAGCGTGACACCGACGATGCTGAGCAGCATGGCCAGCGGCATCGACCCGCGGTCGTCACCCCGGAGCTGGATCATGACGGTCGTCCTTCGAGACAGATGGAGGGGTCGGTGGTGTCACGTGAGGTGTTGAGGGCCGTGAAGGTCACGTCCGCGACCGAGGTGGTCGACCCGGCCCGGGTGGTCAGCCGCACCCGCAGGCGCTGGAAGTCGGGCGAGAAGGCGGCGCCCGCGGGCGTGGCGGACGCCGACGCGTACGGTGTCGAGCCGGCCGCCTGCCGGTCGAACGGCGGGGGCACGCTGCCGCCGGGCGCCACCAGGCCGGAGGCGAGAGTCCTGCCCCGGGTCCCGGCGACCGGCGGCGAGCCCGGCGTCCAGGTCAGCTCCTGCAGCACCCCGCCGGCGTCCAGACGGAGCTGCCGGCAGACCGTGGCTCCGGCCGGGTCGACGCCGGAGAACTCCACGTACCAGGCGCCGTTGACCGCGGACGTGGTGGGCGCGCTGATCCCGTTCGCGTAGCGGACCTCCCGGTCGAGCGTCTGGAACGCCAGCCGTACCTGCGTCTGGGTGATCCCGGTCTCCTCCGCCACGTTCGCCGAGCGGTAGAACTGGATCACCCCGCCGGTGAGGATCGCCATGACCACGGTCATCACACCCAGGGCGACCGTCACCTCGATCAGCGAGGTGCCGCTGTCCTCCCGCACCCGGCCGGAGCGCAGGCGGCGGATCATGGCGTCACCGTCCAGTCGAACATCACGACCGCCCTCTTGTAGTTCGAGTCCTGGCAGACCAGGGTCACGCGGTAGACGCCCGGAGTGGTCGGCGTGCCGGTGATCGCACCGTAGAAGTAGTTCTTCGAGGCGATCGAGAGCCCCGGCGGCAGCCCGGTGGTGTACGTGACCCAGTCGTAGCCGCTGTTGCTGCCGTTCGGCGCGTACGCATCGAGCTCCAGAGGTTGCCCCACCTTGCTCGTCTGATCGGGGTCACTGGGGTCCGGGACGGTGATGGACAGGTCGTTGGGCTGGCTCGGCAGCACGTTCCACAGGAAGGTGGTGGACACCTCGGCGCCGGTGGCGTCCTTGACGTAGACGGTGGTGAAGAAGCGGTTGGAGTACCACACCTTGCCGGAGATCACGCCGGTGGACGGGTTGATCGAGATCTCGCCGGAGGAGTCGCCGGGGTAGTTGACCATCCGGTACGTGTACGGGCCGGTTCCGCCCGTCGGCCGCGGCGCGGTGAAGTTGACGGAGTCACGGACGCTGTCCGTGCGCGTCGCCATCGGCCCCAGCGCCAGCGTGGTCACGCTCCACGTGAAGCTCGCCGAAGCCGACCGGCCCACGGTGTCGGTCGCCGTCACCGTCACCGCGGCGTCGAGGCGGCTGGTCGACGTCGGCGTGCCCGAGATGACCCCGGTGCTGGTATTGATGCTGAGCCCGGCCGGCAGGCCGGTGGCCGACCAGGTGATCGGGTTCGCCCCGCCGCTGACCGCCATGGTCAATGACGTCGCGGTGCCCGTCTGCGTCGACTGGTTGCCCGGGTTGGTCACCACCGGTGCCGGCACGATCGTCCAGGAGAACGTCACGCTGCTGGTGCGGCCCAGCTGGTCGGTCACGGTGGCGGTCACCGGGTACGTCTTGCTGGCTCCCGGGTCGGTGGGTGTGCCGGTGACCAGGCCGGTGGCGGAGCCGGTCAGGCCGGGTGGCAGGCCGGTGAACGACCAGGCCAGCGGCAGCTGACCGCCGGTCGCGCTGAGCTGCAGCCCGGTGATCGCCAGCTTGGCGTAACTGGTCTGCGGGCCTGGGTTGTTCGCCGTCGGCGCCGGCCGGTTCAGGTTGTAGGTCGGGTCCTGGACCGCGCTGACCAGTCCGGACGTGACGTAGGTGCAGGTGCCGCCGGGGCACGAGTGGTTCGTCCAGGTCACCGCGATGACCGCGCGCAGCATGGGCACGTCGGCGCGGGTGGTGTCCGGGTCGGGCGTGTCGGGGTTGTCGCAGGTGCCCCCGGTGCCGAATTGCTGACGGCACATGCCCAGGTAGTAGTTCTCCTGGAAGCTGAGGCCGTTCATCGGAGCGTTGATCGCGGCGGTGGGCAGCCCCGCCGATGCCCCGGCGGTCGACGAGACCGGCAGGTCCGGGTCCCAGGCCAGCCAGGGCGTCTTGGTGGAGTCGCTCACGTGCTGCGGATTGCCGAGGCTCATCGTCTGCAGGTAGGGCCCGACCGCTGCGGCGTACGAGGCCGGGCTGCCGGACGAGGTCGCCGCGTCCCACTGCGCTTTGACGGCGGCGTATCCACGGCCGTCGAGTGCGGCGGCACCGGTCAGCGCCGCCACCCGTTCCAGGGCGTCATCAGCGAGCTGCACAGCGACCTCGCGCTCACGCTGCTCCTTGACCACCGCCATCGAACGCACCAGAAACGGCGACAGAGCTGCGGCAAGCGTGCTGATCACCCCCAGCGAGACCAAGACCTCGATCAGGGTGAAGCCGGAATCCCTGCGTACTACCCGCGGATCAGACACAGCCGCGTACGTCGGCCGGGTGCGCGTCGGTATTAGCTTTAGTTCCCGTTCGGTTTCACATGAAGAGCACCGCGTCTTTGCCGTTTCGCCACGGCGGGTGGGGTCAGGAGATCCGGGTGAGGCGCTTGCGCTCGTACATCCGGGCGTCGGCGAGATGCAGCAGCGCCTCCGGGTCGGCGGTCGGGCCGGCGGCGCACCCGATGCTCGCCCGGGCGTGGATCGCCCGGCCGTCCACCTGCGCGGGCTGCGCGAGCAGGTCCTGCAGCCGGCCCGCGGCCCGCTCGGCCGCCTCGAGGCCGGCGCCGGGGAGCAGGACCGCGAACTCGTCGCCGCCGAGGCGGGCGGGCAGGGCGTCGGGTCCGGCGCAGCGGCGGAGCGCGTCCGCCACGTGCCGCAGCACGGCGTCGCCGGCCGCATGGCCGTACGTGTCGTTGATGGGCTTGAACCCGTCCAGGTCGACGAGCAGCACGGCGGCCTCGGAGGGGCGCAGCTCACGCATCCGCTCGGCGAGCAGCCGCCGATTGGGGAGCCCGGTGAGCGCGTCGTGGGTGGCCTGGTGCCGCAGCTGCTCGTGGGCCGCCTGTTCCTCGGTGATGTCGCGCGCGTTGCTGACCACGCCCCGGATGCCGTTCTCATGGAACTGGTTGACGGCTACGACCTCGATCCACCGGTACGAGCCGTCGGCGTGCCGGAACCGGGCCCGGTAGCTGATCTGCGCGCCGGGCGCGCCGAACAGGGTGTCCTTGCGGCTGCTGACCTGCACCTGGTCATCGTCGTGGATGAGGGTGATGAGCCGGATTCCCAGGAGGTCCTCGGGCGGGTAGCCCAGAACCCGGGCGACCACGGGTGTCACATAGGTGATCCTGCCGTCGGCGTCGCAGATCGAGGTGATGTCCGAGGAGTGCCGCAGCAGCGCCTCGAGCCGGTTGTGCTGCTGCCCGAGCTGCTCGACGGTGTCGTCGAGGCGGTCCAGCAACCGGGCGTTCTCGCCGAGCGCGAGTGTTTGCCGCACCACGACCAGCGCGAAGTTCACGAGCAGGCCGGCCACCGCGCCCCATGCCTGCGGGCTGGTCCCGCTCAGCAGCGAGACGACCAGCACAGCGAAGACGAGGGCGGTCGCGGCGTACGGAAGAATGCTGAACCGGCGTCGCGAGCGCGACGGCGCCGCCGGGCGTGGCCCGCGCGCCTGCCTGCGCTCCTGGAGTCGCGCCGCCAGCGCCGCGAGAACGCACGGCAGCACCAGCGTGAGACCCTGCACGGTCAGCATCGTTCCCTGGACGCCGAACGGGATGATCATGTTGGCGGCGCCTTGGATCGCCGCGCCGGCGATGATGGCGGCTGCGGCCGCGCCCTGGACCGGGCTGCTGCCCGACAGGCCCAGCCGCAGGGTGACGAAGACGCCCACCATGAGCACGATGAAGCCGGACATGGCGGTGGCGAACGCGGAGAAATCGGCGGTGGCGATGCCTGACCCGATCAGCAGGGCGGAGAACAGCACGGTAGCGGCGCTCAGCACGGTCGCCGCGTCCAGGTAGAAGCGCAGCCGGACGGCCCTCGACCTGGTTCCGATCGGATAGGTCAGGGTCACCACCACGATGAGCAGCGCGCCCACGAGTGCGGCTCCGGCCTGGGTGGGCGCGGCGCCCAAGGTTCGCGCCGGGCCGCCGACCAGGCTGATGAGGGCCTGGCTGAGGTCGCCCGCCGCCCAGATGCCGCCGCCGACGGCCATCGCCCGCCAGAAGCGGCGGGGGGCGCCGTCCGTGCCTCGCGCCACGCGGCGCGACAGCAGGACGATCGCGAGGTCGAGCGGTGGCAGCGACAACCAGGTGACGAGCACTTGCGTACGGTCGCCGGCGCCGCCCAGCAGGAACCAGCACGTCGTCGCCAGGCCCCACAGGCTCAGACAGACAACGACCGGATCGCGCCACCAGCGCCGCACGTATACCGTCTCCGCTCCCGACCCCCGGGTAGGCAGCCGCCGCAGACGCTCATCGGCCATCCCGGCGTCCAGTTGAGCGGATCGCGTCGGACAGTGCGGGCATGGTCTGACCAGTTCGGCACGGAAGGGAGATGATGTCTCGATGCCCGCTTGGGAAACGCTGCACCAGCTGCTGAGATCACCGGCGCCGAACGACACGCCGGCTGACTGGGCGACGGTGCGGCAGTCGTGGGGCTGCGGCGCGAAGAATTCGCGCCGAGTCAGCTAGCCGGAAGTAGGTCGGTGAGCAGGGCCTCGATGCGGGTCTTGATCTCGTCGCGGATCGGGCGGACGGCGTCGACGCCCTTGCCGGCCGGGTCTTCGAGTTTCCAGTCCTCGTAGCGCTTGCCGGGGAAGACGGGGCAGGCGTCGCCGCAGCCCATGGTGATGATGACGTCGGATTCCTGGGCGGCGTCCCAGGTGAGTCGGGTCGGGGTCTGGTCGGTGATGTCGATGCCGACCTCTTTCATCGCCTCGGCCGCCGCCGGGTTGATCGTCTCGGCGGGGGCGGAGCCGGCGGAGCGGACCTCGACGGCGTCGCCGGCGAGGTGGCGCAGCCAGCCGGCGGCCATCTGGGAGCGGCCGGCGTTGTGGACGCAGACGAACAGGACGGTGGGCTTGGTGTCGTTCATGAGCGTGGTCTTCCTTGAGGGGTGATGGGTTCGTGCCGGTCAGGCGGAGTGTTCGACCACGATGTCGTCCGCGGTTTGCCCGACCGCGGGGTAGAGGGCGAGCAGCAGGATGATGCCGATGATCAGGCCGGCAATCTGGGCGATGACGAAGCCGGGAACCGAGCTGGGAGCGATGCCGGCGAAGGTGTCGGTGAAGGCGCGGCCGACGGTGACGGCCGGGTTGGCGAAGCTGGTGCTGCTGGTGAACCAGTACGCGGCACCGATGTAGGCGCCGACCGCGGCCGGTGCGACGGCGGCTCTGCCGGAGCGGCCGAGCGCGAAGATCAGCAGGAGCAGGCCGGCGGTGGCGACGATTTCGCCGAGCCACAGGTTGCCGGCGGCGCGGTCCTTCGTCGACATCGTGACGGGGGCGAGGTCGAACATCAGGTTCGCCAGGATCGACCCGGCGATGGCTCCCAGGGTTTGCGCTATGGCGTACCCGAAAAGGTCTTTGATCGTCAGGCCGGCGGCGGTGCGGCGGCCGAGGAACCAGTCGGCGGCGGAGACGACCGGGTTGAAGTGGGCGCCGGAGATCGGGCCGAAGGTGAGGATCAGCGCGCCGAGGGCGAACGCGGTCGCGACCGAGTTCTCCAGCAGTTGCAGCCCGGCGTTGTCCGGCGACAGCCTCGAGGCCATGATGCCGGAGCCGACGACGGCGGTGACCAGCAGCGCGGTGCCGAGGAACTCGGCGAGCAGCCGCCGCCACAGGGTGATCTGGTGCATGGGTGGGGAAGGCTCCGGTTCGGTGAATCAGGTCGATGACGATCCGGTCACGCCACAGGATGGCGGCGAGCGGGGAGCGGGCCGCGTCAGTCGGCGTCGGTGGTGAGCAGCGTGGCCAGCTGCCGCATGAGGCCGGGTCGCGCCCGGTAGTACACCCAGGAGCCCCGGCGTTCGGCGTCGACCAGGCCCGCCTCGCGCAGGGTTTTGAGGTGGTGGGAGATGGTCGGGCCGGACACCTCGAAGGCGGGCGTCAGGTCACACACGCAGGCCTCGCCGCCGGGCGCGGACGCGATCATCGACATCAGTTGCAGCCGGATCGGGTCGCCGAGCGCCTTGAACGCCGGCGCCAGCGCGGCCGCGGTCGGCGCGGGGATCCGGCTGGTCGCCAGCGGCGGGCAGCACGGCGTGTCCGTGGTGACGTCGGTGAGCCTGAGCGCCTCGCCTGATTTTGACATGCGTCTAGGTTGACATCTATCGAAACCGCGTGCAACTCTTCGTTTCGAACAACGTCGAATTCGACGGATGTCAAAACTGGATGGAGTATGCCGATGAGCGAGCACACGACCACCGCCACGACCCCGGCTCCCGGCGGTTGTTGCGGCAACCCGCCCCAGCCGGGCCTCGCGCTGCCCGAGGCGGCCGCCGAGGCCGGGTCCCCGTGTTGCGGCACCGCCGCCGAGGCGCGGCAGGAGGGTTCCTGCTGCGGGGCGGCGGCCAAGCAGGACGCGGTCGCTTCCGGCCAGGGCTGCTGCGGATGAGTGCCCTCGCCGGTTCGCTCGCGCGGGTTTCCCGTGAACGCCCGCCGGCTCACCGATGCCGGCGACCGCGTTCAAGCCACGACGACCGCCCTGACCCGCCCGGTCGTGACGACCGCATGGCTCGCCGTCATGACACCCGCTAAGCTTTCATCGTTGATCGGCGATGAACGATGATGGGTGTGGTGGCGCATGACCGAACTGCTCGACCGGCAGATCGCCGAGGAGTACGCCTCCTGGTTCCGCGCCCTGGCCGACCCGTCGCGGGTCCAGATCGTGGAGTACCTGGCTCGCCAGGCCCGCCCGATGCCGGTCGGCGAGATCGTCGCGGCCGTGGGCCTGGCCCAGTCGACCGTCTCCCAGCACCTCAAGATCCTGACCGAGGTGCGGTTCGTGCTGGTGGAACCGGTCGGCAACGCCCGCCACTACCGGATCAACACCCGCTGCATCGCCTGTTTCCCGTCCGCCGCCGACGTCGTGATGGGCAGACCCGCACCGCAGCCGACCGGAGGTTGCTCATGACCGTCCGGCCGATGCGCGCCGGTGACGCCCAGGCCGTCCTGGCGATCTTCCAGGCCGGCATCGACACCGGCCATGCCAGCTTCGAACCGGCCGCGCCCACGTGGGAGACCTTCACGGCGGCGAAGCTGCCCGATCATCGGTTCGTCGCCGTGGACGACACGGACACGGTGCTCGGCTGGGTCGCGGTCGCACCGGTCTCCGCCCGAGCCGTCTACGCCGGCGTCGTCGAACACTCCGTCTACGTCGACCCGGCGGCGCGAGGCCGTGGTGTCGGCCGAGCTCTGCTCCACCAGGTGATCGCCTCGACCGAGGCAGCCGGGATCTGGACGATCCAATCCGGGGTGTTCCCCGAGAACACCGCCAGCCTCGCCCTGCACGCAACGTGCGGGTTCCGCGTCGTCGGCGTCCGGGAACGCATCGGCCGGCACGCCGCCCACGGCAACCGGTGGCGCGACGTCGTCTTCATCGAACGCCGCAGCCCGCACCTCTGACCTTTCCCACCGCTGTCCTACAAGGAGTTCCACTGTGACCAGCGACCTTCCCGTCGTCGTCATCGGCGCCGGCCCCGTCGGTCTCGCCGCCGCGGCCCACCTCGCCGAGCGCGGCCTGCCGTTCCTCGTCCTGGAATCCGGCGACCACCCGGCCACCGCCGTCCGGGCCTGGGGACACGTGCGGCTGTTCTCGCCGTGGCGGTTCACCATCGACCCGGCCGCCGCCCGGCTGCTCGAGCACGCCGGCTGGGTGCGCCCCGACGACGACATCCTGCCCACCGGCGCCCAGCTCGCCGCCGACTACCTGCAACCCCTCGCCGACCTGCCCGAGCTCAAGCCGCACGTCCGCTACCGGGCACGGGTCGCCGCGGTCACCCGTCTCGGCCTCGACCGGGTCCGCAGCCTCGGCCGGGACAACACTCCCTACCTGATCCGCCTCACCGACGGCGACGACATCCTGGCCCAGGCCGTCATCGACGCCTCCGGCACCTGGGGCACCCCGAACGTGCTCGGCGCCTCCGGCATCCCCGCCCACGGCGAAACCGCTGCCGCCGGCTTCATCGAGTCCGCGCTGCCGGACGTGCTCGGCCGCGACCGGGAACGATTCGCCGGCAAGCACACCCTGGTCGTCGGCGCCGGCCACTCCGCCGCCACCACCCTGCTGGCCCTCGCCGAACTCGCCGGCCAGCACCCCGGCACCACGGTCAGCTGGGCGATCCGGCCCACCAGCCCGGCCCGCACCTACGGCGGTGCGGCCGCCGACGCCCTGCCCGCCCGCGGCGCCCTCGGCTCCCGCCTGCGCGAACACGTCGACAACGGCACCATCACCCTGCTCACCGGCTTCTCCATCGACCGGCTCACCACCGACGCGAACACCGTCACGCTCGCCGACGGCGACCGGTCGATCACCGTGGACCGCATCGTGTCGGCCACCGGGTTCCGCCCGGACCACACGATCACCGGCGAACTACGCCTGGACCTCGACCCGATCCTCGGCTCGACCCGCGCGCTCGCCCCGCTGATCGACCCGAACGAACACTCCTGCGGCACCGTCCCGCCGCACGGCGTCGACGAACTCACCCACCCCGAGCCGGGCTACTACGCCATCGGCGTCAAGTCCTACGGACGGGCGCCGACGTTCCTGCTCGCCACCGGATACGAACAGGCCCGCTCCGTGGCCGCCGCCCTCGCCGGCGACTGGGACGCGGCTCGCGACGTGCAACTCGACCTGCCCGAGACCGGCGTCTGCAACAGCAACCCGGTCGAAGGTGACGACATCATCGCCGCAGAAGGCGGCTGCTGCGGATCCGCCCCGGCCGCGCCCGTGCAGTTGATCGCCCTCGGCGACCGGCCCGCCGACGGACAAGCCGGCCCCTGCTGCTGAAACAACAGTGGACACCACCGACCCGCCGGCCGCCGATGGCGGCCGGCGGGTGTTCAGCGGCTGGTGGCTCGTCGCCACCTTCGCCATGACCCAGACCATCGGGTACGGCAGCCTCTACTACGCGTTCGCGGTCCTGCTGCACCCGATCGCCGCCGACCTGCACACCGGCCCGGCCGCGGTGACCGGGGCGCTCACCACGGCGATCCTCGTCCAGGCGGGTATGGCGATGCCGGTCGGGCGCTGGCTCGACCGGCACGGCGGCCGCGCCCTGATGACCGCCGGCAGCATCCTGGGCGCCGGCACGCTGGTCGCCTGGTCCCGGGTCCAAGCGGTCTGGCAGCTGTACCCGATCTTCGCCGGGCTCGGCGTCGCGATGGCGATGGCCCTCTACGAACCGGCCACCGCCGTGCTCGTCTCCTGGTTCGACACCGCCCGCCGCCCCCGGGCGATCCTCGGCATGATCGTCGTCGCCGGCTTCGCCAGCACCATCTTCATGCCGCTGACCGGCTGGCTCGACGACCGCCACGGCTGGCGCACCACCCTGCTCATCCTCGCGGCCGGGTACGCGGCCACCGCCGTCCCCGCGCACGCGCTGGTGGTGCGACGCCCACCGCACGTCACTCGCGCAACGCACCGAGCCGACCCGGCGCAACGCCGCATTCTGCTCCGAGCCGCGCGCGGCGACAGCCGGTTCTGGTGGCTGGCCGCCGCATTCGTCGCCCACGCCGCCGCGATGAGCACCATGACCGTGCACCTGGTCGGCTTCCTGACCAGCCGTGGGCACCCGGCCACCTTCGCCGCCACCATCGCCGGGCTGCTCGGCGTCCTGTCCGTCACCGGCCGGCTGCTGCTCACCGCCACCGGCCGCCGGCTACGCCTGCACCGGATCGTCGCCGCGGTGTTCGCGCTGCAAGCCGCCGCCGCGTTCAGCCTGCCCGCCATCGCCGCAACCCGGTACGGGGCGGTCCTCGGAGTGACCGCCTTCGGGCTCGGCTTCGGCATCGCCAGCCTCGCCACCCCGCACCTGCTCGCCGACCGCTACGGCACCACCGCCTACGCCAGCATCGCCGGCACCCTCGCCGCACTCGTCACCCTCGCCAAAGCCGGCGCACCCCTGGCCGCCGCCGGACTCCTCACCGCCTCCGGCAGCTACCGGGTTGTCCTGCTCGCCATCGGCGCCGCCTCAGCGGTTGCCGCCGCCGGCATTCTCACCCACGCGACCACCGCGCCACCGACGCACTTCGATACCACCCCCGCCAGTGCGGCCCAACCGGGCTGATCACGAGGGATTGCCGGGAGCATGAACGCCATCCACGGGCCTCGCACCCCAAGGAGGTCACCTGATTGATCCTGGCCGCTATTTCCCGGCCGGCGTGCCGGGTGACGTTGGAGGCTCTATGTCGGCGACCCTTCGCTCGATAATCGTCAGCTGTCCGACGCTCCATATAGGCCCGGCGTCGATCGGTTACGCTCGGTTGACGCCGCTGTGGGGCAGGTGCAAGGGGAAGGGACCGGCCGGATGAGCAGGATGGATCCGTCCGCGCTGCTGAGTGTCATCCGTGAGCTGAAGCAGACAGTCGGCGACGCGGCGCAGACCCAGCGTGAGGTGCTGGCCGTGACCGGTACCGCTACCTCCCCGGACGGCCTGATCACGGTGGTGGTCGGCCCGCGCGGGCAGCTGATCGACCTGCGGATCGATCCGCGGATCTACCGCCAGCCGAACGCGGGGGCGCTGGCTGCCACGATCATGGCGACGACGCGGGCCGCGGTGGAGAAGGCCGTCGAGAAGACCGCCGAGATCGTGGACGCGAAACTGCCCAAGGTCGACGACATCCTTCCGCCCGGCACAGAGCGGCCGTTCGACGTACGCACGCTGTTGCGTCATCACGACGGCGACCTGAAACGGGCCCTCGAATGATGCCCGGGGCGCACCACGCGATGAGCGTGCTGCATCCCGGACCGGCCGGCCTGCGCGTGCGGTACCGGCAGGGTGTCCTGATCGGCCCGCACGGCTTCCCCGACTGGGTGCTCTATGCCCGGACGCTGGTCGAGCTGCCACCGCCGATCGCCGAGCTGACCGCCGGCGAGCAGCGGGTCTTCGACGTGCTGGCGGCCAACCGGGTGATGCGCGGCGTTGACCCGCTGTGGCCGGCACCGGAGGCCACGCTGCCGGGCGCGACGCCGACGCCACCCGGCTGGTGCTGGGCACGGCTGCCGGTTGCCGGTGACAGCGCGGTCCGGCGGATCGCGCTGGTGCCGATCGAGCTGCACGCCGCCTTCCGGCACGGTGGCGGCACCCGCACGCTGCCGCCGAGCCGTTCGGGCCGCGGCCTGCCGACAGGTTCGCTCCCGGTGCGATGGATGGACGGGGATCCGGTTCCTGCGCCGCTGTTGGCCGAGGTCGAGACCCTTTTGGGGTACGCCCTGCCGGTCGCGTTCCGCCGTTTCCTGCTCGACGGCAACGGCGCCGGACCGGCTGAACCGGGCGTGCTCGCCGGCGTGGGGCTGGTCGCCGATCAGCCGATGTTCGGCCTCGGCCGCGACGACCCGTGCCAGGATCTGGGCTACGCCCCGCAGTGGCTTGCCGACCGGTTCACGCCCGAGTTCCTGCCGGTCGGGTTCGTCCAGGGCGGCCTGCTGGCGGTGCGCGTCGCCGGTCCGGACCTCGGCAGCGTGTGGTTCCTCGACGACGACGATCCGCGCGACGACGAGCGGCTCGGGCCGGAACAGATCTGCGCGCGGCTGCTGCAGCGCTGCGCCGACGACTGGGACGGGTTCCGGGCCGCGCTGCGCCGCCCGGCCGCGCTGCTGCTGGAGGTGACCGAGGACCTGGTCGCCGACGGCCTGGTCCGCCCGGTGCACGTCGAACTGGCCGGGGCGGCCCTGCCGGCCAGGCTGCGTACGGCCGGGCAGCCCGACCTGGGCAATCGTCGTGTCTCGATTGATGCGCTGCTGAGTTAGTTTGTCGGCGTGAGCTCGACAGGGTGGACGGCGGCGAACGACGCGGAGCGCCGCATGGCACGGGCGTGGGCGCAGGACGACGCCGACGCCTTCGCCGACGTGCTGCTGGCCTGTGACCTGTATCTGCCGGGCTTCCCGGATGCCGGGGAGGGCGGGCAGCGGCTGCTCACCCGGGAGCGCGACGGTGTGACTTATGTGCTGGTGTACACGTCGGTGGAGGCGCTGCGCGAGGCGACGGAGTACGTCACCGGCGGGTGGCGGCGGGTCACGTTCGCGGAGCTGGCCGGGGTGTGGCCGGAGGAGAGCTGGGGGCTGGCGGTCAGCCCGCACACCCCGATCGGGGCTTATCTCGGGCCCGCACAGGTGCGGGAACTGGCCGACGAGGTGGTCCCGGACCCGGCGTTCGAGCCGGCCGACGAGCGCGAGCGGGCGATGCGCGCCGCTCAGCAGGCCGGCGATGCCGAGGTCTATCTCGATCTGCTGGTCGTGTCGGACGTGCTGCTCCCGGTGACCGGGCCGGCCGTGCCGCGGGATCTCGAGCGGCCCGGGTTTCCGTGGCTGGTGCAGCGGTCGGGTGGGGATGCGACGATTCCGGTGTTCACCTCGCCGCGGCGGTTGCGGGATGCCTGGCCGGGACCGGAAGCGGTGCCGCCCGTGGTCCGGGTGCCGTTCGTGGTGCTGGCCCGGGCATGGCCGGAGGCGCGGTACCGGCTCGCGGTGAACCCGGGGTCGGCGATGGCGGCGGTGTTCACCGGTGCGCAGGTGCCGGACCTGGTGCGCTGGGCGCAGGAGATGGTGCTGCGCCACACGGCAGGCCCACAGCCGCGCCGGCCGTCCGCGGCGCCGCCACCGGCGGCCGCCTCTGCACAGATCGCTTCTCCGGAGCTCGCCTCGTTGCCCGGCGCGGCTTCGCCGGCGGTGGTGGGGGCTCAGATGCGGCGGGTGCAGGTGGTGATCGGGTCGGATGTGGCGGAGCGCTTGCTGACCGTCGGCGGTGACCGAGTGAGCGGCCCGGTGCGGCCGGCCGAGCCGGGCATCGCCGGCGACGGCTATCTGGTGCGCTGGCACGAGGAGTCCACAGGGCCTGCCGAGCGGCCGGTGACCGACCTGCCGCTGCCGCACGGCGCCCAGCTGGTGCGCCTGATCGCGGGCCAGGAGCTGGTGGTCGGCACCTACGACCGCGAGGTGGGTTACTGGCGGCCCTCGCTGATCGACGTGCTTCGCGGCGAGACCTCATGACATCTGTCATGGATGGCTCGGTCTGTCGTGTGGGGAGGATGAGAGTTCGGTGACGGGGAGGGGGCACGTCGATGAGTGAGTACCTGAGCTTGCCGCAGGGCCCGGCGGCCGCCGCCCAGGTGGGCACCAAGCTGCAGGCCGAGGCGCAGGACTTCAAAGAGAAGGCGCAGCGGGTGCTTGCCGACATCCAGGCCTTGGATCAGAAACGGCCGTGGGGCGGCGACGAGGCCGGCAAGGCGTTCGAGCAGCAGTACCACAAGCCGATGGGGGAGGCCGGCACGCTCGCGCAGGCCTTGCAGGACCGCCTCGACACGGCCGGCGACATGCTCGACAAGCTGGGCGGCAACGTGGTGCAGGCGATGACCCAGTACGACGTCAGCGACCAGGCCGGCGCGACCGACATCGCGGGCGCCGTGTGACGCCGGTGGACATCCGGATCTGATGGCCGGCAGCAACGGATTCGGCTCCTGGTTCGACACCGTTCTCGACGAGTTCCTGGAGTTCTTCCGCGAGTGCGAGCAGTGGGTGCCGATCGTCGGGCCGGTCCTGGAGATGCTCGTCGACATCCCCGAGGGTCGCGAGCTGGAGCTGTACGACCTGGCGGACGCCTACGGGCAGGCCGCCGACGTGCATCGGGACCACGCCGAGCAGGTCCGGATCCTGCTGAGCGAGATGTTCGACACCTGGCGGGGTGACGGCGGGGCGCAGAAGACCCAGGAGACGCTGCAAAAATATCTGGAGCAGCTGAACGCGGACGCGGAGTCGTACGCGCAGATGCAGCAGATGGTGCAGGGCGCGGCGCTGAGTGTCGAAGCCGCGAAGATGATGGACGTCGTCAACCTGATCATGCTGGCGATGGCGACCATCGAGGTGATCATGACGATCATCGAGTCGTTCGGGTTGTCGGCCATCGGCGAGGGCATCGCGATCGCGACCTGCCGCCAGGCGATCAAGACGGCGCTCAAGGAGCTGGTCGAGAAGCTGATCGGGCAGGGCTTCAAGGGCGCCGTGAAGGCGATCATGAAGGCCGGGCTGAAGCGGGGCCTGCAGTTCGTCAAGTTCACCGTCGGCACCAAGCTCGGCATCATGGGGATCCAGGCCGCTGAGGGCCACGACCCGATGTCGCATTTCGATCCGATCGAGTTCGCCGGTGAGGTGGTCGACTCGTTCGTCGTCGGGTTCATCGGGGGTCCGCTGTCGATCGGCGGGCACAACCCGCTCACCGAGGGCGCCGCGATGGCGCTGGGCCAGCTCGGCGACAACTACCTGCGGCTGTACCGCAACGACCTGTTCGACGCGATGAACCTGACCCAGTGGGCCCAGGACCATGGTCTCTACGTGGACCGCAACAACTTCGACCCGCTCGACGGGGTCGCCACCGCCGGGCTGTTCGGTGGTGTGCTCGGCGCCAAGGGGATGCGCGAGGGGATGCGGAACGCGCGGGCGGACGTGCGGCTCGGGCTCGGCGAGAAGAACGCGCTGGGCGAGCCGGGCAAGCTCGGCGCGCCCGAGGTGGCGCCTCGGGCTGCGGGAGAGACCGGGTCACGGTCCGCTTCTGATCAGCGTACGGGTGTCGAAGGGTCGCCGGAGACCGTCGGTTCCGAGCGTCCTGCGGCGGACCAGCAGGCCCGTGGCGGCACGGAGCAGCGCGCGGCCGCCGAGCCGGGCCGGCAGTCCGAGCCGGCCGCCGCCGACCAGCGGTCCGAGGCCGGCGGGGCGGAACAGCGGTCCGAGCCGGCCCGAGTCGAGCAGCGAGCTGAGGCCGGCGGGACGGAACAGCGGTCTGAGCCGGGCGGAACCGAGCAGCGGTCTGAGCCGGGCGGAACCGAGCAGCGGTCCGAGCCGGGCGGAACCGAGCAGCGGTCCGAGTCCGGCGGGGCGGATCAGCGGTCCGAGCCGACCCGAGCCGAGCAGCGATCGGAGCCCCACCAATCGGAGCAGCGGTCCGAGCCGAGCCGAGCGGATCAGCGGACCGAGTCGACCGGGGGCGAGCAGCGGTCCGGCGCGGGCGAGCCGGCGCGGGCCGATTCCGGGCAGACGAGTGGGGCGCCCGAGCGAGCGTCGTCCGCGCAGGAGGCGGCGAGCGGATCGGAACGCGGCGACCAGCACCAGGCGGCCGAGCCGACCCGCAACGGCACCGAGCGCGGCCCGACCGGCAGCCCGGAGCGGACCGCCGAGCCGGGCGGCGCGGGTGACCCGGCCCGGGAGAGCACACCCGCCGCCGGCCGGGAGCCGCCGGTGACGACCGGGGCGCGCGCCGAAAGCCTGGTCACGGCGGGGGCGCCGGCCGAGACGGGCTTCTCGACGCACGGACAGCACGGCGAGGCCGGCGGCCCGCGGATCCTGGAACAGACCGGGCAATCCGCTCCCGGCCACCCGGCTGCAGCCGAACCGGTCGGGGCGCGGTCCGGCGTACCGGAAAGCGGGTTTTCGGGCCGGGAGCCCGCGCGCTCTGGCGTACCGGAAAGCGGGTTTTCGGGCCGGGAGCCCGCGCGCTCTGGCGTACCGGACATGGGATTTTCTCGTGGCGGCGAACCCGGACGGACCGACCTGCCGGCCAACCGCCCTCCGGAGGGCCCGTCGGGCGAAGCCCGCGGTGACAGTGCCGGCAGCGACTCGCGCGGTGGCGGCTCGGATCGGCCCGCGCGTGACAACGGTCCGGGCCGGGAGCCGTCCGACGGCCGGACGCACGAGCGCGGTGAGCGGCCGCCGGATCGCACGGAGAACCAGGACGGACCGCGGCGCCGGTCGCCGGAGGGGGAGCAGCGGCGCTGGCGGGACTACTCGGAGCGCCTCCGTCGCTGGGCGGAGACCCGGCCCGGTGAGCAGGTGGCGACGGAGCGGGCGCTGGCACGCCGGTTCGGGCCGGGGGAGGGCGGCTCGCCGCGGCTGACGCCGGAGCAGGTGCAGCGGATCCTGGACCGGCCGGCCGAGCAGCTCGACGCGACCGGGCAGCGGTTCAAGCAACTGGTGGAGGAGAACTTCACCGACCCCGCCTTCCGGGACGGGCAGGAGATCCGGCGCCCGTCCTCGCCCGACGACATCGCCGCCCGTCTCGGCGAACTGAGCACCTCGCGCCCGCCGAGCCTGACCGATCGCCTGCTGCACCTCGACAAACTGCGCGACGCGCTCCCGGACCTGCGGCGTAGCGTTCCGGAGCCGGAGCTGATCCACTCCGAGCACGTGATCGGCGGCGAGTATCACGGCTTCGGCCGGCCGGCGGACACCGTGACGGTCGGCCGGGAGATGCGGGAATCCGTGCCCGAGGTGCTCGACCGGGTCTTCAAGGGCGTCGAGTTCCGCCGGCCGGAGGGCGGCGGGCCCGACGTGCTGCGCGCCGGGGAGGGCCGCGACGTCAAGGTCGACTTCGGCGCCGAGTCGATGGACCGCAAGCATGTCGGCACGTCCAAGCAGCCCCGAGGCGGTGACGTCTGGCAGGTGCGGGCCAACTCCGGCACCCGGCCCGAGCACGTCTCCACGGTGACCAGCCACGAGGTGGCCGAGATCCTGCAGACCGAGCGGCTGCGCGCGGCCGGCGAGCCGATCCCGAAGAAGAACATGCTGAACCTCAAAGACACCGGCGCGCGGGAGCTGAGCCCGGACGACCACGGCCGGATCGCCGAGCTGCTCGACTGGCACGAGCGGTCGGTGGCCGGTGAGCCCGGCGCCGGTGACCGGCTCGGCGAACTGGTCGACCACCTCGGGCTGCGCGGTGACGGCCCACGCGCTGTCGCGGGCCGGGAGGCCGTCACCGATCTGCTCGACAACCCGGCCGCGCACCAGTTCAACGACGCCGCCGCAGGCCGGCTCAGCGGCCTGCTCAAGGGCGACCTTCCGGCGGCGCCGGAACCCCGGACGTTCACCGAGGAGGATCTGCGCGCCATCCCTGAGGACTTGGCGAAACGCCTCGGCATCGAGGTGCGGCCGCCGAACCTGCTGGAGGGCAAGGTTCTGCAGATGGAGGCCCACCAGCAGACCCTCCAGAAGATCCGCCTGCACGTCGAGGGCGATCCGGTGAACACCTTCCGCGGCGAGAACGGACAGCTGCAGACGCACGGTCCGGACGGGCGGACCGGGTTCGCCGCCAACGATCCGTTCCGCAAGCCGGAAGGCTGGGACGTCGTCAACAGCAAACAGCAGCTGGCGGACTTCCAGCACGATGCCGGCCATGCCAAGCAGATCGGCGACGAGACCACGGCCTATGAGGGGCACGCCGCCGACCTGGGCACCGCGGCCGCCGAACGGGCGACCCGGATACAGGACGTCAACTCGGTGCTCGACGTGATCGGGCCGCGTTCCACGCTACCGGCGGAGCGCTTGGCGCCCATCACCGAAGGAGACCTCACCTCGAACAACCTGGACGCCACCCTGGACCGGCTGCGGAGCATCGCCGCCGAGCATCCCGAACTGCGCCCGCACCTCGGGCCCCTGGAGCAGTCCGCCAAGGCGTGGTCGACGGCGCACTACGACCGTGGGATGGCCTCCAACCGCGTCGGCATGATCGCAGGACGCGAGTTCGCCATGCGGGAGTTCGGCATCTCCGAAAGGGACCTGACCGGCGGGGTCCTCGACAAGCCGAGATCCGGCGAGCTCGACATCTGGGGCCTGGGCCGCAATCAGCACGGCGATCCCACCCTGGTTGTCGTCGAGGCCAAGGGTGGCGGCGCCGGCACCGGAGGGCGCGAACACCTGCAACAGGGCAGCGGGCCGTACCTGGAACGGGTCATGCAGCTCGACCCGAAGTTCCAGGAGTTCCTGCGCGCCCACCCGCAGACCGCCGAGCAGATCCGGTCGGGCCAGATCAAGGTCGAGTACTACCTGGTGAGTCAGGGGCACGCGGTGAACGGCGTGGTGCCGGACGCCCAGGTGTACCGGTTCACCTTCGACGGGGTCGACCCGCGCAACATCTTCGATCCCCGCAACATCGACGCGCCCTGAGCCGGGCAAACCGGCCGTTAGGGTGGTTCCGAGCACGAGCGATGGAGGCTGGTAGTGACGCAGTGGCGAGCCCTCGACGAGGAGGCCGTGGTGCGGGAGGCGCGGACCCTGCTGTCGGCCGAACCGTGGCTTCAGTCCGCTCCCGTGCCGGAGGCGGCGGCGGCCCTCGGCTGGACGGTGACCTTCTTCGACCCGGAGTGGCCGGACATGGGCGCGTTCCTGGACACCGGACAGGGGCTGGGCCCGAGGAGCGCCTCCTTCCGTACCGATGCCGAAGCCCGCGTCACGTCGATCCTGATGAGCATCAGCGAGAGCGTCGAGGGCGGCGGGCCCGAGGCCGAGACGTTCAAGCAGGACGTCTTCGCCGACGCGTCGGCCGCGCTCACCGGAGCGTTCGGGCGGCCGACCCGGCCGATGCCGGGCGAGAAGCCGCAACTGTGGTGGGAACGGCCCGCGACCTGGTTCGGCCTGATCACGAAGCACGACGGGATCGCCCTGCAGTTGACGCCCGAAGAGCTGATGCGGGGCCCGTGGCAATGACCGGTCTCGACTGGCAGACGTTCCGGGACGGGTTGGCCGTCAGCGTCGCGTCGCTGCCCGACGGCGCCATGCTCATGGTCGGTGACCAGGTGCGGACGGCCTGCTTCGTGCAGTTCTTCCTGGACCACGACAAGATCCTCGCCGAGGTGGCGAGCGGGTGGGATCAGTGGGATCGCGCGAACCTGACGCAGGAGGAGTCGGCGGCGCTGGAACGGATCGGCTGGCCACCGCCGGCTCGGGATCCCAGCCGCAACCATGGTCTGACGTTGGCGTGGCCGGCCCGCTCGGCGGAGTATCGCCGGGTCGCGGACATGTCGGTGGCCGCGCTGCGCGACGTCTTCGAGATCCCGTCACCGGAGTCGCTGTGCTACAAGTCGTTCGTGAGCCCCAGCGGCGATGCTGTTCCGATGCCCCGGCTCGGCATCCCGTTCCGCGCCGATTGGCGGGCATGAGCTGAGCGACAGCTCCATGCCCTGCGATCGGCTGTAGCCGCCTCGATCTGACGGCGCCCGCCGGGCCGGGCTCAGCCGGCCGGCCAGTCCCGGAAGGCTGCCAGCAGCCGGTCGCGAGTGTCCGCCGGCAGGCTCTGCTCGGGCAGGTGGCCCAGGGCGGCGACGGTGGTGCGGATCTGTTCCAGGTAGCGGTCGCAGCCGTCGCACTCGGCGAGGTGCTCGACGAACCGCCGGTCGTCGGCCGGTTCGAGGGCACCGTCGAGATAGGCGGTGACCAGCTCCACGAACTCGTCGCAGTTCACGACATCGCCTCCTCGGCCCAGCGCCGTTCCAGGGCGGCCCGCAGCGCGGCCCGCCCGCGGTGCAGCAGTACCCGCTGGTTGGCCGCGCTGATCGACAGCAGGTCGCAGACCTCGTCGCTACTGTGCCCGGTTACGTCGCGCAGGGTGACCACCACCCGCTGGCGAGCGGGCAGGCCGGCCAGCGCCGCCGCCAGCTCCCGGCGGGTCTCGGCGGCGACGGCGCCCTCTTCCGGGGACGGCCAGGCGGGTGGCGAGCTGCGCCAATGTCCCGGGTACGGGTCGTCGGACCCGCGGAACCGGGCGGGGTCGACGGTGGGGTCGCGGTCGTCGCCGGTCGGTACCAGGCGCGCGTCCCGTACGCCCCGGGTCTTGGCCTTGTTCACCAGGATCCGGTAGACCCAGGTGCGCAGGGACGAGCGCGCCTCGAACCGGTCGATGCCGCGCAGCACGCCCAGCCAGGCTTCCTGCACCACGTCGTGGGCGGTGTGGTCGTCGGCCACGAACGCACGGGCCGCGCGCAGCATGCCCGGCGACCAGGCGTCGATCAGGGCGGCGAACATGGTCTCGTCCCGGGCGCGCAGCCGCGCCACGACGACCGGATCACCGGGCAGTTCGACCACGACTGCACTCTACGGTGACCTCCGGTCAAGCGCCCCAGGGGTCGTCGATGAGCAGGCCCCAGGTGCCGTCCGCCCGGCGCCGCATGACATCGGCGCTGGTGCCACGCAGATGCAGCGGCGAGCCGTCGGGTCCGGTGCCCTCGAGGGTCCAGGCGTTGAGCACGGTGGCCACTCCGCCGGCTTCGACGACCTTGCGGATGTCCGGGGTCAAGGTGGGGCGCAGGGCGGCGAACCCGGCGAGCGCCGCCCGGATCTGCTCGAGGCCGTACACCGGTGCGGCGCCGGGCTGGGCGATGAACGCGGCGTCCGGCTCGTACAGGGCGACGGCGTCGTCGATGCGCCCATCGTGCAGGGCGGCGGCGAACTCGGTGATGACGTCAGCGGGTGTGGTGAGCA
Organism: Actinoplanes ianthinogenes; assembly: GCF_018324205.1. NCBI lineage: Bacteria > Bacillati > Actinomycetota > Actinomycetes > Micromonosporales > Micromonosporaceae > Actinoplanes > Actinoplanes ianthinogenes. The sequence goes on from NZ_AP023356.1 coordinate 7,369,144, forward strand.
TGGGCATGACGGTCTCGTTTCAGCGGTATTCGGGGTTGGGGAAGTCGAAGCGGCAGCCGGCGTCCCACTCGCTGCGCTGGTTGCCGTGGGCCGGGATGCCGCCGGCGTCCTTGAGCATCCGGGCCACGTGCAGCAGGTTCCAGGTCATGAAGGTGGTGTTGCGGTTGGTGAAGTCGTTCAGCGGGCCGCCCGAGCCCGGGTCGAGGTAGGACGGGCCGGGCCCGGCCTCGCCGATCCAGCCGGCGTCGGCCTGCGGTGGAATCGTGTAGCCCAGGTGCTGCAGGCTGTAGAGGACGTTCTGGGCGCAGTGTTTGACGCCGTCCTCGTTGCCGGTGATCAGGCAGCCGCCGACCCGGCCGTAGTAGGCGTACTGGCCGGCGTCGTTGAGCAGGTGCGAGCAGGCGTACAGCCGCTCGATGACCTTCTTGGTGATCGACGAGTTGTCGCCGAGCCAGATGGGACCGGCGACGACCAGGATGTCGGCCGGCAGGACGTGGTCGTGGTACAGCGCCGGCCAGGCGTCGGAGGTCCAGCCGTGCTCGGTCATGTCCGGCCAGACGCCGGTGGCGATGTCGTGGTCGATGGCCCGTATCACCTCGACCTGCACGCCGTTCTTCTCCATGATCGTTCGGGAGAGGTCGATCAGCCCGCCGGTGTGGGTCAGCTCCGGAGACCGTTTCAGGGTGCAGTTGATGAACAGGGCGCGCAGGTCGTCGTAGCGGGTCTCGGGCATCGCTCCTCCTTGGTCGATGTCTTGTAGTCCCGCGTCGTGCCCCGAGCGTTACACCTGATTTCTGGAGAGTTCGTGAGTGGCTTTCGAGAGGTGACAACCGGCGTTTCGCTTGCGGCGGTTCCGCGCGTTCACTAGCTTATTGATAATGAAAATCGCTTTCACTGGCAAGGGTGGCAGTGGGAAGAGCACCGTTGCCACGCTGTTCGTGGCTCACCTGCGGGCCGCCGGCCATCGCGTCCTAGCGGTCGACGCCGACGTGAACGTGCACCTCGCACCCCTGCTCGGCGTCACCGCGCACAGCCGCGGCGCCCTGTCGCATCCGGACAACGTCACCGCCCTGCGGAGCCATCTGATCGGCGACAACACGCTCATCGGCGGGGTGCAGCGGTTCGTGGCGACCACGCCGCCGGGCCCCGGATCCCGGCCGGTCACCCTGGACCCCGGCGACCCGGTGCTGGCCGCGCACGCCGTCGCTCTGGACGAGCGCACCCACGTGATGCACGTCGGCACGTACGAGCCCGAGGAGATCGGTGCCGGCTGCTACCACGGGCACCTGGCGATCCTGGAGAACCTGCTGTCGCACCTGCGGACCCTCGATGGCGACTGGGTGGTCTGCGACATGGTGGCCGGCACCGATGCGTTCGCCAACTCCCTGCACGCGCAGTTCGACGCCATCGTGGTGGTCGTCGAGCCGACGCCGGAGTCGGTCACGGTGGCCCGCCGCTACCGGGAGCTGGCGGCCGCGGCCGGAGTTGCCGACCTGCTGGTTTTCGTCGGCAACAAGGTGGCCGACGAGATCGATCGGGACTACCTGCGGCGGGAGCTCGGGACCGAGCCGCTCACGGTGCTGACCGCACAGGCCGGCCTGCGCCGGGCCCGGCAGCTGGGTGTCTGCCCGAGCCTCACGGACCTCGACGACGCGACGCCGCTGCGGCGCGTCGCCGAGCACGTCCGGCCGGTCGATCCCCGACGGCGACGGGCGCTGCTGCGCGACCTGCACCTGAAGACCGCAGGCAAGGATTGGGTACGGAATGCGTACGGTGATGTCAGCGATCAGCTGGAACCGGTGACTGTCTGAGCGCAGCGGTGTCCGCTGCCGTTTCGATCAACGGTTCCGGTGTATCCGCGGATAGCGGGACGGGCCCGCGGCATGCCGCGGGCCCGTCCGTAGGGGAGGGAAACTAGCTGACGGCGCCGATCTCGACGGAGCCGTGTCCGATGATGGCGCCCTGGTCGGTGACCACGGTCATCCGGCCGAACAGCTTGCGGCCGTTCTGCGGTGCGGCGGTGGCGGTGATCGATCCGGTCACCGTGGCGGACTGGCCGGCGCCCAGTGTCACCGGGTTCGCCGGCACGGTGAGCGAGCCGAGAGATCCGCTGTAGTAGACGTCGAGGTAGTCGTAGGCCGTGCTGCCGCTGGGCACGGCATAGCCGTCGACCACGACCGTGTACGTGCCGGCCGCCGGCTTGGCGATCGACACGGCCTCCTCGGAGTCACCGTCCGCTTGGGAGGCGACGACGGCGCCGTTGAGCAGGACCTTGAGGTCGAGGTCCGCACCCGGGTCGCTCGCGTTGCCGATGGATACGTCAAGCCGGTCGGCACCCGCGGGAACCGCCACCTGGTACTGCTGTGACGCTCCGTTGGCGATGGTCGGCCGGGAGCTGGCCGAACTGCCCAGCGGGCCGCCCTGCGGAACGACCGTGACCGGCCCGAACCGGTTCGTAACGGTCCAGCTCACCGGCGCCGCCTGGCCCGCCGTGATCGACGGCAGCTGCACGGTCTCCGGCTCGACGGTGACGCCCTGCACCCGTGCGGTCAGCCGGAACGGGTTGTTCAGCACCGGTGAGGTACGCCGGGACTCGACCTCGAGCTCCCACACACCCGGGATCGGGTTGGCGTACGAGCGTTCGGACGGCTTGCACGGCGAACTGTCCGACGGGTCGGAGTAGTTGGTGTAGCAGTTCGGCGTGGACGTCGGGTCGACCGGGACACCCCACGGGTTGATCGCGATCCAGCGGGTCTGCGATCCGGTCGCGATGCCCGACAGGTTCACCTGCAGCGCCGCCGCCCCGTCCGGCACGGTGACGAAGTACGACGTGGTGGAGTTGCGCTCGACGGTGCCTTCGACGTCGACCGCGTACGACGGCTGGCGCGCCGCCGTGGGGGCGACGACCGCGTTCATGACCTCGAAGTCGACCGTGCTGGTCGCCGGGTCGTCGACGCGCAGGCTCGCACTGTTGAGGCCGTCCCGGGCGGTCACGGTGACCGGGATGGTGACGGCCTTGTTCAACGGCAGCGAAACGCTGCTCGCCGAACGGAACGCCTTGTCACCCACCCAGGTCAGCTTGTGCTTGATGGCACGGTCCGGCCCCGACGTACGGGTGATCTGGACGTTGTAGACCCGGCGGGTGCCGGCAGCCTGACCGCCGGCACCGACCGCACAGCGGTTGTAGATGCCGGTGCCGCGTCCGGGGGTGGCCAGCGCGTCGGAGAACGGCGAGCAGACCGGGGCGGATGAGGTGTAACGGCGGGTCTCCACCTTCTTCGACAGCAGCGCCCAGGCGCCGTTGACGTCCATCAGCCCGTTGCCCTGGCCGACGACCGGGACGTTCTTGATCGGGTCGGCGGAGGTGTAGAGCGCGCGGCGCAGTTGCGCCGGGGTGATCCCGCGGTCAGTGGCGAAACCGGCCGACAGCAGCAGGGCCGCGCCGCCGGTGGCCTGGGGCGAGGCCATCGAGGTGCCGTTGAACATGGCCAGCCCGATCGGCAGGGTGTAGCCCGCCTCGGCAAGGTCCGGCTCCTTGATCCAGGTGTTGACCGTGGAGATGGCCGAGCCCGGAGCAGCGATGTTGGGTTTGAACCCGCCGTCCTCGCGCGGGCCGCGCGACGAGAACGGGAACAGAGCCATGTCCTTGCGCACTACGGAGCCGTAGTTCGCCAGCCAGGTCTGCTTGCTGACGCTGGCCGCCACGCTGACCACGTCGCCGGCGACCGACGGGTCACCGATGGTGTTCACGCCCGGCCCGGAGTTGCCGGCCGAGATGAACATCTGCACGCCGTAGTCGTTGATCAGACGGTCGTAGAGTTCCGCGCGGGCGTTGTTGCCGTCGTTGAGCGCGGGCAGCCCGCCGATCGACATGTTGACCACGTCGACGCCGCGGTTGACGACCAGGTCGACCATGCCGGTGGTCAGCGCGGCCGCGGTGCAGCCACCGCCCCACGAGCAGGCACGGGCGGAGACGATCTTGGCGCCGGGTGCCTGGCCGTCGAAGTTGGGGTTGCCGAGCATGTCGTTGGCGGCGGTGATGCCGGCCACGTGGGTGCCGTGGGTGCTCTCCGGGATGCCGATGTTGACGAAGTCGGCCACCCGGTCCAGACCGGCCGGGCTCAGGTCGACGTCCTCACGGAATTCCACGACGAACGGGATGCGCTCGGCGATCGGGGTGGCCGGGTTGTCGACGCCGAAGTGGCCGACGTCGAACTTCTCCTTGTACGGCCGCATCACGGCGTCGTCGGTGAAGTCGAGGTTCTGGTTGGTGTCGACCCGGATGTCGTGGCTGGCCGGGTCGTAGAGGATGCCGAAGACGTCGGTGGTGTCACCGTCGCGGTTGACGTCACCCGCCGGGTCGCTGCCCTTGGTGATCGCTTCGGAGAAGGTGTTGAACAGGTAGGTGCCGGCGGGGAGCTTGTAGGTGCTCGGCGGTGCGCTGAGCATGGGCCGCCAGGTCTGGTCGTTCTCCAGCAGCGGGTCGGTCGCGGTGACCCAGTCGACGATCTTGCGTTCGCCGGTCGACGTCGTCTTCAGCGCCGGGTTCTCCAGATCCACTCCGGAGTCCATGATGCCGATCGTGACGCCGCGGCCGTCCCAGGTGGGGTGCTTGCGCTTGAACTCCACCGAGCCGATGTCAGCGGTCGGCATGTACGGGTTGGCGGCCGGGGTGCTCGCGCCGGGGCCGGGCAGGGTGGCGGCCTGCGCGGCGGCGGCCCGCGTGGTGCGATCGGCGGCCGGGTCGGGCAGCTTGATCGTCTCGTCGAGGTCGATGGCGGCCACACCGGGCAGCTTCGCCGTCTTGACGACCTTGCCGGTCGGCACCTGTGCGAGGACGTATCCGACCTTGTCGAAGCGGCGGGCGACGGTTCCGCCGAGCTGCTCGACCTGTCCGGCCACGTCGTCGGCCTGCCCGGCATCGGTCGCGATGATGACGGTGACCTTGGGCTTGCCGCTGGCCACGGCCTGGTTCAGCAGATCGCTGTCGTGCGCGCCGAGCCCGGTGGCGTCGGTCTTGGGGCCGTCGCCGGGTTCGGTGACAGGCGCGGGAGCGGCCGGTTCGGCTCGGGCCGGCGTGGGTGCGCCGAGAACGGCGATACCGACTGCGGAGACGGCGGCGAGCAGCCGCCGGCTCCGGGTGAAGCGGTGTCTCACGGGTGGGTCCTCCGCGGGGTCGGCGCCCGCAAAGGGTGGCGGGCGCATCCAGCGGATCTTCTCCATAGAGTTACTTCGCAGTCACTGGCGTCGATTCAATCGTGATCGGGCTGTGACGTGCATAAATGACCATGTGTTCGCTCATCCTCTTCCGGTGCGGTGAACTCGGCGCCAGCGGTGGCCGTAGCTAGTCCGTGACGGCGCAGTTCGCGCCGTTGCTTGCCGCGGGCTTTGTGCCGGTGGGCGGCTTGGAGGGGAGAGTTCGTGCATCGAAGCGTCTTGTCGGCCCGTCGAGGGGTGGCCCATCGGGCGCTGGTGGCGCTGGTGGCGGCGGTGACCTTGGCCGCCTGCGCACCGACGACGCCTGGCGCTGAGCCGTCGGGGGTCACGGCGGCAACGGGATCACCAGGCGCGCGGCGCGAGCCGTCCGCGAACCGCGGTGACACCGACCCGGAGTGCACGAAGGCGACCAAGGTCTCGATCGACGAGGAACACTCCGGCAACAAGGACACCTTCGCGTTCAGCCCGCGCGAGGTGACTGTCCGGCGCGGCGGCTTCCTCGCTGTCACGAACAAGTCCGGTGTAGTGCATACCTTGGTCACGACGCCCGACGCCCGGATCGTCACAAGCGTGATCGACCTGAAGGAGCGCCAGGTCATCCAGTTCAGCAGGTCAGGGACCTTCACAGTGCAGAGCGCGGACGCGGCTCATCGTGCGGATCTGCGCGTGCGCGTGTCGGGTGAGAGCGGGTGCGGTACGCCCAAGGCCACGCTGACCATCACCGGCCGATCGTCGTTTCGGCCGGCGAAGATCTCCGTGGCAGCCACCCAGAATTTCACCGTGGTGAACGAGTCGGGAACGGCGCAGACGGTCATGTGCACCCCCGATCCGGGCGGGAACCGGGACAACGCGCGGCTGGACAAGGGCGAAGCCCAGATTCTCGCCATCGATCGGCCGGGCCGCTACGTCTGTGCCAGCACTCAGCACCCGCAGGCAAAGGCCACGATCACGGTCACCGGCGGATGACTCCAGCCAGGGCTGGCCCGCGGCGGCGACCTCGATCAGCCGTTGGTTGACACCCTCGCCTCGTAGCCGCTGACCAGACCGTGGAGCTTGTCAGCGAGAACGGCCAGGTCGTCGCAGGCGTGCTGGGTGACGCCGGCGGCGGACTGGGTCTGTTCGGTTGCGGCTCGCAGGTCGGCGGTATTGCCGGCGATCAGTTGGGAGCCGCCGGCCGCCTCGGCGAGGCTGCGGCTGATCTCCGCGGTGGTGGCGGTCTGCTCCTCCACCGCGGAGGCGATCGTGGTCTGCGAGTCGCTGATCCGTTCGATGATCGAGCTGATATCGCTGATCGCCGCGACGACGGCGGCGGTGTCGGCTTGGATGGTGTCCATCCGGCTGGTGATGTCGCCGGTGGCGCGCGCGGTCTCCTGGGCGAGGTCTTTCACCTCGCTGGCCACGACGGCGAAGCCTTTTCCGGCCTCGCCGGCGCGGGCTGCCTCGATGGTGGCGTTGAGGGCCAGCAGGTTGGTCTGCTCTGCGATCCCGTTGATCAGCGTGACCACACCGCTGATCTCGGCGGAGCTCTCGCCGAGCCGGTGGACTGTTCGCCGGGTGGATTCGGCCACGTTCACGGCGGAGGACGCCACCTCGGCGGCCTGGGCCGCGTTCTGCGAGATCTCATTGATCGACGCAGTCATCTGCTCGACGCCGGCCGAGACGGTCGCCACGTTGAGTGACACTTCGTCGGCAACGGCGGAGACGTTGCCGGTGCGATCGGTTGCCGTGCTGCTCGAGGTGAGCAGGTCACCGCTGGTCCCGGTGAGGCGCTGCGCCGCTTCACGCAACTCGTCGGCACTGGCGCGGACGGCCAGCACCAGACTGCGGATCTGCTCGAACAGCGCGTTGAAGCCGTCGGTCAGTTCCCGCAGCTCATTGGTGCCCCCCGCGGCGAGGGTGAAGTCGAGGTTCTTCGGGTCTCGGGCGCGCAGCGCGGTGGCGTAACGCACGATGGTGCTGCCGATCAGTCGATGGATGAGGCCCAGCACGGCGATGATCCCGCACACCATGATCACGATCAGCACGAGGAGGATGGTTACGAGGCGGTGCGTCTCGGCGGCTGCCACGCTGACCTGACGCTGCGCGTTCGCCTGCAGTTGTCTCTGAAAGTCGCCGACCGGGGTGGTGATCAGGGCTTTGTCGTGGGCGTACTGGTTGTCGGACATGATCCGCGCGGCGAGGGCCATCTTGGCCGGTGCGGACAGTGCCGCGTCGGACGCTTTCAAATGGAAGGCGGCGACCGGGGCGGGCATGGCGGCCGGGGCGACGCCCTGCGCTTCCAGGACCAGCCGCATCGCCCGCGTCTCGGTGTTGACCAGGGCGTCAGAGTTCTGTTTCGCGGTGGCGAGCAAGTCGAAGAGGGCTGCCGGCATGCCGAGCGACTTCAGCTCAGCGATGACCCGGTCCCGCGTCTTGGTCTGGTTGATCTCGTTCCAGTACGTGTCCAAGTGCTGTTTCTCGCCGGTGACCGCGTACATGCGGGCTTCATTGGTCAGCAGGTCGGAGGCGGCGCCGAGGTCCAGGGCGAGCTGCTTGTACCGGGTTTGCCGCTCGTAGGCGGCACGCTCCGTGGACATCGCCCGGTCGGTCGCCAGGGCGGTATAGCCGAGCAACGCCGCCAGCACCGCCAGGACCGCCGCTGTGCCCCAGGTCAGAGTCGATTGCTTCAACGAAAGCCCAGTACGCCGCACGACAAACCATCCTTTCCGCCGCAGCGTACGAAAGCGGCTGCGGCGGACCTCCCTTTCAGCGATAACGGCCGCACTCAACCGGGCAGGTGTTAGTGTTCCGCGGTCGCGGGCACCGGAAGCTGGCGGGTTACGGCCCCGCCGACCCGATTCCCTGTTTTCGTTCCTCGACCGCCCCGGGCAACCGTGTAGCCCGATCGCCGACGGAGCGGCAAACCACTCCCTGACCGCAACCGAAACCCTCACCTCCGGGCGCTGCCTGCCGAACGATGCGGTCGAGCCGATTCCCACCCTATTCGCGAGGTGTCTTCATCATGCTTGCTGCGGCCACCGCCACCGTCGGGCTGCCCGCCGTCGGTACGCCGATGTTTCTCGTCCTGGGCGAAGGGATGAACTTCCGGTCCCGCCTCGAGTCGATCGACGTGAACCATTTCACGGTCGCCGCGCCGCTCGAGACTGCCGGCCCCTGCGTCATAGCCCCCGGACAGCAGTTCGACGTGTTCTGGGCGCCGCCGGGTACTCGGGTCGTGGTCCCCGCCCGCCTGGTGGCGGTCGGCGACGAGGCTCCGTTCCGGTGGACCCTCACCCCGGCCGGGGCTGCACACCACAGCAACCGTCGCGAGTTCGTCCGCGGCGGCGGTGGCGCTGCCGTCCAGCTGACGGTGGACGGCCGGGGGATCGAGGGCGCACTCCTGGACATCAGCGAAGGCGGCCTGCGCTGCTGGATCGACGAGCCGGCGGCGCTGGCCGCCGGTGAGCGCGTCAGGGCCGCCGTCGCGCTCGGCACCTTGGGTGCGATCGAGGTGAGCGGCACGATCCTGACCGTCCGGGACGCCCCGCACGGCGATCCGGGCCGCCACGTCGTGGTGACATTCGACCCGCAAGAGAGCGCGGCCCGGGCGATCCGCCGGTATGTCATGGACTGGGAGGTCCACGAGCGTCGCCTCCACCGGGACGCTGCCTGAGTCTTGTTCCTCGCCAGAGCAGGCTTTTGACGCGACGACCCGACTTCACCGCCAAGAGGCGGTGGGTCCTCGACCTGTACGACCATCCACCCTTCGGCAGCAGGGTGGCCCGCCGCAGTATGGGTATCGGCGCTGTTCGAATACGAAGAGCAAGCTGACGTTCCCGCTCCCGATGGGGGTGTCCCGGCATTGCCGGGGCGCCCCCATCGGTGTTCCGCGGGAAGGTCAGGCCGATCGTCGGGCCTGCCCCGTGACCGCTTCGATGGCCGCGGCGACAGTCCGGCGTAGCTCTGCGGCGTCTGCTCCGGCCCGCGAACGCAGGTTCACTCCGTGGGCCAGCAGCGCCAGAACCTGGGCCCCGGTCTCAGGGTCCGCGTTCTCGGCGAGCTGGCCCTGGCTCTGGGCTGTCGTCAGCGCCGCGCGCAGCGCGTCGTGCAGGCGCCGATGCTGTCGATCGAGCACCGCCCGGACGTCGGCATCCCCGTTCTCGGTGCCCGCGTGGGCGTTGGAGATCATGCAGCCCCACTGGGCGAACTCACCCGAGCAGCGCATGTCGATGAGGTTGGCGAAGAAGTCGACGACAGCCGGCAATCCCCGCCCGTCCTGCGCCAGGCGGCCGAGCACCGGATGTGACCGGTCGCTGACGTACCGTTCGAGAGCGGCCATGTAGAGCTGCTGCTTGCCGCCGAAGGTGGCATACAGGCTGGAGCGGTTGAGGCCGGTCGCGTTGACGATGTCCTGGATTCCGGTCGACGCGACGCCCTGCTTCCAGAAGAGCCGCACGACCGTGTCCAGGGTGGCATCCGGATCGAAGTGCTTGATGTCCGGCATGGCTCACCTCGTCATCTTGTAACGGAAGTTCCAAGATACTCCCGCGAGTGTCTGGCCATGACATGCCTGTACGGCTATCTTGAAACGACCGGTCCAACTTCTTCTCTCGGAGGAGCTCCATGAGCCTCAATGCCGAACTGCGCGCCTTCTACGACAGCCGACAGGAGCACATCCCCGCGGACATCCGCGAGGTCATGAACCGTGCCACCAAGGACCTTGCCGACTCCGGCCAAGCCGAACGTGCGTTGGCTGCGGGTGAGCTGGCGCCCGGGTTCAGCCTCCCGTCGGCGGACGGACGGATCGTCTCGTTGGACACCCTGCTGGTCGATGGCCCGGTGGTGCTCACCTTCTACCGGGGCTCATGGTGTCCGTACTGCAACATCGCGTTGCGCTCGCTCCAGCAGAGCCATGACGAGATCACCGCGCGCGGGGCGCGTCTGGTCGCTGTCTCGCCGCAGGTGCCCGACGAGTCGCTCTCGCTCGCCGAGAAACACGAGCTTGCCTTTGAAGTGCTCAGCGACATCGGCTCCGACACGGCGAAGCAGTACGGGCTGGCCTTCGACCTGCCCGACGAGCTGGCCGCCGTCTACGAAGGTTTCGGCATCGACCTGCAGCGCGTGAACGCCGGCCACGCCCGGACGCTGCCGCTGCCCGCCACGTACGTCATCGACCGCGACGGCATCATCCGATGGTCCTTCGTCGCCAGCGACTACACCACCAGGGCCGAGCCCGCGGACATCCTGGACGCGCTCGACGGCCTCGCCTGAAAGGCCGGCTCAAGCGGTGTGCGCCGTCCACGCCGGAACGTCACGGCGCGCCTAAACGGCTTTCCGTGATTGCTCGACTGTTCCATGATGGTCGAGGCCCCGCCCTAGCCGCTCCTCCTCACCCCGGGAGGCCGGCCGCGGTAACGCAGGAGAGGCAGGCAGCCCGTTCGAGCCGGGCCGGGGTGGGCTTACCAGCTCATGCAAGCCGCGATGGGTCGACGATGCACGGATCTGCCGCAGGCAGGGTGTGCCCTGGCTCCGGCGCCCGTCACCGTACGTATGCCTGCGACACGCTGCGGGCCCAGCTCGCCCAGATTGCGACCATCGATCTGCGGCGTGTGAACGCCGGCCACGCCCGGACGCTGCCGCTACCCTCGACGTACGTCGATGACCGCGGCGGGATCATCCGATGAGCGTTCGTCACCAGCGACTACGCCACCGGGGTGGAACCGCGGACACTCTCCGCTTGCCTGTTTGTGGCGGCGTGCCGGCGGTAGCGGCCGGGCGGCTGGCCGTGAGTGCGGGCGAAGGCGCGGTTGAAGGCGAATTCGGAGGTGTATCCGACGTCGTGGGCGATGGCGGCGATCGGCAGCGTGGTGTCGCGAAGCTTGTGGGCGGCCACGTCGAGGCGCCATCGGGTGAGATACGTCAGTGGAGGTTCACCGACGTGGTGGGTGAACCGCCGGGAGAGCGTGGCGCGGGAGACGTTCACCGTCGCGGCGAGGGTGTCCAAGGTCCAGTCGTCACCGGGACGCTCGTGCAACACGCCCAAGACCTGCGCGATGAGTGGGTCGCGCAGGCCCTTCAGCCACGACGCGTCCATGGCGACGTCTTCGGTGTCGAGCCACGCCCGGACGACGTGGATCAGCAGCAGGTCGAGCAGGCGTAGCGCGGCGGTGCCTGAGCCGGTGGCGGCGCGACTGCGGGTCTCGTGAGCCAGCAGGTCCAGAATCGACCGCAACCAGGGTCCGCTGTCCGGGTGGGCCGCGGCCACGTGCAGCACCGGCGGCAACAATCCCAGTACGGGATGGGTGACGTCAGTCGCGTACTGGTAGCCCGCGCACAGGATCCGGGTCCGTGCGCCCGGCCCGTCGAGCACGAGCTCGCCGTCGGGCCGGATGAGGCTGCGCTTGAGGCCTTCGTCGAAACGGCGCGTCGGCAGGCCCGGGTCGCTGGACAGCTGGTGGCGCGCCCCGGCGGGCAGCAGCACGAGGTCACCCGGGCCCAGCTGGTGTGCCGGCGCGTCGCCGGTGGTGAACCAGCAGGTCCCGGCGACCACGGCGTGGAACGCGGCACCCTGGCGGGCCGGCAGCTCGATGGCCCAGGGACCGCGGGCGTCGAACACCGCCATGAGGCTCGCGTCGACCCGCGCCGATGCCAGTACGTCACCAAGGACATCCACCCGCACAGCTTAGGGCCGCGAACGGCAAGCCATCGAGTGTGATGAGACTGAGGGACAAACAGCTGAGTGGCTGAGGCATTCAGAATGTCACCGATGAGCGGCAGAGTTGCCGACATGGAGATCACCGGAAGCACCGCCACCGTCACCGGAGCCAGCCGCGGTCTGGGCGCCGCCCTGGTCGACGCACTGCTGGAACGAGGCGCCGTACGCGTCTACGCCGCCGCCCGTGACCCGCACGGTGTCCGAAACGACGAGCGGATCACGCCTGTCACCCTCGACCTCACCGACCAGGACACCATCGCGCATCTCGCCGCCATCGCCACCGACACCGACTTACTGATCAACAACGCCGGAACGGCGGCGTTCGCCCCGGCCCTGGACGCCGATCCCGACGGGCTGGCGCGGGAGTTCGCCGTCAACTTCACCGGCCTCTACGACATGATCCGGGCCTTCACCCCGGTGCTCGGGCATAACAAGGGCACGCTGGTCAACGTGCTGACCCTGCTGGCGTACGCGCCGGTACCCGCGATGGCGGGTTACTCGGCGTCGAAGGCCGCAGCGCACTCGCTCACCGTCGCCCTGCGAACGGAACTGACCCGCGCCGGGATCACCGTGCACGGCGTCTACCCCGGCGGTATCGACACCGACATGCTGGCCGGCGTGGACGTACCGAAAGCCTCACCGCGGGCCGTCGCCGACGCGATCCTCGACGGCATCGTCGCCGGCAAAGAAGACATCTACCCGGACCCGACCTCAGCGCACATGGGCGAACTCTGGAACCGGGACCCGCGTGCCTTCACCGCAGCGTTGGCTGCCATGGGTTCTTGATGATCGCTGCGCGCCAGCACCGCATGACTCGACGAAGGAGCACCATGAAGATCGCTGTCCTCGGACTCGGCGCGATGGGCGCGCGGATGGCCCGCCGACTGCTCGCCACGGGCGAACACGACATCACCGTGTGGAACCGCACCGCCGAGGCGACTCGACCCCTGGCCGACGCGGGCGCCACCGTGGCGTCAACGCCAGCAGCAGCCGTGCGGCAACGTGACCTGGTAATCAGCATGCTGCGCGACGACGACGCCGGCCGCACCGTCTGGCTGGACCCGGACACTGGCGCGCTGGCAGCGATGGCGCCAGGCGCAACCGCAGTCGACTGTTCCACCGTGAGCCCGGCCTTCGCGGCCGAACTCGCCAGCCGATGCAGCCAGCACGGGATCGACTTCCTCGACGCCCCGGTGCTGGGGTCACGTCACCAAGCCGATGCCGGCACCCTGATCTTCCTCATCGGCGGACAGCCGGAAGTCGCGCACCGGGTCGAGCCCGTACTGCGGCACCTCGGCGGTGCCGTGCACCACATGGGACCGGCCGGGACCGGCTCACGCATGAAGTTACTCGTCAACTCCTTGTTCGCCGTCCAGATCGCCACCGTCGCCGAGCTGATCGGCGCGGTTCACGACACCGACCTGGAAGTGACCCGAGCCATCGAAGTACTCGCTGCCACCCCAGTGGCAAGCCCGGCCGCGGCCACCGCCGCCACCGCCATGCTCGGCCGTACCTTCCCCGCGGCGTTCCCCATCGAGCTGGTAGCCAAGGACCTGCACTATGCCGTCGGAGACGCCGCTGCCCGTCGCGCCACCGTTCCCCTGACCCGTACCGCCGCCGACACCTACCAGCGGGCCATCAGCCGCGGACACGGCCCGGACAACATCACGGGAGTCGTCCAGCTGTTCCGGGGCACTACGGTCTGCTGATACACAGCGGCATGCGTCCAGACACGAGATAGCCGAACCGGAGCGGCGTAGACCCCGGCGGAGTGCAGCAGATCACCGCCCTCGCGATGCCGCAGGACGGCCGGGTACATCGGTACCAGCTGACCGGGCTGGTGGTCTGAAGTCTGTGTGGGCGCCGGATGGAAGGTCATATTCTGGTCCGGCGCGGTCTGATCCGGGTGCCGCCGATACGCCGACCCGCAGGCCTTGTCGGTCACCAGCGGGACGTCGGCCCGCTTCATCCGGTCCGTATAGGACAGCTCGAAGGGTCCCCGTCCCGCTGCGATTCGACGGAACCCCACCCGGTGAAGGCCGTCAGACCACCGGCCTGCGGCAGGGACGTGTCGCCCGGTGCCAGCAGCGTGACCGGGGCGATGCCGGTCACCGGCCGGTCGAGGGTGAGCACGGCCTTTCTCGGCCTCTTCGGTGGCCTTCAAGTTGAGCAACGCCACCTGGAACGGGTAGGCGTCCTCGGCGGCGAGTCTGAGCCGCGCTGGCGGAACCCCGGACGCGGCCGGACTGCTGCACCTGACTCGAGTTTTAACCGGTGCGGCGTGGTCTGGGGTTGCGTGAGCCGTTCGGCTGGCGTGAGTCGTCACCAGGGGCGGGATAGGGAGCTGATGTTGCCCCAGCCGGAGCGCGACCTAACGTGCGGCGCGGTGGTGGCGGGCCAGCGCGGTGAGCGCGACGTGGAGGTCGGCGGTGGGCAGCGACGCATCCGGGTCCTGCGACCAGCGGGCGATCGATGCGCCGCCGACCATGCCGAGGAGGAACCGGGCGAGGTCCTCGGCCATCGGTGAGGTCCCGGAGACGGCGAAGACGGCTCCGAGTGAGTCCGCCAGCCACCGGCGCAGCGTCATGCGGTACTGCGCGAGTTCGGCTCGCGCCGCGACGCCGGCGCTCTCCTCCAGCATGCTGATGCCGACCAGCAGACGAAGGTCGTGCGGATGCCGCAGGAACACCGCGTCCACCGCGTCCAAGAACCGGGTGAGCCGCCGCGGCTCGTCCGGGCCGGCGACGGTGGCGGGTGGGAGGCCGGCCATCAGGGCGAGCCGGGCTCGCCGCAGCACAGCGAGATAGACACCCTCCTTGCTGCCGAAGTGCCAGTAGATCGAACTGGCCGGCAGGCCGCAGGCAGTCGAGATGCGGGAGATCGAGGTGGCGGCATAGCCGTACCGGGACATCAGCCCGGTCGCGGCGGCCAGGATCGCCTCGCGTGACGGTGTCGCCCGCTCTCCGGTCACCGCGTCCTGCATGGAAAAACCATAGGCCGCGGGCGCGGTTGTCACCATTCGCAACGACGTGGACGGGCGTCGATCTGTCTGGAACGCTCGTTACAGAGATTGCCCGGTCCGCGACGTGTGCAAGGAGTCCCGATGGACAACCGAGCCCTACCGCCCGTACATCCGGTTCCCGCCGACCTGGAGCAACGCCCCGACCCGTACCCCTGGTTGGATCGGCTACGGACCGAAGGTCCGGTCCAGCGGATCCGGTTGCGCGACGGCAGCGACGCCTGGATGGTCACGCGCTACCGCGACGTGCTGGCGGCGGCCGGCGACCCGCGACTGTCCAGTGACCCTCGCCGGCTTACCGGGCAGACGGGCCGCACGGTGCGGCTGGCCGCCGGCAATGCGATGCCGTCCATGCTGACCACCGACGCGCCGGACCACACCAGACTGCGCCGCCTGGTGTCGCGTGCCTTCACCGCCCGGCGGGTCGAAGCGTTGCGGCCGCGGGTGCGCCAACTCGCTGAGGCACTGCTCGACGCGATCGCCCCGCGCGGCCGTGCCGACCTGGTCGCGGAGTTCGCCTTCCCGCTGCCCGTGGCGGTCATCTGTGAGCTGCTCGGCGTGCCCTTCGCCGACCGCGCCTTCTTCACCAAGCAGAGCTCGGACCTGCTGCGTCCCCAGGTGGACGCGGCCGGTGTGGCGCTCACCGCCGCCGCCCGCGGCCACCTGCGCGATTACTTCGCCGATCTGGTGGCGAGCAAGCGGGCGAACCGCGCCGACGACCTGCTCAGCGATCTGGTGGTGGCCGGGGAGGAGCAGCGGCTCACCGATGAGGAGCTCATCTCGATGGGCCTGCTGCTGCTCGTCGCCGGCCACGAGACCACGGTCAACCTAATCGGCACGGGCCTGTGGCTGCTGCTGCAACGGCCGGATCAACTGGAGGCGCTGCGCGCCGATCCGGGGCTGCTGCCGTCCGCGGTCGAGGAGTTCCTCCGCTACGACGGGCCCGTCATGACCGGCGTAGCGCGGTACACCACCACCGACGTGGAAATCGCCGGTACCACCATCCCGGCCGATCACATCGTCATCCTGTCGACCGGCGCCGCCAACCGCGACCCGCAGCGCTTCGAGCATCCCGACGAGGTCCGCTTCGACCGCGCGGACAACCCGCACTTGGCGTTCGGGCACGGCCCGCACTTCTGTCTCGGCGCGGCGCTGGCCAGGGTCGAGGCTGTCGAGGGCGTCGGCGCGGTGCTCCGGCGGCTCTCCGGGCTGACCGGGGCGGCCACGCCGGACGAACTCCGGTGGCGCCCCAGCGTGCTGCGCGGCCTCCAGGAGCTCCCGGTCACGTTCCACCCGAACTCCGGCAGTCGCTGAGGCGCCCGGCTCGTCGCTCAACAGAAGAGGTTCGTCCCCGGGCTCACGCCCAGGACACGGTGAACCGGTGGTACGCCCGGGGCGGCTTGCCGCCGGTGCACTCCAGCGAACCGTTGATGCCGCGGATCGTCTCACCCAGGCCGCGACTGTTGACCATGGCGCCTGCTCGGCGCCGGCCGGTCCACTCACTTCTGCTCGCCCGAAGCCGGTCCCGTGTCCGCCATGCCCAGCAGCGTGGTCAGCCGCATCAGACCGTCGCCCGTCGCATCGTGGTAGGCGTAGTTGTAGGTAGGGGTGTTCAGCGCCAGTGTCAGGAACAGCTCGACCTCGCCGCCGAGCCGGAGTACGACGTGACCGAGGCCGACGACCTCGGCGGCGATGTCACCGAAGCAGTGCACGCCGATCAGCGTGCGGTCGTCCGCTCTGGGCTACATGGAGCTGGACAAACACGGCGCCGAACTGCTGTTCCAGGTCCTCACCGAACGCGAGGAGAAGAACAGCGTCGCGATCGCCTCCAACCTCGTCAAAGGCCAGCAACTGGGTGGCATCGCTGATGACTCGCCGCTCAGTCCGCCCCGCCGCGGAATACCGCGAGCCCACCGAGGAGGAGTGGCAGGAGTTCCAGCAGCACTTCGAGCTGCGCAAGGTCGAACTCGGAACCTGCGGCCGCCCCTACGGCACACCCTGCGCCCACGATCATGCTACTGGCCGATCCCGGCCTTCCACGCGAAGGCCACCCAAGATGGGAGTGGCCATGCCCGTTGCGGCCTCTACATCACAACACCGAACGATGACGAACCACCCGAAAACGTCACGGCGCAGCGCTGCGTTCCAAAGCGTCGATGCCGCCCTTAAGCCCTTTCAGGCCCCAAGCGAGCCCCAGACATCGAGCAGCAGCCCTCATCGCCAGATCACTTCAGCTGCGAATCGACGCCATCGAAGTGAACCCATCGAGCCGTAGATGGTCACATAGCGTGAGCGCTTCGGGTCATGACTGCGGAACAGCGACTACTTGATTACAGGTCTCTGCCAGTGTCGCGGGCCGACTGGCGCCCGTAACGATCTTTGTGCAGCATGGCGGGGTGCCGCAGCCGTTTCCGTACTCGCAAGCCCGTCAGCAAGCCCAGGCCCTCGCCGAGGGCGGGAATCCCGAGGGGGCGCGTGACGTGCTCGAGCGGGCGGTCGCACTCGGGCGGGCCGATCTCGCCGAGGGGGACCGGGAACTGCTGACCACCATGCGGCAATTGGCCGGCCTGCGCCAGCAGGCCGGCGATCCCGCGGCGGCGCACCGGTTGCTCCAGGACGCCTACGGAGCGGGCCAGCGGGCCGGCGAGGCAGATCCGGTAATGGTGACGATCGCGTACGACCTGGCGGGAGTGGCCGACGAACTCGGTAACCGGCACGAGGCGCACAGGAACTACGGTCGGGTGGCGCAGTTCGGGCCGGGCGTACTCGGCGCGGACCACCCGGTGGTCGAACAGGCGCGCGCCTACGTCGCCGGCGACTTCCAAGCGGCTTCCGCGCCACCGGCACCCCCGTGGTCGACTCCCGTGTCGGCGCCGCCGCCGTTTCCGCAGACGCGACCGGTGACCGTGCCTGCGGCGGATTCGCCCGTCCCGGCCGAGGAGCCCCCGATGCCGGGGCCTACGCCGCCGGTGTCCGTCTCGTCGGCTCCTGCCTCGGCGCCGTTGTTCCCGGCGTGGCCGTCGCCGGTGCCGCTGTCGCCGGTCGTGGCGCCCCAGCCGGCGCCCGTGTCGACCGGGTGGACGGCACCCGGCCGGCGCTTGCGTACGCCGTGGGTGCTGGGCGGCCTCGGTGTCGTCGTCATGATCGTCCTCGCCGTGGTGGGCGTCGTGCTCGTCCGGCCGGGTGGTCAGTCCGGCGCAAGCAACGGCACCGCACTAGGAGGGACGGCCGACTCTAAGATTCAGCGGTCCGGGTCCGGGCCGGCGGGGAGGGCCTCATCACCCGAATCCACGACTGCCGGTACCAGCGCACCGCCATCGACTGCGGCTGCCACCACGGCGCCGACATCGGCGGCCGTTACGACGCGCATCGTCTCGCCGGCCGACCGCAGCAAGGTGTCCTGGCCGTTCGACGCGCGTTTCACCGTCTCCGCCGCGGATCTGGCCGCCACTTCGTCCGACACCGTGCTGGCGGTGTCGGTCTGCGTGGCCGGGATCTGCTACCTAGACGGGAACATCAAGTTCACGGGCGGAGTGCCGGACCCGTACACGATCTATCTGGGCGACAGGAAGGGCGGTAACCACCAGGCGTGGGTGCTGCGTGTCGACCGGATCTCCAAGGTGACCTATGCCAAGCTCCTCAAGGCCCGGAAGGCCGCGTTCAAGGACGGCAGCTGGGGCGCCCAGGGCACCTCGATGTCGGACCTGAACGATCACCCGGTCAGCAGGGTCACGGTCATCAAGTCGACGTGAAGAGGTTGTCCGATTCACGCAATTTTCAGTCATGCGGTTGTATAAGTGTCGGTGGTTCCGGCGATCGCCGCGGCCAGGCCGGCCAGCAGGACGCTCGCGATGCTCAGCGCGCGCGGCCGCCGGTCGATGTCGAGCAACGTGCATCCGGCCGGATCGAGACGATGCACGTCGAGCCCGGCATGCAGAAGGTGCGGCACCCACCCGATGCTCGACGGCGATGACCCGAGCGGCCGGAGCGCAGCGACTCGTGCCGCGATCCGGCAGCCGCCCAGCACACCCGGGGCACTGCCGAGGTAGCAGATAGTTCGGCAGGCGCATCTCGTCGACCGCCCAAACCCATTCCCGCCCCTCGTAGGGCGTGCCGGCGGGCGAGGGGCGCGGGCTCAGAGAAGTGAACGGGCCGTCGTTGCCGACGTGGAACAGCCGCAGCACGTCACCAGGCTAATCGTCACCCGATGATCTCCAAGTTTCGCAGGGCGACCTGATAGGGCGCCTCGCCGCCGGCCGGGTCGCCGAAAGCACCGATCACCACGTCCCCGCCGCCCGGGGGTACGCCCTTCGACAAGTCGACGACCGCGAACTCGTGACCGTCCTGGAAGAGAGTCGCCGTGTCCCGCTGGACCTCGATGCCCAGGCGGTGTGGCTCGCCCAACCGGGTGCGCTCGGGCATCAGGTAGATGCCCAGCTCTTCGACGCTCTCGCCCTCGTACCAGGAGAACACGTATCCGTGAGCGCACACGTTCACCCCGTAGGCGCTGTCCTCGGTGTTGAGGAAGTGCACCGCGGCGCAGCTTCCCGCCGTGCGCAGGACCACCTCCACCGAGATCCGGTGTGCGCCGGCGAAGGTTTGCTTCGTCCAGTCGCATTCGAAGGTGCCCGTTCGGTCCACGGTGACCACCAGCGCATCGGCATATCGGCACGAGCTGCCGCCGACGCTGCGCACGCGGATCACGTCCGGCCGGGTCAGCGGATCCGCCACGTCGGCGTCCGGCGCGAACCGGAACGGCCGCGTGCTGGCCGGCGCCGATGCCGATCCGCCGGGTGCGGCGCTGCTCGGGCCGGATGGCCGCTGCGGCAGCGCTGAGGTGGTCGCGCCCGGGGAAGTCGTGGTCCGGTCGTCCAGGCGCGCGCGCAACGTGAGCCCGAGCGCCGCCATGCCGACCACGGCGGCCAGCAGGGCAGCGAGCAGCTTGCGCCGGTGCCGGGGGGACGCCGGCGCGGGACCGGGATCGGCAACCGGCCGGGGGCCGGTCACCGGACGCAGCACGTCGGTGCAGGTGGTCTGCACTTCCTGGGCCGCGTCGCGCAGGGCCGGCTGTGCCACCATGGCGGACTCGGCGACCGTGGCGGTGCTCAACAGCAGGTCCAGCAGTTGCCGGGCGTCCGGACGGTCGGCCGCCCGCTTCTGCAGCGCTGCCTCCACCAGCTCGCGCAGTGGCCGGTCCAGGCCGGTCAGATCGGGCGGCGCGGTCATGATGCGGGTCGCCGTCGCCAGTGGCGTCCCCCCGTCGAACGGGCTGCGTCCGGTGCCGGCGTACGCCACCACCGCACCCCACGCGAAGATGTCCGCGGCCGCCGTCAGCGACTCGCCGGGCGCGTTCTCGAACCGTTCCGGCGCCATGTACGCCACCGTGCCGACCATCTGATCGGCCAGCGTGTGCCGGGTCGAGGCCTGCATCGCCCGAGCGATGCCGAAGTCGATGACCTTCGGCGTGCCGGGTGGCAACAGTACATTGGCCGGCTTCAGGTCCCGGTGGATCACTCCGGCGGCATGGATCGCGGTCAGCGCGGTGGCCACGCCGATCGCGACCCCGTGCAGGTTCGCCGAGGTCAAAGGCCCGTGGCGGCGAACCACGTCGGCCAGACTCGGCCCGTCCACATACTCGATTACCAGGTACGGCGGCTCGTGGTCCGGGTCCGCGTCGAGCACCTCCGCGGTGCAGAACGGCGGCACCTGCCGCGCCCGTTGCACCTCGGTGCGGAATCGGCGGCGGAACACCTCGTCGGACGCCAGCGCGGGGCGCACCACCTTCACCGCCACCAGCCGGCCCTGACCGCTCTCGGCAAGAAAGACGGTACCCATGCCGCCGGCCCCGAGACGGCCGATGATGCGGTAGGCACCCACGCGCTCTGGGTCGCCGGCACCGATCGGCTCGACTCGGGGGACGGACGCGCCACCGGAGTCCCTTCTGGCCATCAACTTCAGACACCCCGTTCGATCGCTTACCGACACCTTGCCGGACGCGAGCAAACCACCTCATCTGGCTGGCGGCCGGGCTCGCGTCGTCCTGCCACGCCCCTGGAGACGAGCAGACTGCAATGATCGGCTACTCCGTAAAGAGCCCGTACACGGGCCGGATGACGGCGCGGGACGAATGGCAGGTGACCAGCTGTCACTCTGTCGGGGCGCGCGCGTCGGACCGGGTGGGGTGATCCTCCGGGTCAAGCCCATCCCCGCTACACACCGGCTATCAGGTGTGGAACAGGCAGCGTACCGATGAAGTGCTGCTCGACGTCAACGACGTGGCCCTTGGCCATGCGGCGGTGATGCGCTGGAACCCGGCCGACAGGTGGATCACTTCGAAGGAGCCCAGTCACGAGCCCTTGATCAAACAAGACATCGTTGACCAGGCGCAGGAGGCGCGGGGCCGGAGGGCGCGCCAGGGAACACCACACCGTCAGCATCGCACCCGCCATCCGTACGTATTCCGGGGCAGCGTCTACTGCGCGGTTTGCGAACGCCGTATGCAGGGTCAGCACAGCAACGGAGCGCCGTACTACCGATCCCGCTACACGAGGGAGTATGCAGCGGCGAACCGGGTCGAGCATCCGAGCAACGTCTACCTGCGTGAGGATGTCCTCGTCAATCCGATCGTCCTGTGGCTCGCGTCGGCGTTCTCGCCTACTAACCTCGATCACACCGTGACAGCGATGGCGAAAGCCCAGCCGGTCGATACGGCCACTTTGGTTAAAGATGAGACCCGCCGGGCCATTGCGTCGTGCGACAGCAAACTGAAGCAGTATCGAGCTGCGCTCGACGCAGGAGCGGACCCGGTGGTAGTCACCGGCTGGATCGCGGATACGCAGGCGGTCCCGGCTCCAAGAGCAGGTCACCGGGGCGCCGGGCAGTCAGCCTCCCATGACGAGGGAGGAGATTCACCGGATCGTCGCTTCGCTGGGCGACATCGCGGCGGTGCTACGCGTCGCCTGCCCGGAGGACAAGGCCGAGGTCTACCAGCAGCTCAACCTCAAATTTGTCTACGAGCCAAAAACGAAAACGGTGCGCGCCACAATTGATCTTGGCGCACACCGTGGGGAAAACGTTTGTGTCCGGAGATCGACACAAGCCAATGCCATGCCGATCCTATCTACAATTATTCCACTGCAGTAAGGATTCGGGAAAGCCGTCCGAGTGACTTCACTCGGACGGCGTCTTTGTGTGGCTCATGGATCGCTGAAGTCCATGCCGTATCGCTGGTCGTCTGTCCAACAGGACGGTTGCCCGGTTGTGGCTGGCGACAGGGTAGGCCGATGCTGTCGATCGGCGGCGCGTGCGTCTTGCTCACAGCAAGTTGCCTACCAAAGTTGGGAACGGTGTGCCGGCCGCCTCTCTATGGCCGTCGTGTCGTCGTCGACGAGCAGCGCTCTACTCTAGATAGAGCTGATCGACCGCCCGGTTCGAATGGGTGCCTTGTGGCCTGATGTGGTCGACGCAGTAGCCGATCGACGGATCGCTGTTCCAGCGCTTCCGACCCTAAGGTGGCTGCACAATCAGCGACGAGGTGAGGGCAGCATGGGGTTCTACCTGCGAACCAGTTTGAAAGCGGGCCCTTTCCGGTTCAACCTGTCACCCTCCGGCGTCGGTATTTCAGCCGGAGTGCCGGGATTTCGGGTCGGCACCGGACCGCGAGGAAACTACATTCGCGTCGCAGGCGCCGGTACTACCTACTTCGGAGGCGGGTCGCCCAGCCCGAGTTCTGGGGGATCGCGTCCTACGATGCCGCCGGCCGCCCCTGACAGTGGCGTTGTCATGCAGGAGATCGTGGGCACTCCGGTGCAACAGCTCGTTGCAGCGCATCCGTCCGACCTGATCGCGCAGATTCAGACGGCAGCCTCGCGACGTCACATTTGGCCGTGGGTAGCAGCTGCGCTGCTGATTCTGGCGCTCCTCGCCGCTCCGTACAGCCTGGTGCTGTTCATGCCTGCGGTGCCGGTCGTGTGGTGGCTCCGACAGCGGGACATCGCACGGAAGTCGGTCGTCGTCTTCTACCAGGTCGAGGATGCCCCTGCGGCCAAGTACGACCACTTCGCAGGTAGCAGTGGTTTCGTCAGCGGCGTCGAACGCGTGTGGCAAGCCGAGGCCGAGGGCGCGCTCCACACCGCCTATCAACGCAAGGTCAACGCCGGCGCAGGGACGCTCGTACGGCGATCCCTGGGTTCCTTGGACTTGGCCGGGCCTCCAGTCCTTGTCACCAACATCGCCGTCCCGAGTGTGCACGGCAAAGAACGGTCCCTCTACTTCCTCCCGGATCGCGTGATCGTGCGGCACGGCAGCCAGTACGCCGATCTGCCCTATGCAGCGATCAACGCGCGGATGGAGCAGCAAAGATTCGTCGAGACACAGGCACCACCGTCCGATGCGCAATGCGTCGGCACAACTTGGCAGTACACCAACAAGTCCGGCGGCCCCGACCGGCGGTTCAAAGACAACCGTCAGCTACCGATCATGCTGTACGGCCGCCTCACGCTGACCACGCCTCAGGGCTTGTTGATGATTTGGGACTTCTCGCGACCAGATGTCGCCGCGTCCCTCGCCAACGCGGTCAACCGGATGCGATAGCACTGACATGGACTCGCTCCTTGGAGCAGGATCAGTGTGCACGAGGCCCGGGCCGATTGACGGCACGATGTTGTTGTAAACGGCGCCCAGATGACCAACACCGTTACCCGTGCCTTGCTGGAGTAACCCAGAGTGCGGCTCGAAGCGCTCTCCCTGGTTACTCACGGTCCTCGGAGAGCAGATGGTCGGCGATGATATTGATGGTCTCCGGGCAGGCCGCCGTTACCAGGTCCATAATGTCCGGCAGTCTTCCGTGCTGAAGAGGGATCGCCAGGAGAGAGCGGGCCTGCGCTGGCTCAACAGTGCGGGCTAGAGCGACTAGTGCTTTGACTTGGTGGAAACCGTCTTCGATGGAGCGGGCGACCTTCTCGGCTTGCTCGAAAGCGCCTAGATCAGAGAGGGTGTTGGTGAGCTCGCGGAGGCACGAGTCTCGAAGATGAGATTGTTCGTTGGACCGGGCCAGCGCTTCGGCGCGTTTGTAGTGGCCGGCTTTCGTTAGCGCCAGCACCAATTTGGTTCGCGCCTGTGATTGCGCTAGTTGACCGACGATCAGGCTGGTGAGCGTCTCGGCGCGGGTAAATTGCTCGTCGGCCGCCAACTGAGCTACTGCCTGCGTCAAGGCTTGGTCCCGCTCCTTTACGACGAGCGACGAAGGCTCTTCATCGATCCCACGCAGCGTCGAAAAATCTGGTGGTTTGGTAGGTTCTGTCGGCTTGTTAGGGCCGTTGTGATCGAACGTGCGGGCTGTCAGAGTCTCGGCGAGTTCTTCCTCTCCGATCATCCAGCAAGTGCTGACGGCTTTTCGCAGCGTTTCGAGGCGGCGGTATTCACCGGGGATCGACGTGGCGGCCTCCTCCGCCGCAGCGAGGAGTTCGACCGCCGCGTCGCGTTCGCCTTCTTGGGCTATCGAGAGGGCGAGGTCGATCTGCGCCTCTGCACGGTGGTTCGGTTCTTTGATCAGTCGCGCAGCCGTGGCAGCCGTGTGGTGGGCGCCGGCGCGTGCGGACGCTCGGACGAA
Organism: Actinoplanes ianthinogenes; assembly: GCF_018324205.1. Classification (NCBI taxonomy): domain Bacteria; kingdom Bacillati; phylum Actinomycetota; class Actinomycetes; order Micromonosporales; family Micromonosporaceae; genus Actinoplanes; species Actinoplanes ianthinogenes. The sequence continues at coordinate 7,393,684 of NZ_AP023356.1, forward strand.
TGCGGCCACTTTCGAGTCTGACCGCCACCGCTCGGGGATAGCCCGATAAGCAGCCAGGGCTCGGATAGCTACGGCCTGAGCACGCTCGCTGTCGTTGGCCTCGATAAGGATGGACATCAGCGGGACCAGCAACGCGGCTCGTCTTTCGGGGTCACCGGTGGATCGAGCGGCTGCTTCGGCGCGTTCCGCGAGTTCGGTCGCGGCTCGCAGGTTGCCCTGCTTGGCCAGGCGGTATCCCCAGTCGGTCAGTGCGGAGGTGTGCCTTTCGCGATCCTGGATTGCATTCACAATGTCGGCGATGCGCTCTTCAGCGTTCGGTCCGGTGAGGGGTCCGACGATTCTGCCGAGGGCCGAGTCTCTGCCCGATGAGTCGGAGAAGGATGCCAGCAAGGCCTCGGCATGTTCGAGATCACCGGCAGCTGCAGCAACGCCGACCAGATTGAGAAGGGCGGTGTCGCGATTCGACGGGTCATCGACTGCATCCGTGACCGCGATTGCGCGTTCGTTGTCGCCGACCGTGTACCAGGCGCCAGCGATGGCTCCTACCAGTCTGATCTGTTGTTCGAGTGTGATCTGGTTGTCGCGCCATGCCGCATTCAGAGTCCTCTCCGCGAGCAGTGCGAGCCTCATCAGACGACTTCCGTCGAGGATCTCGGCAAGCCGTGGGACAATCCTCGTCAACGTGTCGATGCGGTCGAGCCGGTCTTCCAACGCCGATGCTTCTTCGGCGGCTCGCATGGCGAGCCGTTTGGCCCGCTCGCCGTCCCCTGATTCTTCTGCCTCTTGCGCGAGAAACGTGAGAGTTAAGGGACGATCCTTGCGTTCCGGTAGGTTGTCGGCCTCGGTCTCCGCCCGCCTCGCCAGCCGATCGGCCAGGCCCTCGTTGCAAGCCTGCGCAGTTGTCTTGGCCAGCACAGCGAACGCCTGAGCCCGCCAATAAGGCAAGGGAATTTGCTCGGCCAACGCCTCGGCATGGCTCTCGCCGCGGATCGCGGCCGCGATGGCGACCTCGCCAAGGGCCCGGGCTCGCCAGAAGAGTTGCTCCGGCGTCCGCGCCAGGTTGATCGCCCGGTCGTAGTCGCCGGCTTCAGCGATCTTGCGCACTACCGCACAGATGACCTTGCCAGGTTCGTCGGCGGCTACGAACAAGCGCGGCGGGATCCTGGCAACGAGCCGCTCTGCCCGCACATGGTGACCAGCCGCGGCCACCTCGGGTGCCAGCAGAACCAGCGCTACTGCGCGGCGGTTACCGTCCTCGGGGATCGACCGGATCAGTGCCTCGGCCCGGTCGAGGTTACCTACTGCGGCCCAGAGCTTAGGCAGGCTCAGCGGCAGCTTCGCGTTGCGATCCTCGAGATCCGCTCGGTGCAGGGCAAGCCGACACATTGCCGGCAGGTTTGCCTCGTCCACGGCGAGCAGCGCCGCCTGTGCCTGAAGGGTTTCTTCGAGCGCGTCGGCGTCCCCGCCGGTGTGGTCGAGCATCCGGTCGTGACGGTCGGCGTCGGTTGCGTATCGCACCATGCGCTCGAGGTCGCCATGCGTTGTGCGGAAATAGCCGCGCAGCAGGTAGTCCGGTGTTGCGGGCGGCCAGTTCAGTTGGCGGTAATGCTCGGCCCATTCGTGCAGGCGTCGTTGATAGTCGTGCAGACGAGTCCCGAGCAGCCTCGTCGCGGTTGGCTGCATTTGCTCATGAGCGAGTACGTAGGTGGTGTCGACGCGTCTGAAAGTCCGGCCGGTGACGCTGGACAGATGATCCGTGACGAGCCATTCGTCCTCGTTCATCAACTCGGTCAGGTCACGTATGGATAGGCCGCTGCCGGCGGCTGTCACGAAGCCGAGGATGTCGCGCGCTACACCGCCGGTGCTGACCATCCTCTTCAGGTCTCGTTCGGCATCAGCGCGGACGACATCAGCGTGCGCCGACTGCTGGAGATCCCATACCCGGCAGCCGCCACGTAACGGATGATTGCCAGGGACGTCTGGCGGGAGAGGCGGATCGGGCCGACTCGACACCACGATCTTTAACTGGGCTGGTGACTGGCAGGGGAGGATCGCAGCGATGCTGTAGGAATCGGGCATCACGGTCACGCCGCAGTCCTCGTCGAGCCCGTCCACGACCAGAACGAGCTGTTCACCGGACTGCTGGCACGCTGCCGCAGCCGCAGACAGCATCCCGATCAGGTGCGCCTCATGGGTCGAGTCGGTAAGACCAGGCGGGAGGCCTCGATACTCGAGCAGTTCGGCAAGCTGCTCCAAGACGTTGTCAATGAACGCCTTTCGGTCGTTCTGCCGGTGGTGTCGCGCGGTGATGAAGAAGGACACAACCTTGATGCCGGGCGGCGGGTGCAGAACGAACCACGACAGCAGGGCCGACTTTCCCGCCCACGCAGGCGCACGCCACCACCCGTACGCATGCTCCGCATCGTCTGAGCAGAACGCGGCCAACTCGGCCAGTTCGGCATCGCGGCCGATCAGCGCCGCGGGCGCGATTCGTCGTACCTGTTCTAGGTATGAGGAACGAACGACGGGCGGTATGTGACCAAACTGGTTGAGCTGCACGTTGTAGGAACCAACCTGCAGGCCCTGTGCGCCCTCGGCATTGAGCCAGGTCGCTCCGCTGCCCGGCGTTTCCAGTGCACCGTCCATCGCCTAACTCAACATAGTCGATCGATCGCCCTTGTCTCTACGGCCGCGTCACGATGCGCGCAGCCGACCAGGCCGCGGATCATCCTGATCGGTAGCTAACGGCTCTTCCGGTACTGGCCAGCTCGGTGGCAGCCTCACCGCAGTCATGGCGCGCCGGTGAAGCTGCAGTGCGTCTGTGGTCGCCAGCGATCACACTCGTGTCCGATCGGCACTAATCGTGGTGGTGTGAGGTGGCGCTGGCGGAGAACGGGCTGTCAGTAGGTGTTGTGCTGGGTATTGTGATTGCCGACCTGCACTCCTCTCGCCCGCTGCACGTCCACTTGGTACGTGTCGGCGGACGACCTGGTCGAATTGACCAGTGCCAACAGGCGCTAGGCGGCCTCGATGACATGCTCATCGCGGTCGACACCGGCCTCAGCCAGGAGATTTCCCATCCGGGTCAGCCACACGCCGGAGTCAGCCTGATCAGTCTCCAGAGCCTGAACCACCGCACCACCGCCGAGGCGGCGCTTAAGCAGATCCTTCAGCCCCATGTAAGCGTCTTTCACGGCTGCCGAAACCGTATCTGACATGCCGGCACTTGCGCCAGCAGCTAGCGCTGTCGTGATCACTTCCACCGCCGACATGATTCACTCCCGCTCTTATGAAACCTCATTCTGGCGGCCCACCGCCACCCAGCAGCGACCGAACGTTCCTCATGTCCGGCGGTAGCCCGGGCCGACTCGGCAAGCGAGACTGATCGGGGCAGGTTGTGGACCCTCCAGCGTTCTGGAGTAGAGCTTCCTTCCTTGCCTCGGGTTCCTTGGTGCGTTTAAGCTTTTCGGCTGCCCTTTAGGCGGCCGTTCCGATCCGAAGGAAGGGTTTCTATGGACGCCCCGCCGCGCCGCTCCTTTGAGGCACCGATGCAGCCGCTTCGCCCGTACGGCGGGGTTAACGAGCCTGTGCTGCTCTACGAGGGCGAGGTTGGAGCCGGTGACCGCGGTGTGCGACGTGGTCGCGTCGAGATGCGCTGCAACCCAGACCCGAGCGTGAGGTGGTCTATCGATCCTGATGCGGACGAGGACGATGGCTACTACGAGCCTGGTCCCATCGATCTGACCGTTCAACGCAGCGGCCAGGTGATCTCGATTGCCGCATACCGCGACTCGGCGACAGAGGGCTGGATCAACGGAGCTTCGGTTGCCGGGTCTGACACACCGCTTCGCCGAGTTCTGGTCTCGTGGATGAACCTGCCCGAAATCGTGGGACCGAACGTACTTACCGAGAAGACCGAGAGCCGTACGACCAGCTGGGCGGGACGCTGGCGCTGCGAGGCCGCCGGGTGGGCAATGACTCTCGATTCCCGGCCGGACCACAGCGAGGCCACCAAGCACGTGAAGTCGAACAGGTCATACCTGGTCACCCACACGATGGACATCCGCCGAGCCAACCACGGCGCCTTCACCCCTAAGCAAGCCCAGGATCTGCTGGACCAGCTCCGTGTCGTCTTCTCATTCGCTTTCGGATTCTGGGTCGCGCCGGTCCTGCCTACCGGATTCGATGCCGAACAGAATGCCGTCTGGGAGGACTGGATATCCCCCATCTGTGACCCCGCCCGGCGAGTATCACCGGGATGGCTTTACCGTGGCCGGCCGCAAGACTTGACCGACCTGGTCGGGCGGGCGCTTCCCGCTCTTGCCGACCCACGACGACCCGGCACAACTCGTCTGCAGATGCAATTGGCGGTCACCGCGATGGAGAACGGCTTCGTCGAACAACGCATCCTCGCCGCAGCCCCCGCACTGGAGAACCTCGGCTGGACCCGCCTGGTCCGCGAGCGGCGCTGGACGGAGTCTCAGTACAAGACCAGGCGCGCCGAAGACCGGCTCCGATACCTGCTGCAAGAAGCTCACATCCCGACAGCGGTCGACCCCGCCGTCCTGCCGCGACTCGCAGAATTCGCGTACACCAAAAACATCGACGGACCGACAGCGGTCACCCGCGTCCGTAACGAACTGGTCCATCCTCAGCTACCCGGTCGGCTCTACCGCCACGAAGGTCTCGTCGAAGAGACCTGGCTACTCCTGCGCCGCTACCTCAACCTTCTCATCCTCCACGACATCGGATACAAGGGTTCCGTCGTCGACCCCAGCCAGATCAGCGGCTGGGAGGGGGACACCTCACCCGTGCCATGGATCAACGCCGCTCCCGGCTTCCGGCCACCCATGCCACCTCACCAGCAAACCACTCGAGACAACCGCCATCGCGGCAACCGCGATATGCGCCGCCCACACGAAGGTACTGGCGGCGCATAAGACGCCTCCCTCGACGACCGTGCAGCTGCCCGGGCGTGAGGGGCTGCCTTCCAAAACTCAACCCGACAACGGGCACCCGCCCACGCCAGGCGCCGTAGCCGCATAAAGATTGCCCTTTACACCTTCGGCTAACACACTGATTTGCCGATGAGAGGACGCGATATTGTCGGCTCTGCAGTGGGTCCGCGTTTACACCATCGCACTCAGTTATCAAAACGTCGCATGAGGGATGAGCGCGGGTAGCACGAGTCAAATTGGAGTCGCCCGTTCCGGATGCTGCCGATTCTCGATATCCGATCCGATCAGATCCGGTACCACGCTTTACAGCGCCAGCACAGCCGAGGCTCGTTGCCAGCCATTACCTGTTCTCGGATGGCACGGTGGACGTCATCAACTAGTCTGCTGTTCAGCTCCCTCTTTCCCGCCATCTCAATCTCGCCGATCCGAGAAGCTAGCGTTTCAACCGTAATCGATTGTTTAAAGAACTCCCAGAATCGAAGGCTTGTTCGTTCCGCCTCTGCTTGTCGTTTCTGCAGCCGGAGTTCCAACCACTCGTCATGCCTATCACCCAAGCCCAGAAAGTCCATGACCTCACGCTGATCTTTTAGCGTGATCACCGTTTCCCAGTTGGGGAGATTCTTCTTGAGCAGGTCCAGCCGCATTCTGAAACGGGCCAGTTCTCGCGGATTTGAGAATACTTCCGCAACGAGATCACTCTCATCCAGTTCAACAACTAACTGGCGTAGCACTTCAAGTTGGAAAACTCGCATGCGCTCTTGGCTTATCCTATCGCCCGCAATCTTAAAAGAGCGCACGGCGAACCCGACAGCAAAAAGAGAAATAGTAACTCCGATTAGCCCACTGGCGGCGCTAAGCCGTGCAATTGCGTCGCTATTCTGCGCTAGTACCTCAGTGGCCGAGAGCACCTTGCCAGCTTAGATGGATCACCCCGCGTCTGCGCCGGATACGGAGGTTTCACTACTCGCGTTGGCTAACGAGGGTGCACTCAACTGGCACCGAGAAGGCGTGGTACCCACTCAGTCCACATGTAAGATCGCCCGGATCGGCCGGGCCTCGATCGGCGCGACCTCCACGGTGTCAGCCCTGGCTCGGCTCCAGATGCCGACGCTTGAGAATCCGGCAGGCGGACAAGAAGAGGAAGTACGTCGATTTGGCCGCGTTAACGAACTCGCTGTCGTCGATCACGAGCTCGACGTTCATGCCGCCCGGAATTTTGGCGCCGGCACGTCGCTGACTGCCCTTCAGGAGTGCCCAACCGAGACCATGTTCATACCCAGAAAGTAAACGCCATGTTGCCTTCAGAAAAGGGGTGAACTCACGTGACCCGCGCACGAAGCTCAACTTCGGCAACTCATCGATCACGTTAATGGACTGGTGTACCTGCTCAAATCTTAGACCAAGCTGAGCCGCCTCTGACCGATAGAGGTGGAGCGATGACTGCTCATCCGCCACTTCCCGCTCTGCGATCAGTTTCGACATCTCGGGAAAGGCTTTAAACTCCGAACGATGACGACGCTGCTGATAGTAGTCGACCACCTCGCACCGAAGGCCACGAGCGCGACGCTCCCGACCATCCTCAGGGTCGAGAATCCATGCGGCCAGGAACGAGGTCTCGAAGATGGGACGAAGCAAACTCCAAGGAGCCCAGAGCGATGCGCCGCGATGTGACAGTAATGCGAGCAACGCTTCGTGGTTGTCACGAGCCACGCTGAGATACCTGTCCACTTCCATATAAGTGCGAGGCCCGCTCACCTGAGACTCGTCGAACGCTCGCGCAGATAGCAAGCGGTTTCTATCCAGAGCGGGAAGTTCATCGAGCTCGCTCAACTCTGTAGCCAGCACTTTCCAGTACTCCCGTAAGTTGCCGAGCTCTAGCTGGTCGCCGGTCGCGAATGGAGGTCTCATTCGATCACCCTATACGTTAGCTAGCCGACTTAGCGACCGAGATTGCTGCCGTTGCGATTCGCCTGAAGCGTTGTATTCGGTTGCCTGCCGAGCACTTACTCTCATGCCGCAAAGAAGGCGTGGCTGGCTGGAGCTCGGTTGGCGGCTCGTCGCCGAGGTCTGGGCTGCTGTCGTCCGGTGGGGTGGTGTTCGGGCTGCGGTGAGCGTGGTGGGGGTGATGGTCGCCCTTCGGGTGTGGTGTCGTTGCTTTGTTGGGTGGTATCGCTGGGGCAGGGTTTCCTTCTGGATCGCGGTGATCGATATGCCGTCCTCGTCTTCTCGCTCTTCGGCCGATGGTTCCTTCGATGCCTGGCTGGGGCGTGCGCCGGCTGTACCGCGGCGGCGTGGGCGTTCGGGTTCGCCGGGATCCGGGGCGGATGGCTTGCGGTTCGCTTTCTATGGGCGGATCTCGACGGCGGAGTATCAGGATGCGGTGTCGTCGCGGGCGTGGCAGTTGGAGGCGGCCGGGCGCGTGCTCGCCGGCCGCGGCCGGATCGTGATGGAGTTCTTCGATGCCGGGGCGTCGCGGAGTCTGCCGTGGGTGCGGCGTCCGCAGGCGGCGGCGCTGCTGGGTGCGGCCGGGCAGCCGGATCGTGGATTTGATGCGGTGGTGGTGGGGGAGTTCGAGCGGGCGTTCGCCGGTGCCGAGGCGCCTGTGGTGATCGCCTTGCTGGAATCATTCGGGGTGCAGGTGTGGCTGCCCAAGACCCGTGGCCGGGTGGATCTGGCGCGGGCTGATCATCAGGCGTTGTTGTTGATGTTGGGGCATCAGTCGGAGCGGGAGGTGCTGCGTAATCGTTTCCGGACGAGCGCCGCAATGGCGGTGCAGGTGCGGGAGCAGGGCCGTAATCAGGGTGGCCGGCCGCCGTACGGTTACCGCCTGGTTGACGCGGGTCCGCATCCGAACACGGTCCACGCCCAGTGGGGCCGGCGTGCGCATCGGCTCGACGTCGATCCCGTGACCGCCCCGCATGTGCGGTGGATCTTCGCCAGGCGTCGCGAGGGGATGAGCGCTGCGGCGATCGCCCGCACCCTCAACGATCGCGGTGTCGCGTCGCCGGGAGCGTATGACCGGGCGCGGAATCGGCATCGGGTTGATTCGGTGTGGACGTTGCGGACGGTGGCGGCGATTCTGGCGAATCCGCGGTACACCGGCCGGCAGGTGTGGAATCGGCAGTTCACCGATCACCGGGAGGCGGTGCCGGGCGACAAACGTTCCAGCCTCGGCCCGGTCCGGGTGTGGAACCAGCGCTCGGACTGGGTGGTGTCGGACGAACGAACCCATCCGCCGCTGATCAGCGACGATGAGTTCCTGGCCATCCAGCGGGTCACCGCGCTGAGCGTGCCGGGGGATGGCCAGCAGCGGCGGTACGCGTTCACCGGTCTACTGGTCTGCGCGGTGTGCGGGCGCCGGCTGGAAGGCCATTGGGTGAACCGGCAGCCGGGCTACCGATGCCGGCACGGGCACACCAGCGCCCTTCCCTCCGGCGAGGCGGGGCCGCGGTGGGTGTACCGGTCGCAGGCGCACCTGGCCCGGGAACTGGCGGCGACCTATCCCGACCTCGCGGCTGCCAGCAACGCCGAGGAGATGGCGTCATACCTGCGGGTCCGGGACCTTGTCGTCGTCTGCGCGGCCGACAAGCTGACGATCGAGGCAGCCATTCCCGATGTCGGTAGCCCGGCGATCGAGGCGAGCCACGCACAGCTCGCACTGCCGATGCCGGCGATGGGCCGGCGCCGCGGTCGGACGAAGGCCCGCACGCTGAAGAGCCGGATTCCGGGGCGGCGCCGGAAAAGCAAAAACCCCCGGTCAGGCCGCACTTAGAACCGTGCGATGCCCTCTTGGGGGTTAACGTGTCCGGAGGGGGACTTGAACCCCCATGCCCTTGCGGGCACTAGCACCTCAAGCTAGCGCGTCTGCCATTCCGCCACCCGGACTTGCCTGTCTAAGCCTAGCGGCATCCCCGACCCCGGTTCCACCTGGGTCTTGGCTGCCTCGTCGGCCTGACAGGTGAGAACAGTACACGGTCGCCGGGAGGGGCTGCGGGAGGGGGTGGGTGAGAGGACATTGCGGCGCATATAGGGACGGACAGGGATCTGGCCTGGTTTCTCGGGGGAGTTGCGGGCAGCATGGCGGAGTGTCCCACCCCTCCCCGTTGACTCCGGCCCTGGAAAGGGCGCACTCGCTGCTCGCCTCTGGTGATCTCGCGGGGGCGGCCGAGCTGCTGGAACGTGCTATTGAAATCGGTCAGGCGACGCTCAGTCAGGATGATCCTGACGTGCTGGCGACGCAGCGGGAGCTGGCCGCGGTGCACCACCAGCGGGGGGATGCGGCGGCGGCTCGCAGGGTGCTGGAGACGGCTTACTCGGCGGGGCGGTTCAGCCTGGGGGACGATGACCCGCTGATGCTTCAGATCTCCTATGACCTCGGGGTGATCGCGGAGGAGTTGGGGGAGCGGGACGAGGCTCGGGAGGCGTTCCGGCGGGTTGCCGATCACGGGCCGATGATGCTCGGGGCTGGGCATTGGGCGGTGACGCGTGCACAGGCCTATCTCGGACAGGATCCGACCACGCCGTTTCGGGTCGAGCCGGCCCACCAGATGCCGCAGAGTGGTTTGACCATTCAGCCGGCCCCGGCCGACACTCCGCAGCAGCCGCTGGTGACGCCGCCGGATGCGCAGCCGACGGTCACCTGGCCGGCCCCCGCCGACCATGGCAACCCGTGGCCTTCACCACAGTCGGCCGCCACCACGATCCCGCCCGCGACCGGACTGCCTCCTGCGATGGCTCATCCGCCCGCGCCGACGACGCAGCAGCCGGCCGTTGCAGAGCACGTCGCGGCGCCGATTCCGGTCCAGCAGCACGCGCCGGTCCAGAACCAACCGCAAACCGCTCCCGGCGACCAGCACGCGCCTGCCCAGGACCAAGCCGCTCGCGGGGACCAGCACGCGCCCGCCCAGCACCGGCCGCAGATCGCTCCCGGCGGCCAGCACGCGCCTGCCCAGGATCAAGCCGCTCGCGAGGACCAGCGCGCGCCTGCCCAGAACCAGCCGCAAACCGCTCGCGGGGACTCGCCCACGGTCCTGCCGGCTCCGGCGGAACTGCCGCCGTGGCTTCAGAAGTCTGGTCAGCCGCAGGCCACCGAGCAGCCCCAGCCGACGGCGACGCGGACGCAGCAGCCGATCCCCGCCCAACGGGAGCCGGAATCGGGGCGGCCGCAGCCGACCGGGCAGGCGGAGTCTGTGCTGCCCGCTCCGCCGGCCATTCCGGTCAAACCGCCTGTTCAGCCCGATTCTGCCAAGTCGAGTGAGCCGGACGAGCCGGGGCGGGCGCAGACCGTTCCGATCAATCCGGATTCGCCGTGGGGCCCGGCGCCGACGACTGGCAAAGAGCCGGAGGAGTCGCCGTTCCAGCAGTTCAAGCCGGGTGTCTTCGGAACGGTCGGCGGTTCGGAGAACGAGGCGCCCGCGCTCTACCACCGCGGTTCCAACGATTCCGTCGTCGTCCCCCGCCCCGATCCGGTGATCATGCCGCTGGGGAACCAGGAGCAGGACCGACCGGATTCGATCACCGATGGCGATTCGGTTTCTGGTCAGAGCCTTCTTTCGGTACGCCCGGAGCACCCTCCCGCCGCGAGACCAGAATCGGTCACCCCGGGCGTGTCGGCCCCGAGTCGGCAGGTTCCTGCCCCTCCTCCGGAAACGCCGAGCGTCCCCGATCGAGTGACGGAGCCCACGGAGCCGGCGAACCCGCCCGCGGAGAACCTCACCGCCTGGCCCGACTTCAACGGCTGGTCGAGCCAGTCCGGCAGCGTCCACCCTCAGCCCCCGGCACCGGTACAGCCCGAAGCGTCGACTCCGACCGTGCACTCCGCAGCGCCGGCCGCTGCCCAGCCGCAGCCGGTGGCGTCGGCTGTTCCCGATCCGCAGCCAGTGGCGCCGGCTGCGCGCGATCAGCAGCGGGTGGCGCCGACCGCCGCTGACCCGCAGCCCGGGGCGCCGGCCGGGCCGGGCCCGTGGAGCGGCGAGCCGCAGGCTACCCGTGACCCGCAGCCCGTGGCGCCGACTGCCCGTGACTCGCAGGCGCTGGCGCCGACTGCCCGTGACCCGCAGGCGGTGGCGCCGGCTACCCGTGACCCGCAGGCGGCGGCGCCGACCGCCCGTGACCCGCAGCCAGTGGCACCAGCCGCCTCCGAACCGCAGCCGGTGGCGCCCACCTCTCCTGAGCCGCAGCCCGGAGTGCCGGCCCCGCAAGGCCCATGGAGCGGCGAGCCGCAGATCAGGCACACCCATCCGACCATCGACACCCCGACGGCAAAACAGCCCGTCATCGAGGCCGCCAACACCGACGGCCCGACGGCGAAGCCTCCCACCGCCCCATCGGCCGTGTACCGAACTGGCGACGTACGGCCGCATCTCGATGGACAGCAGCGCGACTCCCAGCCGGGTGTCTACCAGGGCAACGCCCCGCAACCTCCGATCGGCGGAGCCGGCGCCCACCAGAGCGGCGACCTGCAACGCCCCACCCCCGAGACACCAAACGTCTACCCGGGCGGTGATGTCCAGCGTCCGACCAGCGGGGTGCCCGGTGTCTACTCGGGCGGTGATGTCCAGCGTCCGACCAGCGGGGTGCCCGGTGTCTACCCGGGCGGCGACCCGCAGCGTCCGACCAGCGGCATGCCTGGCGTCTACCCGGGCGGCAGCCCCCAGCGTCCGACCAGCGGCGTGCCCGGCGTCTATCAAAGCGGCGACCCTCACCGCCCTGCCACCGGAGCCGGCGCCATCCCGCAGCAGGTCACCGGCACACCGACCCCGTACCAGCCCACGCACCCCGGCGTCTACCAGCAGCATCACCAAGCCGCCGGTCAGCAGGTCGCCCACCCCCGGCAGGGCGGCTACCAGCAGGCCGGCCCGGCCGGCGTCTATCAGCAGCAGAGCGTCCAGCAAGGCGTCTACCAGCAGACCGAGGGCGGCGTCTGGCAGCACGGCCCCGCCACGGCCCCGGCGACGGAGCTGGGGGCGTACGAAAAGGATGAGCGACCGGCGGGGAACCGGAAGCGGGGGATGGCTCTCTTCGCGGTGATCGCCGCGACTCTCGCGGCGGTCGTCGCGGTCGCGGCCATGGTGTTCACGCTGGCCGAGCGGTCTCATAAGGGTGAGGAAGGCGACACCGGCGGCGGTGCGCCGACGCTGGCCGGTGACCCGCCGAGCGGGCTGAAGCTGGCCGATCTGGGCACCAAGATCGATGTGTCCTGGCAGGACCCGGCCAACGCGACGGCGAGCTTCATGGTGACCATGGCGCACCCGGGTGAGCAGTTGAAACCGGTCAGCACGGTCGGTCCCGGGCAGACGTCGCGGCGGATCGAGGGGCTCAGTCCCACGCTGGACTACTGCTTCGCCGTGGTGGCCGTTTATGCGACCAACCGGTTCGCCACTTCGGCGCAGGTCTGCACCGATCGCGGGAAAAAGTGATCTAGCTGGTTGTCCACAGGCGGGAACGGTGGGTATCGACGCCTGCCGCAATCCCCCTATGATGGCCTGCGTCCTTGACGCCGAAGCTTCGCCGAACGGGGGGACAACCTCAGTGAGCAGCGCAGACGCCGCGCCGATCGAGCCTCGCAAGCGCCGGTTACCCAGTCGTGGTTATCTCGTCACGATCGGTACCGTGCTGGCGCTGACCGCCGGTCTCGGCTTGACGGTGCTCGGTCTCGGCGCCGCTGACGAGGCGGTGGCCAGCTTCGATGCGGCCTCCTGGGTGTGGAGCCGGACCAAGGGCGAGATGTCCCGGGTCAACGGCGTGACGGCGAAAATCGACACCCGGGTCGACGTCGGCCAGGCGCGCGGGCACACCCTCGAGGTCAGCCAGAGCGACCGGTTCGTCATCCTGCGCGACGTCAACACCGGCGCGGTCGCGTCGATGGACCTCACCGACCTCCAGGCGTTCTGGAACCAGCAGACCGCCCCCGGCGTCGGCGTGAGTGTCGCGCTGCACGACGACTCGGCGTTCGTCGTCGACTCGGTGCAGGGCAAGGTGCAGCAGGTCGACCCGGCCAGCCTCCAGGCGATCGGGCAGCCGATCAGCTTCCCGCCGGGCATCACCGGCGGCGCCTTCGACGGCAAGGGCCGGCTCTGGATCGTGGCGCCCAGCGAGGGCACCGTGACCGCGATCTCCCCGGCGCCGAAACCGTCCGAGGGCACCGGTGGCCAGGGTGGCAGCGCCACCGGCGAGCCGCAGCGGGTGCGCACCGAGTCGGTCGGCGGCGCCAGCCACGACTTCCAGCTGACCACTCTGGACGACGGCGTCGCGGTCCTCGACCGCACGACGAACGAGCTGGTCCGGGTGAGTGGCGCGCCCACCTCGCGCACCGCGCTGCCGCTGACCGGGCCGGGCACGCTGCCGGAGCACACCGACGGCACCACCGTCGCGGTCACCGTGCCGGACTCGCGCCAGGTGCTCGGCGTCGACCCGGCCGGCGGGTTGAAGGTGAAATTCACCGTTCCGCCCGGTCAGACCGCGTCCGAGTTGCAGCCGGCGGTCTCCTGGGAGGGCTTCTACTACGTCGCCGACGCGGACGGCGGCACCGTGCACGTCTTCGACCAGGCCGGCCAGGAGCAGAAGCCGATCACCTTCGACAACCCGGGCGGCTCGCTGGAGCTCGAGGTCCGGGAGAACTACCTGTTCATCAACGCGCCCGGCTCCCCGATCGCGCAGGTGGTGGACAACCAGCACGGTGTCCGGCCGGTCGACAAGTACGCCGACGACGTGCTCGGCGGTGACCCGCCGCCGGTGAAGACGCCGCCGGCCACCCCGCCGAAACAGAAGAAGAAGCCGAACAAGCCGCTGATCAGCAAGCCCGGCCCGCCGCGCAACGTGAAGGCCGCGGCCGGCAACGCCGAGGCCCGGGTGACCTGGCAGGCGGCCGCCGACAACGGCGCCCCGATCACGAAGTACGTGGTGGTGGGCGACAACAAGACGTTCCAGGTCGGTGCGGACCAGCGGTCGCTGGTGGTGACCGGGCTGACCAACGGCGAGACGTACCAGTTCCAGGTGCACGCGGTGAATAAGAAGGGCGACGGTCCGGACCGGACCAGCAACCCGGTGAAGCCGACCGCGGAGGTGCCGGATCCGCCGGGCACGCCGGTCGCCGAGGCGAAGGCGGACGGCTCGGTGTCGGTGACCTGGCCGGCGGCGAACGGGCAGGGCCTGGCGATCGAGCGGTACACGGTGACCGCGGTCGCCGAGGGCGGCTCGTCGCCGATCGGCGACGCCAAGGACGCTTCGCTGACGATCCCGGCGGGCCAGTTGGAGTACGGGAAGCAGTACGCGTTCACCGTGGTCGCCGTCAACGAGCGCGGTGCCGGGTCGAAGGCGTCGGCGGTCAGCAACAGCATCGTGCCGTTCACCAAGCCGGGCACGCCGGAGAACGTCGACGCCGCCACGGTCGGCGACAAGGCCGGGGCGATCGAGGTGACCTGGTCGGCGCCGGCCGAGAACGGCCGGGCGATCACGAAGTACGTGGTGAAGGCCGGGGACAAGTCGACTGACGTGACCGGGGCGACGAAGGCGACGATCACCGGTTTCGGCGACGGTGAGAACGTGACGGTCCAGGTGGTGGCGGTCAACGAGGGTGGGGAGAGCGACCCCGCGATGGCGACGGCGCGGACGCTGGCTCCGCCGACGTTGACGATCACCAAGGTGGACACGACGTTCAACACGGCGTCGCTGTCGCTGAGTGTGGATGCTGGCGGCGCGTCCGAGGCCAAGTGCACTGTGTCGACGTCGGCCGGCTCCTCGTCCGGTGACTGCAAGTCGCTCGAGGTCAGCGAGCTGATGGCCGGGACCGGTTACACGTTCCAGGTGACGGCGAAGAACGCGGCCGGGTCGGTCACCAAGAGCACCAGCAAGACCACCGCCCTGCTCGGCGGCACGGCGACGTGCATCAACGGGGAAAGCGGCGACCAGAAGACGTACTGCAACGCCGACGTCGACGGCCGCAACGGCAACGAGATCTTCAAGGTCACTCGCCAGGTCGACAGTCAGCAGGCCGGCTGGGTGCCGAACGGGCGGCACCTGGACGCGTATTGCAAGGCCAACGGTGAGGAGGTGTATGCGTACGTCTACAACAATGGCAAGCGCAGCACCACCTGGATCAAGGTTGACTACGAGGGAAAGAACTACATCCCGCTGGCCTGGTTGAATATCGACGGCGGGCACAACGACGTCAACCTGAAATACCTGCCGAACTGCTGATGAGGATCCCGTGACACCCGAGCCGCTGCCACCGTCGTACGTCTCCGGCTTCGCCCAGGTCGCCGGCCAGCTCGCCGACCGGATCGGCGCGGTCGTGCTGGGCAAGCCGGAGGTCGTCCGGCTGGCCCTGACCGCGCTGTTCGCCCAGGGGCACGTGCTGCTGGAGGACGTTCCCGGGGTCGGCAAGACCACGCTGGCGCGGGCGCTGGCGGCGTCGATCCGCGGGCAGTGGCGGCGCATCCAGTTCACCCCGGACCTGCTGCCCTCGGACGTCTCCGGCGTCACCATCTTCAACCAGGGCAGCCGGGCGTTCGAGTTCCACCCGGGCCCGGTGTTCGCCAACATCGTCATCGCCGACGAGATCAACCGGGCGTCGCCGAAAACGCAGTCGGCGCTGCTCGAGGTGATGGAGGAGCGCCGGGTCACAGTCGACGGCACGCCGCACCCGGTGCCGCAGCCGTTCCTGGTGGTCGCCACGCAGAACCCGGTCGAGATGGACGGCACGTACCGCCTGCCCGAGGCGCAGCTGGACCGCTTCCTGGTCAAGCTGTCGGTCGGTTACCCCGACGAGCAGGTGGAGATCGAGGTCCTGCGCGGCGCGGCCAACCGGTCGCCCGACTCGCTCGACCCGGTCACCGACACCACCACCATCGGCGAGATGGTCAAGATGGCCTTGCAGGTGCATGTCGCGGACCCGCTCTATGCGTACGCCGTGCGCCTCGCCGCCGCGACCCGCAACCACCCCCAGGTCCGCGTCGGTGTCAGCCCCCGTGGCGTGATCGCGCTGACCCGTGCCGCGTGCGCCTACGCGCTGATCAACGGCCGCGGCTACGTCCTGCCCGAGGACCTGAAAGCCCTGGTCGATCCGGTCTTCGCGCACCGCGTGCTGCTCTCGCCGGACGCCCAGCTGCGCGGCGTCACCGCCGCCGAGGTGCTCGCCGACGCCATCAACGCGGTGCCGGTTCCGCTGCCGGCCGGCACGTGACCGCTCGCGGGATCGGCCTGCTGGTCGCCGCGGTCGCGCTGCTCGCCGCCGGCTTCGCGTACGGCTACCCGGATCTGGCCCTGCTCGGCGCGGCCGCCGTGGTCGCGGCCGGGTGCGCGCTCGTCTTCGCGTTCTGGCGGCCACGGCTGGGCGTGCAGCGGATCGCCGAGCCGGACCGGGTGGCCCGCGGCGAGCCGGCCCAGATGCGGCTCACCGTCAGCAACACCAGCAGGCTGCGCGCGGCCAGCATGATCGCCACCGACCGGTGCGGCGGCGCGAGCGTTCCGGTCCCGCTGCTGCGGCTGCGGCCCGGCAAGGACACCACCGTGGAGTACCCGGTGCCGACCAACCGCCGCGGCATCGTCCCGATCGGCCCGCTGCGGGTCACCCGGGGCGACCCGCTCGGCCTGGTCACGCTGGCCCGGACGTACGGCGAGGTGGCACAGGTCTGGGTGCACCCGCGGATTCACCTGCTGCGGGCCACCCCGGCCGGGATGGCGCGCAGCCTGGACGGCCGGATCGACAAGGTGCCGCACGGCACGATCACCTTCGACGCGTTGCGCGAGTACGTGGTCGGCGACGAGCTGCGGCGGGTGCACTGGCGCAGCTCGGCCAAGGTGGGCGAGCTGATGGTCCGGGAGCAGCTGGACACCTCGGAGCCGACGATCGTGGTGCTGCTCGACGACCGGCACGCCGCCTATCCGGATCCGGAGGCGTTCGAGTCGGCGTGCGAGGCGGCCGCGTCGATCGTGGCGGCGGCGGTGCGCGAGGACCTGCCGGTCGGGTTGCACCTGGTCACGTCGATCGCGACCGGGCCGTACCTGGACGTGCTCACCGAGGTGACGCTGCAACCCGGTGACCTGGACGCGACGTTGCGGCGGCTGCGGGCGCAGCGGCTCGGCGACACCCTGGTCTTCCTCACCGGGCCCGGTGGGCGGGCGGACCTCGGCACGGTCAGCTCGCTGCGCGGGACGTACCCGGTGGTGCTCGCCGGACTGTTCGGCGACCGGGACGCCGCGCCGGTGGCCGGCGACCGGATGATCGTGATCGAGGCCGCGGACGGGTCCGAGTTCGCCGCCGCCTGGGACGGGGTACGCGGATGGTGAAGCTTCTCCGCGCGGCCGTCGTCCCGGTCGCGCTGATCGGCATGCTGGCGCTGTCCGGGGTCGTGCTGGGCCGGATCTACGCCGACGACTTGCTGTTCCGGCTCGTCGCGGGCGCCGCCCTCGGCTCGATCGGGGCCGGGCTGGCGACCAGGCGGCTGCCCTCGTGGAGCGCGGCGCCGGTCTCCGCGGTGCTGCTCGCCGGGTACACGGCGGTGGCGCTGAAGATCGCGGCCGGGCACGCCGGGCTGACCACGCCGTTCCCGGGGATGGTCCGGGAGGCGCTGGTCAACGGGATCCCGCGCCTGCTCACCGCGATGATCCCGGTGGAGTCCACCCCGGACACCGTGGTGGTTCCAGTGGTGGCGACCTGGCTGGCCGGGCTGGCGGCGGTCGAGGTCGGGGTGCGGGCGCGGCGGGTGCTGCTGGGATCGTTGACGCCGGTGCTGCTCTACGGCGGCGCGCTCTACGTGGTGGGGCCGAACGCGGGGGCGGCGGTGGGGCCGACCCTCGGGTTCGCGGCGCTGGTGGTCGTGGCGCTCGCGGTTTCGGCGAGGCAGCCCGACCGCCCGGAGATGTCCGGAAAAATCCGGGCGCGATCGCTGGCGGGTGCGGCGGGCGGGCTGGTCGCGGTGCTCGCGCTGGCGGCGGTCGTCGGCCCGTGGATCAGCGGGCAGGTCGGCGCCGACCCGGTCGACCCCCGTCAGTACGTCGAGCCGCCGCAGGTGGACAGCCTCGACGAGAGCCCGCTGAACCGGATCTCCGGGTGGATGCTGGCGCCGAAACAGCAGCTGTTCGCGTACCAGCCGGAGACCGCGCCGGCCGGCAAGCAGGCGACCGTCAAGGTGCGGCTCGCGGTGCTCTCCGACTACGACGGCGTGACGTGGAAGGTCGGCGGCGTCTACCGCAACGCCGGGCGGGTGCTCCCGGCGCAGGATTCGCTGCCCGGTGCGGAGACTTCTGACGTACGCCAGAAGCTCACCATCTCCGGGCTGACCGGGCGTCTGCTGCCCGCCGTGGCCACACCGGCCGAGGTGTCCGGGGCGCGGGTCGCCTTCGACCCCGCGACCGGGACGCTGATCCGGCCGGAGGGACTGAGCGACGGCCTGACCTACACGGTCACCTCGCGGGTGCAGTCGCCCGACCTGAACATGCTGCCCACCGCCCAGTCACCGACCGGCGACGCGGTGGTCCGCTACCTCGCGCTGGGCAAGGGCGTGCCGGAGTCCATCGAGCGGCTCGCCGAGCACCTCGCCGACGGCAACGGCGGCTCCTACGACCGAGCCGTGGCGATCGAGCAGTTCCTCGCCGAGCACTACCGGGAGACCCCGGACGCGCCGAGCGGGCACGCCTACCTGAACTTGCAGTACTTCCTGTTCGGCCCGCGCGGCCAGGGCGGCCAGGAGGGCACGTCGGAGCAGTTCGCCGCGTCGTTCGCGCTGCTCGCCCGGCTGACCGGGCTGCCCAGCCGGGTCGTCGTCGGGTTCCAGGCGCCGGCTGGTGGTGGGCAGGTCACCGGCGGGGACGCGGTCGCCTGGCCGGAGGTGCTCTTCGACGGGCTGGGCTGGGTGCCGTTCGACCCGATGCCGACCAGCGACGATCCGACCCCGGTCGAGCAGGACTTCACCCCGAAACCGTCCACGCCACCGACGACGCCGCCGGAGACGAACACCCCGTCGACGTCCGCGGCGGCGTCGGTGTCGGCGGCGGCCGCACCGGTCACTGTGGACGACGGTGTGTCGGCCGGCGTGGTGGCCGGGGGGTCGTCCGGAGCGCTGCTGGTGGTGCTGGGGCTCGGGGCTGTCGTGGTCGTGCAGTTGCGGCGGGCGCAGCGTCGCCGGCGGCTTTACGACGGCAGTCCGGACGAGCGGATCACCGGGGCATGGCTGGAGTTCACCGACGCGTTGCGGCTGGCCGGGCAGCCGGTGCCGGATCACCTGTCGGCGACCGAGATGGCCGCGTACGCGGCGGAGCCGCCCGCGCCGCGCCGTGGTGGCCTGCTGCGGCGAGCAGCCCCGGCGCCGGCCGCGGCGTCGCCGTCCGCGAGTCCGGTTGCCGTTCTGGAGAAGGACGCTGCCGGGGAGCCGCTGCCGCCGCTGGACGAATTGGTGAGCGCGCTGAACACGGTCGGGTTCGCGCCCGGGGCCGCGGACTCCGGTCAGGCGGATCGGGCCGGGGCGCAGTCCCTGGCTTACGCGGCCGCCCTGCGCGAGCGGCGCTCCTGGTGGCGCAAGGCCTGGTGGACCATCCACCCCGGCCCGCTGCGCTGGCACCGCTGACCGCTGCTTGCCGTGGGACGCCGGAGCTCGGGCGCCGGGGTCGTCGTCGGCGGCACGCGCCGGTGATGGCTGACGGCCGGTAAACGAGTCGGGATGCTTGGCATTTCGGCTGGTCACTCGGTGGGTGGGAAGGACTGCACGGGCGGGTGTGTCGAAGATCCAACTCCGGCACTGTCGGGGCTGGACGGTGGATAGTGAACCCGCCCGGATGCTGATCATGGCGTCCACGGAGGGGGAGTGGACCACGCATGCAGAGCACCGACCTGTACTCGCGCCGGATCGGCGCCGCGCTGGGTGCGGCATTGTTGTTGACCGTCGGTGGGTGCACCGGCGATGACGAGAAGCCGTTCGCGGGTGAGCTGGCGCCGCCCGGCGCGAGCTGGGAACCCTTGCAGCCCGACCTGGCCGAGCCCGGCGGCGCCCAGGCGCCGGACGGCACCGAGCAGGATCAGGACACGGCGAGCGGGAGCGGGAACGACCAGGCCGATCCCGGCTCCGGGTCCGTCGGCATCGGTACGGCGGACGCCGGCGCCCCGTCCACGACCGGGAATCAGAACCGCGCCCTGGGGCCGGGCGGAACCGTGGTGGCCACTCCCGGCGCTAACCGCAAGGGCCTCGGTGTCGGCGGTGCCGTGGTCGACAACCCGAACGTGGCCCTGCCGGTCGGTCCGGTCGTCGGCGGTCCGGGGCTCGGCGGATCATCCGCCGATACGCCGAAAAATGCGGCTAATCCGGCAGGAGGCGGCACGGCGGCAATCGGCACTGGCACTGGCACTGGCGTTACGGTTCCGGGGCCAGTCCAGCCAGGCCAGGCAGGTCAGCCCGGTCAGCAAGGTCAAGCCGGCCAAGCCGCTCAGCCCGGGCAACCCGCTGCCGCCGGCCAACCCGGCGCCGCCGGCCAACCCGCTGCGGCAGGTCAGCCCGGATCCGCGGATCAGCCGGGGCCGCCCGCCACCCAGCCGAACGCCGGGCAGCCGCCCACCATCGCCGAACCGATCGTCGCCCACAACCCTCCGGCCCAGCAGCCCCCGGCCGCCGTCGACCGCCCGGACCCGGTGGACCGCCCGGCGAACCAGGCCCGGCCCGTCCGCCAACCCACCCGGGTCAAGCACCCCGCCACCGTCGACCGCCCCACCCGGCAGCGTCCGGTCTGGGTTCGCGACCTGGACGCCCCGGTCTCCGCCGACCGGAACTGCGACATGTTCCACGGCGGGATCACCGACGTCACCCTCACCAACGGCTGGCTGGACAACTCGAAGCTCTGCTTCGACACCGACCGTGGTGACCTGGATTCGCAGATCTACCTGCTCACCCACGCGGGCATGCCGATCGCCCTGCCGCGCTCGGACGACTACGCCCGCTGGCACCGCCGCGACCACCTGCTGTCGCGGATCAACCAGGATTCGTTCCCGTTCGACGACGGGGACGACTGGAGCGGCGACGACTGGAGCGGCGACGACTGGGACCAGGGTTTCGACGACCTGCCCGGCTTCGACGACGTGTTCGGCCGCCGCTCCGGTACGAACGGCCGGCACGGCACGAGCAGCCGGCCTGGCACGGACGACACGTCGGATATGAGCGACCGGTCCGGCACGGATCACCGGCACGACATGGCCGATGAAACCGGTGCGGGACGTCAGGCCGGCAAGAAGTGCGACAAGAACCAAGCCGACACGACGCGCGCCCGGCACAGCGGGACAGGCCAGGGCAGCACCCACCAGAGCAGCACCGGCCAAGCCGGTACCCGCCAAGGGGACACCGGCGGATGGGACGCCGACGGATGGGACGCCGGCGGATGGACCATCGATGGAGGGGACGCGGACCACGGTGCCGCCGACATCAACGACGCTGAACAGGGCGAAGCCGAAGTAACCGACCTCCACGACAGCGACTTCACCG
This sequence comes from Actinoplanes ianthinogenes, assembly GCF_018324205.1. Classification (NCBI taxonomy): domain Bacteria; kingdom Bacillati; phylum Actinomycetota; class Actinomycetes; order Micromonosporales; family Micromonosporaceae; genus Actinoplanes; species Actinoplanes ianthinogenes. Next base: position 7,415,105 of record NZ_AP023356.1, read on the forward strand.
ACGAGGAAGCCGGCGGCGACTACGGCGCGGAAGACGCGGGCCTGACCGAAGACTGATCGGAAGACGCGGCCTGACTAAAGACTGATCGGAAGACGCGGCCTGACCGAAGACTGAGCGGAAGGCTGCCGCCCGGAACAACCCCGGGCGGCAGCCACCGATCACACCAACCTGGCGAAGACCAGATCCACCGCCCGGTTGATCGCCGCCCGCGACTCCTCCGTGTCATCCACCACGTCGAACGAGTGATGCCCACCGGGCACGTCGACGATCTCCAGGTTCGCCTTCCCCGCGGCCTCGACGAACGCCTCCACCGTCCCCGCGATCCCGGCGTCCTCCTGACCCACCCGGGTCAGCACGATCGGCAGCTCCCCGGCCTGCGCCACCGCTCCGATCGGATCGAACCGCGGCTCCACCGGCCATCCCGGGAACGGCGCCAGCAGCGGATAGCTGAACGCCAGCGCCCGCAGCCAGGACGGCGGCTCCCGCAGCCAGTCCGCCGCGAGCAGGCTCCCGCCGGAGAAGAACCACAGCGCCAGCCGGCTCTCGTCCACCCGGTCGTCGGAGCGCAGGCTCTCCAGCGCGGCCTCCACCTGAGCGGCGCCCACCGCGTACATGTCAGGGCTGTCCATGCGGTGGTCGACCACCGCGCCCACCGCCCCGCGGCCTGCCGCGAGCGAACCGTAGGCCTGGAACATCGGCCAGTTGCGCTGCTCGGGCCGCACCTGGGCGGGCAGCGGCCCGCCCGGCACGAAGAGGATCGCCGGACGCGGGCCGGCGATCTCGCCGGGCAGGTAGAGATCGAGGAAATCGTGGCGTTCGGGTGTGCGGGCTTCGACCGGAAGGACGAACGGTTTCTTGAAGTCCATCGACCGACCTTAACGCCCTCAGTAACCGGGCGGAACGGACGAACAGTAAGGGGTGGAACAGGAGCGGCTTGCGGCGCTGCACGAGTACCGCCTGCGGGACACCCCGCCGGACGCGGAACTCCAGGCGGTGCTCCGGATCGCCGCGGAGATCGCCGGTGTGCGGTCGGCCAGCCTGAACCTGATCGACGAACGCCGCCAGTACCAGCTGACGGCGCTCAACCAGAGGCCCACCGACTGCGACCGGGACGACTCGATGTGCGCGGTCAGCTTCCAGTCCGGCGCTGTCACCCACGTCCCGGACGCCCGGCTCGACGCCCGGTACCGGGACAATCCCTGGGTCACCGGGCGGCTCGGCGAGATCCGGTTCTACGCCGCGGCGCCGCTGATCTCCCCGGAGGGGCACGCGCTGGGCACGCTGTGCGTGTCGGACACCGTGCCGCGTGAGCTCACCGCCACCCAGCAGGCGCAGCTCGGCGACCTGGCCGGCATCGTCGTGGCATTCTTCGAACGGCGCCGGCAGGCCCGGCTCACCGCCGAGCTGGCCGCCGCCGCGCAGGCCAAGCAGCAGTGGACCGACACCCTGCTGGACACCGTCGACGTGGCGGTGATCGCCTGCGACGAGAACTACCAGGTGACGCTCTGGAACCGGACGGCCCGGGAGTGGCACGGCCGCAGCGGTGATCCGCTGCGGTCCGACATCGCCGAGCAGCTCGGCCTGTACGAACCGGACGGCAGCACCCCGATCCCGGACGACGAACTCCCGTTGTGGGTGGCGCTGCGCACCGGCGCCGTGGTCACCGGCCGGGAGATCATGATCCGCCGCCCGGCCGGCGAACCGGTGCACGTCCGGGTCAACGCCAGCCCGCTGCGCGACGCCGACGGCCGGATCGTCGGCGCGGTACTGGCCCAGTCCGACATCACCGCCGACCGCACCCGGCGCCGCCTGGTCGAGCAGGCCCGGGAGCGGCTCGCCGCGGCCAACGCCGAGCTGGAACGTTCCAACGCGGACCTCACCAACTTCGCCGCCGCGGTCGGCCATGACCTGATCGCCCCGCTCGCCGCGGTCGGCGGTTTCCTGGAGCTGCTGGCGCTCGACGGCTACGACGTAGCCGCCGCCGGCTCGGCCCGGGTGGCCGAGATGCGCGACCTGATCGACGACCTCCTGGCGGACGCGCTGGCGGCCCGTTCAGGAGCGGCCGCGGACCGCCGATAGGAGAGAGGTGGGTCTCGTCACGGGTCTGGACACGCGGGAGCAGCGGCGGCTGGCCGCGCTGCACGAGTACCGCCTGCTCGACTCCCCGGCCGGGGACGAGTTGGAGGCGGTGGTCCGGGTCGCCGCGACGGTGGCCGGCGTGCCGACCGCCACCCTCAACCTGATCGACGAGAACCGGCAGTGCCAGCTCACCACGGTCGGCTTCGAGGGCGGTGACTCGGCCCGCTCCGACTCGATGTGTGCGATCCGGTTCGAGACCGGCGAGTTCACCTACCTCCCGGACGCCAGCCTCGACCCCACCTACCGGCTCAACCCGTGGGTGACCGGGATCTACGCCAACGTCCGGTTCTACGCCTCGGCCCCGCTGGTCACCCCGGACGGCTACGCGCTCGGCTCGCTCTGTGTCTTCCACGACCGGCCGGCGACGCTGACCGAGGAGCAGGTCGCCCGGCTCAAGGACCTGGCCCAGGTGATCGTGGCGCTGTTCGAGCGCCGCCGACAGGCCCGCCTCAACGGGGAGCTGGCCGCGATCACCGAGGCCCGGCAGCGCTGGACCGACACCCTGCTGGACACGATCGACGTTGCCGTCGTCGCCTGCGACCAGGCCGGCCGGCTCACCCTGTTCAACCGGGCCGCCCGGGACTGGCACGGCCTGGACGCCGACCCGGCGGTCGACCCGCACGACTTCTCCGACCGCTACGCGCTGTTCGACACCGACGGCGTCACCCCGCTGCCCGCCGACCGGATCCCGCTGCTCCGGGCGCTGCACGAGGGCACGGTCAGCCACGCCGAGATGATCATCAGGCGGCGGGACGCCGAGCCGCTGCACGTCAGCGTCAACGGCCGCGCCCTGATCGCGCCGGACGGCACCCCGATCGGCGCGGTCGTCGCGATGAACGACGTCACCACCGACCGCGCCCAGCAGCGGGTGATCGAGCAGGCCCGGTCCGAGCTGGCCGCCGCCAACGAGGAGCTGCGCCGGTCGAACACCGACCTGACCAACTTCGCCGGCGCGGTCAGCCACGACCTGGTCGCCCCGCTCGGCGCCGTCGGCGGCTACCTGGAACTGCTGGAGGACGTGGTCGAGGGGCAGCCCCGGGCCTGGGTCGACGCCGCCTCCCGGGCGGTCACCCGGATGCGCGACCTGATCAGCTCGCTGCTCGGCTACGCCCGGGCCGGCAGCGCGCCGGTGCGGTGCGTGACCGCGGACCTCGGCGAGGTCTTCGGCAGCGTAGTCGACGACCTGGGCGCCGAGATCCGGGCGGCGGACGCCGAGGTGACCGCGCCGGGCCGGCTGCCCTCCGTCTCCTGCGATCCGGTGCTGGCCCGCCAACTGCTCCAGAACCTGATCGCCAACGCGATCAAATACCGGCACCCGGACCGGTCACCCCGGGTCGAGGTGACCGCGGAGCGTGACGGTGATTGCTGGGGTGTCACCATCGCCGACAACGGGCTGGGCATCCCGCCGGAGCAGCGCAACCGGGTCTTCGACATGTTCACCCGGCTGGACGGCCCGAAGGTTTCCGGTCACGGCATCGGCCTGTCCAGCTGCCTGCGGATCGTCGACCGGCACGGTGGCACGATCCGGGTGGACGACAACGAGGGTGGCGGAACCCGGGTGATCTTCACACTCCCGGACCGACCGGCCTGACCCGATCGGCCGCACCCGGCTCCACCGGCCGTCCAGGATCCTGTGAAAACCCTCTGACCAGCACTTTCTTTGCCACCCGCAGTGGGTAGTCTCGCCAGCCTCGGTCGAGGGCGGGAGTGCGGCTTGTCAGTAGTGAGACTCAGGGAACGGCCGGTCACCGCCGACCTGACGTGGATTCCCGCACCCCGGGCCGCGGCCGAGGACGTACCGTCAGCATCGGTCAGCTATCCGGCGCCGCGCCGCCGGGTCGGTCTCCGTGCGGCCTGGCCGGCCCTGGCCGGATACGCCCTGCTGCGGGCCGCCGGGCTGCTCACGCTCTGGTATTTCGCCGCCGCGAAGCATCGCGGGATGGGGTTCCTTCTCGGTCGCTACGACGCCAACTGGTACGTCGGCATCGCCACCCGCGGCTACGACACGGCCATCCCGCTCAACCCGGACGGTTCGCTCGCCACCACGAACCTGGCGTTCTTCCCGCTCTACCCGGGCCTGATCGCGCTCGCCGACCGGATCCTGCCGGGCGACGCGCACCTGGCCGGGATCGCGGTCGCCTGGCTGGCCGGCCTCGCCGCGGCCTGGGGCCTGTTCGCGATCGGCACGCACCTGCGCAGCCGTCGCGCCGGCGTGCTGCTCGCCGCTCTCTGGGCCGTCCTCCCGCACGGCCTCGTCGAGTCGATGGGCTACACCGAGACGCTGTTCACCGCGCTCGCCGCCTGGTCACTGTTCGCCGTGCTCCGCCGCCACTGGCTCACCGCCGGCCTGCTCTGCGCCCTCGCCGGCCTCACCCGCCCGACCGGCGCCGCCCTGGCCGCCGCCGTCGGGATAGCCGCCCTGGCCGCGATCCTCCGCCGCCACGACCGCTGGCGCCCCTGGGCGGCCGGATTGATGGCCCCGCTCGGCTTCGCCGGATACATCATCTGGGTAGGACATCGCCTGGGCCGCGCCGACGGCTATTTCCACGTCCAGAAAGACGCGTGGAAAATGAGCTACGACAACGGTTCCTACACCCTGTCCATGGCCCGCGACCTGCTCGCGAAACCGTCCCAGCTGGCCTACGTCATGTGCACCCTGGTCCTGCTGGCCGCCATCGCCCTCTTCTTCGCCCTCTCCGCGAACCGCCAGGCCTGGCCCCTGGCCGTCTACGCCCTGGTCATCATCGCCATGGTCGTTTTCGGCGACGGCTATTACCACGCCAAAGGCCGCCTCCTGATGCCCGCTTTCCCGTTACTGCTCCCGATCGCCACCGCCCTCGGGGCCGCCCACCGCCGCACGGTGATCGCCGCCCTGCTGTTCCTGACCGCGATATCCACGACATACGGCGTCTATCTCGCGCTTTACTGGACCCATTCCCCATGACAAAACCCATTTTGTACGCCCAGCCCACAGCCCCGCCGAGCCACGCCAGGCCGCGGCCACCCCGGACCGCGACGCCGCATCCGGGCTGAATCCCGGCTCAAGGCAGGCCACCCACCGAGCCGCCGATGCCCCTCGCCCGTGCGTCACTCGATGAATGCGAGCGTCCGCAGTCGGATCGTAATTACTGGTCCGACAGCGTGCGGGGCGCTGGTGCGGTGATGCGGCGCCGGCCGGCTGCCAGTGGGAGAAACGGGTGAGGCGCGAACGCGTCCGCACAGATTTCCTCGGGTGATCCCGATGACGGCCACCGTGCTGACGCGGAAGGGAAATGGCGGGCGGTGTGGGGTGGGGCGTGTCAGGATGCGCGGCGTGACGGAGCGGGCGTTGAGTTTCGGGGCGGTGGCGGCGGCTTACGAGCGGTTTCGGCCGGGGTATCCCGGGGAGCTGTTCGACCTGGTGGCCGGGTATGCGGGGCGGCCGCTGCGGCGGGGGCTGGAGATCGGGGCCGGGACGGGGAAGGCGACGCGACTCTTCGCGGAGCGGGGGGTGGCGGTGACCGCCACCGAACCGGATGCGGCGATGCTGGCCGAGTTGCGGAAGCATGTGGACGTCAGGACGGTGCGGGCGGCGTTCGAGGAGCTGCCGGCGGGGGAGCGCTATGACCTGGTGTACGCGGCGGCCGCGCTGCACTGGACGGTGCCGGAGGGGCGCTGGGAGCGGGTGGCGGGGCTGCTGGAGCCGGGTGGGGTGTTCGCCTCGTTCGGCGGGCCGTTCCTGCTGACGGATCCGGAGGTGGAGCGGGCCGTCGCCACGGCCCGGGCGCCGTTCCTGGACCGGGACGACGTGCCGTCGCCGGACGGTACGCCGCCGGAGAACGCGATGCAGTGGCCGGGGACGGAGCTGCTGGAGTCCGCCTGGTTCACCGACGTTCAGCAGCATCGGATCGAGCGGCGGTTCGTGATGAGCGCGTCCGATTACGTCGGGCATCTCGCCACGATCTCGGCCTATCTCGAGCTGCCGGCCGAGGTCCGGGAGCAGGCGTTCGAGCGGATCCTGCGGGCGTTGCCGGAGCGCGTCGAGGTGAATGCCGACATCATGGCGCACCTCGCCCGCCGCCGCGCCGGGCGGGACGGCTGAGGGCGTACCGTAAAGCGTTTGTGACGGCGCCGGGGAGACCCGGCGCCGTCGCAGCGGTCGTCAGAGGAGCGGCGAACGGCCCTTGTAGCCGGTGCTGATCCGGACCCAGGCGGACAGGGTCTTGCCGTTGCCGCGGGCCAGGAACAGGTGACCGGTGCTGGCCTGGACGGCGATCAGGTCGGTGTAGCCGTCCCGGTCGAAGTCGCCGGCGCCGAGCACGTCGCGCAGGCCGGACGCCGAACCGATCTTCACCCGGGCCTGGAAGCCGCCGGACTTGCCGCGGTACAGGTACAGGGCGCCGGTCTTGATCTCCTTGACCACCAGGTCCTGGTAACCGTCCCGGTTGAAGTCACCGGCGCCGGTGAACTCGGTGCGGTCGCTCCAGTTGCCGTAGGCGACGATCTTGCGGGTGCCGAACTTGGCGCCCTTCACGCCCGGGTACAGGTAGAGGTCGCCGTTGCTGATCTGCTGCGCGAGCAGGTCCTGGTAACCGTCCCGGTTGAAGTCGCCGATCGCGGTGAACTCGCGGAGTTTGCGCTGGTCCTTGTAGAGCTGCTTGCGGGTGCCGAGCTTCCCGTTGCTGAGGCCGGGGTACAGGTAGACCGCGCCGGTCTTCCTGTGCCGGGTGATCAGGTCGGGGATGCCGTCGCGGTTCAGGTCCATCCGGACCAGCTGGTCCATGCCGCCCTTGCTGCCGGCGATGGACATCCGCTGGCTGTCCGTGACGTAGCTGCCGTTGCCCGGGTAGGCGAACAGGTTGCCGGTGCTCTTGGTCAGCGCCACCACGTCGGACCAGCCGTTGCGGGTCCAGTCCGAGCGCGTCGCCCCGGGCAGGAGGCGGAAGTCCAGGTAGTCGCTGTCGATGTTGATCGACACGCCGCCGAACGTCTCGACGTGACCGCCGACGAACTGCTTCATCCGCCGGTTCGGCGACCAGTACCCGGACGGGATCACCGCGTCGCTGGTCGTGGCCTTCGTGTCCCAGCGGGCGAAGTCGACGTAGTCCGGCCGTACGTATCCGGGCTTGTTGTAGACCGCGACCTGGTCGGCGATGCCGGATCCGGCGCTGCTGTAGTACCCGGAGAAGTAGCCGAGGTCGTGCAGCCGGGCGCTCCACGCGCCCATGAACGCCAGCACGCCGGCCTTGCAGGTGGCGTCGGTGCTGTCGTACGCCTCCATGTCGTAGATCAGCACGCTCTGCTGGGAGAGCCCGAGCGCCCGCGCCTGGTTGACCGCGTCGGTCGCGGCGGCGGTGCCCTGCGACGCCGCGGCGCTGTTGTCGATCAGGTTCTTCTTGGTGGCCTTGGTGCAGCTGGCCTGCGGCCCCACGTAGAGCGGGAACAGCCGCCAGCCGCGGTTGACCTGCTCACGGACCCAGTCGGCGGTCAGGTTCGGCTGGGCGCAGCCGCGGCTGACCCCGCCGATGTAGATGCCGGCGGCCCGGTACGGCGACGTCCTCAGCCAGACGTCCATGGTCTCGCTGGACGGGGCGGTGCAGGCGTCGAAGCCGTACCCGGTGAAGTTGCCCGGCTGTGGCGGCAGCGCCGTCGCCGCGCCCGCGGTGTTCATGAACACCAGCGGGGTGAGCGAGAGCAAGACGACCGCGCCGCCGATCAGGCGCTTGCGGTGCCGCTTCAACCAGGGGGAACTCATCCGGTGACGCCCGGGTTTGGGCGCATCGCTCATGGGAGACCTAACGTCGGTTACAGCGGAAACCTGAAGATCCAACCAGCTCTATGGCCGACGGCCAAGATCCGTTCGGCTGATATCGAGCGGTACGAACGGGCCGGTATCCGGATACGGGAACCCGCGGGGTGCCAGATCGCGGATTCAGGGGGTGCTCATGCCGAGTTCGGCTGTTGTTAACCATCCGGTGCCTACGATCCGGCCATGACGGTCATCAGCCTGGTCCGCGGCCCGCACGAGCGCGCCTCGTCGGTTGCCCTCCCGGCGGGTCCGCTGACCGTCGCGGCGCGGCAGGTGGCCGCGTCGCTGATCGGGGACATGGGGAATCGGTGGCTGCACACCCGGGGTGTCGCCGCGCGGGCGGCCGAGCTGGCCGGGCCGCTGGGGGTCGACGGCGACCTGCTCACCGCGGCCGCGTGGCTGCACGACATCGGGTACGCCGAGCCGACGGTGGTGACCGGGTTCCACCCGCTGGACGGGGCGGACCATCTGACCCGCCACGGGTGGCCGGTGCGGGTCGCGGGGCTGGTGGCCTATCACTCCGGGGCCCGGTTCGTGGCCGCGGCGCGGGGGCTCAGTGAGCTGCTCGCGGCGTACCCCGACGAGCGGACGGTGCTGGCGGACGCGCTGACCTATGCCGATCAGACGGTGGGGCCGTCCGGTCTGCGGGTCGATCCGGCGGCTCGGTATGCCGAGGTGCTGCATCGGCACGGGCCCTGCTCGTGGAACGCCCTGGTGGACGCGGATCGCGGACCCTACCTGCGGGCCGTCACCGGCCGCATCGAGCACCTGCTCGCCCTCCCCGCCGCTGCCTGACGACCCGGGACCTCGGCCACCGGGCACGCCCGGCGGTCGCCGGGCGGTCCGGGCCGGGGACCGCCTCGCGGTTACGGACGGGGCGGGCGTGGTGCGGTTGGGGAGGGGGCGCCGGGCGTATCGAAAAGGGAAGTTGATTGCAGGAATGCGCTCAGGGCGTCGTGGTAGGGGCGCAGGGAGCTGATCTCCAGGTATTCCGACGGGCCGTGCTGGCCGTCGCCGGTGGGACCGAAAATGACCGCGTCGATGCCGAGCGGGAAATAGAAGCGGCTGTCGGCGGCGCCGTGTTTGCGCAGCAGCGATCCGGGGTGGCCGACGGTCTGGATCGCCTCCCGCAGGGCGCGCACCCCGGCGCTGTCCGGGTCCGCCCGGTGCGGTGTGCCGACCGCCTCCACCAGCACTTCCACCGTCGAGCCGGTGACCTGGCGCAGGTGCGCCTCGATCTGAGCGGGTGAGCGGGCGGCGAAGTCCGTGTCCTCCGGCGGGCAGCGGATGTCGAGCCAGGCGGTGGCGTCGGCGGGCACCTGGTTGACGGCCTCGTTGGTGGTTTCGATGCGGGCCACGTTGACCGTTGTGGCCCAGGCTTCCGCGGTGGGCAGCGGATAGCGGCCGAGCAGCTTCTCGATGGCGGACATCAGCGTGAGCAGGGCGTTGGAGCCGAGCCACGGATAGGCGGCGTGCGCGGCCTGACCGGGAGCGATCAGGCGAGCGCGGACCAGGCCCTTGGACTCGGTGACCACGCGCAGCCCGCTCTGCTCGCCGATGATCACGAAGTCGCCGCGGACGCCCGCCTCCAGCTGGTGGCCGGTGCCGTCGAAACCGCCCATCTCCTCGTCGGTGACCAGCTGCAACGCGATCGGGTAGGGCAGCCGGCCGGCCAGCTCGCGAAAGACGGTGGCCAGGACCAGGGCGGCCGCCTTCATGTCGTGGGCGCCCCGGCCGTAGAGGCGGTCGCCGTCCCGATGCGCCCGGAACTGATCGGGAGTGCCGGGGACGACGTCGAGGTGGGCGTTGAGGATGACCCGCGGGCGGCCGGGCCGGTCCGGGTGGGTGACCAGGGCGCTCGGCTTGCCGCCGGACTCGAAGCGGCGGATCTCGAACCCGGGGCCGAGCAGGTCGAGCACCAGGCCGAGGGCCCGGTGCAGCTCACCGGGCCGGTCGGCGGTGGAATGGATGCCGATCAGCGCTTCCAGTGGCGCGAGCAGTTCCTCCATCTGCCGAACCTAGCGGCTCACCGGGGTAGTTGCTCGCCCGCTTCGACGGAGACGGGCAGCCGGTTCTCGGCCGGGGGCAGCGGGCAGGTGGCGAACTCGGTGTACGCGCACGGCAGGTTGGTGGCACGGTTGAAGTCGACGATCACCGATCCGTCCGGGCCGGGCGCGGCGACGCTGAGGCTGCGGTTGGCCGGGTAGGTGGTGATCCCCGAGGTGCCGTCGGTGAACAGCACGAACAGCGCGCCCGGCGTGCCGCCGTTGAAGGCGGTCAGCGAGAGGTCCTGGCCGCCGATGGTGAACTCGATCCGGCCCGGGGACTCGTAGACGTGCTCCAGTCCCTCGACGACCGAGCCGACGGTCACCGGCTTCGGCTCGTCGAACGGGACGAACCGGCCGGGCACCGCCCATTTCTCGTCGGGGGTGTATGCGGGAGTGCCGAGGTATCGGACCCGGGTCTCGTGGGCGGGGTCGCGGGGGCGCAGCACGCCGTGGCCGCCGCGCCAGGCGACCTCGATCGCCAGGTCACCGTGCTCCAGTGTGGTGTCCTGACCGGCTGGGAAGCGCCGCTCGCCGGACTCCAGGGCGGCCACGATCGCGTCCGGCTCGGCGTGCCACTCGCCCGGCACGCCGGGGAACCGCTGCGGCGTCTCGGTCAGCCAGTGGAGCCCGGTGATCGCCAGGAACCCGTGCGGCGCGGCCCGCCGCTGCTCGTGCTCGTCGTGCCACCGTGCCCACTGCTGTTCGAAACTGGTCATCCTCCGACCCTAATCTCTACTGGCTGACTGGGATATGGCACGGGTCTGTGAGATCTGCTAACTTCGTCGGCAGGTCATGAGTGTCAGCGACAAGCCCCGGCTCGCTGACCGGCAACCCTTGCGTTCGCGATGGGGTGCCCCGGGTGAGGACCGGGCCGGCGTCGACCGACGACGGCAAGCGCGGGCCCGGTGGGGTCCCTGACCTCTCCGGAGGCATGCCATGTCGGCTCTCGACATCGTCGGCGACGACCTGAAGACCGAGCTTCCCAGCGGCGAGACCGTGCGCTTCGCGCACCTCGACTACGCCGCGTCCGCGCCGTGCGTCTCGGCCGCGGCGGACGCGGTGGCCGAGCTGCTGCCGCGGTACGGCAGCGTGCACCGCGGGACCGGGGTGCGCTCGCAGACCTCGACCGTGGCCTATGAGGTGGCCCGGGACGTGGTGGCCGAGTTCGTCGGCGCCCGCCCCGGCGACCAGGTGATCTTCACGCGGAACACCACGGATGCGCTCAACCTGCTGGCCCGGGCGTTGCCGGCGGGAACGACCACGATCCTGTTCGACGGGGAGCACCACGCGAACCTGCTGCCGTGGCCGAACCCGCTGCGGATTCCCACCCCGAGTTCACCATATTTCGCGATAAATGCGCTGAAGTCCGTTCTGCGGGACCTGCGGACGCCGGCGGTGCTCGCCATCACCGGCGCCAGCAACGTGACCGGCGAGATCTGGCCGGTCCGGGAGCTCGCCGACGTCGCGCACACCTACGGCGCCCGGGTGATCGTCGACGCCGCCCAGCTCGCCCCGCACGCCCCGGTCGACCTCGACGAGCTCGGCGCCGACTACCTGGCGTTCTCCGGCCACAAGCTGTACGCCCCGTTCGGCTCCGGCGTCCTGGCCGGCCGCTCGGACTGGCTGGACGCGGCCGACCCGTACCTGCGCGGCGGCGGCGCCAGCGCCACGGTCGGCTCCCTGCCCGGCGAGCTGACCTGGGCCGACGGTCCGGCCCGGCACGAGGGCGGCACCCCGAACCTGCTCGGCGCGGTGGCGCTCGCCGCGGTCTGCGGCGCCCTGCTGGTGGCGGACCGGGACGCGCTGCACCGGCATGAGCAGGAGTTGCTGGAGCGGCTGCGGGACGGGCTGCGGTCGATCGGCGGAGCGCGGGAGGTGAGCGTTTTCGGGCCGGAGCATCCTCGGGTCGGGATCGTCTCGCTCGCGCTGCCCGGGCACGATCCGGCGCAGGTGGCGCACCGGCTGGGGCGGGAGCACGGTATCGGGGTGCGGGCCGGTCAGTTCTGTGCGCATCCACTGGTGCGCCGCCTGACAAATGCTGATAAATCGGACACGTGTGGGGTGGCCGGCGCCGGCCTGCTCCGGGCCAGCTTCGGACTGGGCAGCACGACCGAGGACGTCGACCGGTTCGTGACCGGGCTCGCGGCCGTGCTGCGCTCCTGAGTAGCTACCGTCCCCGGCTGGATAATTCCGGGTACAGGCCGATCAAGCGGTCGTGGGTACCTGGCTGAGGTGGCTGCCGACCGGCGGCAAGCTGCGGGACGAGGACTGGACGGCACGGCATCGCCTGCTGACCGTGATCCTCGCCGTGGTGGTGGTCGTGGTGACCGTGTTCGGGGCGCTCGGCCCCGGCGACGCCGTGACCCTGCTCTGGACCGACCTGCTGGTGCTGCCCTGCGTGGTGGCCGCCACCCTGCTGCCGAACCGCCGGCTGCGCTCGGTCTGCGTCGCGCTCGGCTTCACCGTCGCCTGCGCCGGTTTCGTCTCGCTCAGCAACGGTCTGACCGAGGCGCACTTCGCGTTCTTCGTCGCGGTCGCCGCGCTCGCCCTGTACCGGGACTGGGCGCCGTTCGGCGCGTTCCTGGTCGCCACCACCCTGCACCACGGCGTGTTCGGGGTGCTGATCGGCGGGCACACCTACGACCACTCCTCGGCCAAGGCGCACCCGCTGGTCTGGGCCGCGCTGCACGGCTTCGCGGTGCTGCTCGCGGCCGGTTTCCAGGTGGTGCAGTGGGGACTGACCGAGGCCGAGGAGCGCCGTGCCCAGGACAACCTGGAGGAGAGCCAGGCCCAGCTCAGCGTCGCCTTCGACGAGACGCCGGTGCCGATGGCCATGTTCGCCCCGGACGGGCTGCTGCTGCGCAGCAACGCCGCGTACCGCGAGTGGTTGCGGCTGCCCGACGACCTTCCGGCCGGATTCACCGTACGCGATCTGCCGCTGATCCCGATCGGTGAGGACACCAAGGCGTTCGACCAGGCGGTCGCCTCCCCGGACCCGCTCACCATGGTCCGGCAGTACCGGCGCACCGATGACGGTCAGCTGATCTGGGTGCAGGTCCACAGCACCCCGCTGTACGACAAGAAGGGCCGCCTGCGGTTCGTCTTCGCGCACTGCATGGACATCACCAAGTCCCGCAACCACGAGGCCGAGCTGCGCCGCCAGGTCCGGCACGACTCGCTGACCGGGCTGCTGTCCCGCAAGGCGTTCGAGCACGACCTGGCCGAGCTGCTGGCCGGCAAGGCCCCGGTCAGCGTGATCTACCTGGACGTGGACCGGTTCAAGTCGGTGAACGACGGCTCCGGCCACGCCGCCGGCGACGACGTGCTGCGCGCCCTGGCGGCCCGGCTCTCGTCGGTGGTGCCGCCCGGCGCGCTGCTGGCCCGGCTCGGCGGCGACGAGTTCGTCGCCGCGGTGGCCGGCGAGGCCGCCGGCGGGCTGCGGCTGGGTCAGGAGATCCTCGCCTCGATGAGCGAGCCGCTCGAGGTGCTCGGCAACCAGCTGCCGGTCTCGGTCAGCATCGGGGTCGCCGCCGAGCACGGCGCCGAGCACGCCGACGACGTGGTGCTGGCCGCGGACACCGCGATGTACGCGGCCAAGCGGGCCGGCGGCAACCGGCTGGAGGTGTTCGCCGAGGACATGCGGGTGTCGGTGCACGAGCGGCTGGCCGCCGAGGCCCGGCTCCGGCAGGCGCTGGCCGGGCACCTGCCGTGGACGCTGCCGCTCTGGTTCCAGCCGGTGGTCTCGACCGTCACCGGGCAGATCATCGGGGCCGAGGCGCTGGTCCGGATGCGGACGCCGGACGGGCGGATCCTCAGCCCGTACCACTTCATCGGCGCGGCCGAGGAGACCGGCATGATCGTGCCGCTCGGCCAGCACGTGCTGCGCTCCGCGATCGAGCACCTGATCTACTGGTCCGGCCACCTGGGCTACGTGTCGGTCAACGTCAGCCCGCGCCAGCTCGCCGAGCCGGACTTCGTGCCGGCGCTGGCCGACCTGCTCGGCCAGTACCCGGCGCTGGACCCGTCCCGGCTGGTCCTGGAGATCACCGAGACCGCGCTGCTGGCCTCGACCGTCGATGTCTCCGAGCGGCTGGCGACCCTCAAGCGGCTCGGCGTACGCATCGCGCTGGACGACTTCGGCACCGGCTACAGCTCGCTCACCTGGCTCAAGTCGGTCCCGGCCGACATCGTGAAGCTGGACCGCTCGTTCGTCGCCGGTCTCGCCGAGGACCAGCGCAAGGCGTCGATCATCTCGGCGGTGCTCTGGCTGGCCCAGTCGCTGGGCATGTCGACGATCGCCGAGGGGGTCGAGGAGCCCGCCGACTGGACCGCTCTGCAAGCCGCCGGCTGCCCCGCCGTACAGGGCTATTTCTTCAGCCCGCCGCGTCCCCCGGAAGAGTTCCAGGAGATGTTGATCAACGGGGTTTGTGTCACCTCTCTGGCGCAGTTCACCTGATTGAAACCACAGGGGGGCCTCCGGCCGGTTAGAGTCCCGCCATCCTGGACAACGTTGATCCCTTCATCGGCACCGCGGCGACCGACCTGCCTCGCGCACTCGGTCTGGCCGCCACTTGGTGGTGGCCCAAGCCGCAGGTGGGCAACACCCACCCGGGCGCCACCTCGCCCCTGGGCATGGTGTCGGCCTGCGCCTATTCGGGCGCCTACCCGACCGGTTACGGCCGGTACGCGAAGAACACCGAGGGCGTGCCCGAGGAGATGTTCACGCGTACCCAGGCCTCCGGCTTCACCCATTTCCAGCAGTCCGGCACCGGCGCGATCCGCAAGTACTACAACTACGTGCGGGTCACCCCGATGGTCCAGCCGCTGGACGATCTCGGGCAGAGCTGGGCGCTGCACGACGAGCGCGCCGAGCCCGGCTACTACGCCGCCAACCTGGACACCGGGGTGCGCTGCGAGATCACCGTGGGGGAGAAGGTGGCCGTGCACCGGTACACCTTCCCGGACCACCACAGCGCCCGGGTCGTCCTCGACCTGTCCTGCGGCGGCCTGGCGATCGACCTGGGCCGCACGGTGCCGCTGCGCGCCCAGGTGGAGAGCATGGGCCACGGCTGCGCCCAGGGGACGGTGGTGATGGAGGGCGTGCCGCTCTCCGTCTACCTGGAGGCGGACACTCCCGGCTGGCGGCAGATGCTCTGGTACGACCGGCGCCTCATCCCGGGCGGCACCCGCCTCGACTTCGACAGCATCCGGAACACCACGCTGCGTCCGTTCGGCATGCTGTTCATGGGCTCGGCCCGCGCCGGGCAGACCATCGAGGTCCGGATGGGTTTCTCGCTGCGCGGCTGCGAGCAGGCCCGGGAGAACCTGCGCCGGGAGTGCGGCGCGGTGGTGCCGGCCTTCGAGCAGGTCCGCGCGCGGACCCGGCACCGCTGGCGGGACCACCTCGACCGGGTGCAGATCGACGGCGGCACCCCGGCCCGGCGCACGGTGATGGCGACCGCGCTGTACCACTCGCTGATCAAGCCGTGCTTCGCCGACGACGAGAGCCCGTTCTGGCCCAACTCCGGCCCGTACGCCTTCGACATCTGCACCATGTGGGACATCTACAAGACGCAGATCCCGCTGCTCCAGGCGATCGCCCCGGACCGGGCCATGGACCTGCTCGAATCGCTGATCCGGGTCTGCGAGGAGGAGGGCAACTTCCCGATCGGCTACCGGATGGCCCGCGGCGCCGACCGGTTCTTCCGGCAGGCGTCCGCGCTGGCGCACACCGCGATCGCCGACGCGCACGCCCTCGGCCGGGGCGGCGTCGACTGGGGCTGGGCGCTCGTGCACATGGTCGACGACCTGCGCCGGATGTACGGCGAGGACTTCTTCGAGCACGGCGTCGTGCACCCGATCACCCACACGCTCGATCTGGCGTACGCCCACCACTGCACCGCCAAACTGGCCCGCGCGCTGAACGACAGCCGCCTCGCCGACGACCTGGAACGCCGCGGCCACCAGTGGGTGAACGCGTTCGACCCGGTCAACGGCCTGCTGCGCGACTCGGAGTTCTACGAGGGCGGTAAGTGGAACTACTCGTTCCGGCTGCTGCACGACATGGCCGCACGGATCGAGCTGGCCGGCGGCGACCGGGGCTTCATCGACAAGCTCGACCGGTTCTTCGGCTACGGCGCCGAGCCGGTCAAGCAGCCCGGGACCAGCCCGCTGCCGGCCGAGATGGCCCTCGGGTACGCCCTCAACCGGTTCGAGGGGCTGAACAACGAGCCGGACATGGAGGCGCCCTGGGCGTACCACTACGCCGGCCGGCCCGATCGCACCGCCGAGGTCGTGCACTCCGCGCTGACCTGGCAGTTCGGCACCGGCCCGGGTGGCCTGCCGGGCAATGACGACTCGGGCGGCCTGAGCGCCTGGTACGTCTGGGCGTCGCTGGGCCTGTTCCCGGTCGCCGGGCAGAGCCTGTTCCTGGTGAACACGCCCGCGTTCGCCCGGTCCGCGCTGCGGGTCGGCGACGAGGAGTTCGTCATCGAGACGAGCGGGCATCGCGACTCGCCGATCGGCGTGGACGGCATCGACGCCGACCCGCCCGTCCAGTACGTCCAATCCGCCACCCTCAACGGCAAACCGCTGCACGCGGCGCACCTCTCCGCGGCCGACGTGCATCGCGGGGGCCGGCTGCATCTGCGGCTCGGCTCCGAACCCTCGACCTGGGGACACGGGACCCGCCCGCCGTCCCACTCCTTTCACCCCTGAAAAGGAATGACCATGAGCCGTCCTACTCGGAGACTCGTGATCGCGGTCCGTGCCGACCCGGTTATCTGCGGACACTCGGGTGAAGCGCGCAACCTCGCCGAAGTGGCCCTGACCCGGGGTTTCGACGACGTCCGCCTGCTCACCTGGCCGATCCCCACGTTGCAGGCGGCCGGCCTGCCGCTCAAGCCACTCGACCGGCTGCTGCCTTACAGCGAGGGCATCACCGTCGAACGCCCCGAGGCGGTCGGCGACTACCGGGTGCCGGACGGCCGCCATCTGGCCGGGCTCACCGGCCGTCTCGTCGAGCTGCTCAGCGACGGCGTGCCGACGGTGTGCCTGTCGATGTACCTGGTCCCGCACACCCAGGTGGTCAACGACGCGGTCACCGCGGCTCGCGCCGCCGGCTTCGACCCGCAGGTGCACACCATCGCCAAGGCGGTCGGCTCGGACGTCACCAACGTGATCCGCTCCTGCCTGCGCGAGGGCCGCTTCGGCGCCGCGACGGTGCTGCTCACCACGTTCCTGGCCAGCGACGAGGTGACCGCGGTCTCGGAGTACACCAAGGACGAGATCATCGCCTCGGCCGAGGAGGTGGACGCGCACTGCGGCACCACGTTCGCCCAGCAGTGCCGCGAGCGGGTGACGGTCAGCTACCCGCCGATCGACTCGTCCGCGTTCCTCGGCCTGGACGACGAGAAGATCGAGGAGGCGCTGGCCAGGCGTGGCCTCAAGCGCGGGAAGTACCTGCTCTTCCTGTCCCGGGTGGCGCGGGCCAAGGGCATCTACGACCTGGTCATCGCGTACGGGCAGATGCGGTGCCGGGACGAGGTCCCGCTGGTGATCGCGGGCACCGGGCCGGCGCTGGAGCACGTCCGCGCGATGGCCAAGGAGGATGACCGGATCATCTTCCTCTCCGACGTGGACGACGACGAGAAGCCGCTGCTGATGGCGGGCTGCGCCGCCTACGCCCTGCCCACCAAGCCGGAACCGGACTTCGTCGAGACCTTCGGCATCGCCCTGGCCGAGAAGATGCTGGCCGGCGGCGGCCCGATCATCACCACCCGGACCGGCGGCACCGGCGAAGCGGTCGGTGACACCGCCGTCATCGTCGAGGCCGGCGACATCAACGCCCTGGCCGACGCCATCGACCGGGTGATCCTGGACATGCCCGACGACGAGAAACGCGCCATGGAGGCCCGGGCCCGCGCCCACGCCATGTCCTTCGACCGCGCCGCCGTCTTCGACTCCCTGTTCCCACCCACCTGACCCCTGTGGCCTTATTTCTCACGGTCCGCGCCGCTCGTCGTCACCACCTCTTCCCGTACGCCCAGAGCACCAGTCCCGCCAAGCCGGCCCTGGCGGCCCTATCCGTACGTGGGATAGGGCCGTGACGACCAGCCGGGCAGAGCGGGCTGGCCCTGGTGGCCCTATCCGTGCGTGGGTTAGGGCCGTGACGACCAGCCGGGCAGTGCGGGCTGGCCCTGGTGGCCCTACCCGGTCGTGGGGTAGGGCCGTGAGGGCCAGCCGGGTAGAGCGGGCTGGCCTTGGTGGCCCTACCCGTGCGTGGGTTAGGGCCGTGAGGGCCAGCCGGGCAGTGCGGGCTGGCCGTGGTGGCCCTATCCGTGCGTGGGTTAGGGCCGTGGGAGCCAGCCGGGTAGAGCGGGCTGGCCTTGGTGGCCCTATCCGTACGTGGGTTAGGGCCGTGAGGGCCAGCCGGGCAGAGCGGGCTGGCCTTGGTGGCCCAATCCGTGCGCGGGATAGGGCCGTGAGGGCCAGCTGGGCAGAGCGGGCTGGAGCTGGTGGCCCTATCCGGGCGTGGGATAGGGCCGTGAGAGCCAGCCCGGACTTTCAGCGACGTCTGGCCAGCTCGGTGGCGACGGCCAGAACGGTGTCGTGCGGGCAACGGAGGACGTCGTCCGCACCGAAGCGCATCACCGTCCACCCGTGGCGTTGCAGGTTGTGCGTCCGCGTGATGTCCCGGCGGAACTGGCTCTGATCCCGGTGATGGTCCCCTTCGTACTCGACGGCGAGGCGGGCCGCCGGCCAGCCGAGATCGACCCGGGCGACCAACAGTCCGCGATCGTCCCGTACCTCGAATTGGGGTTCGGGTCGTGGCACACCGCCGTCGTGCAGCAACAGCCGCAGACGTGTCTCCATCGGCGACTCGGCTCGCCCGTCCGTCAGGCTCATCACGTTCCGCAGGTGTCCGATCCGCGGCCACCATGCTCGCTGCCGGGCCAGGTCGATGACCGCGTTCGCGTCGAGCCGGCCCGCGTGGATCATCGCATCGATCAGCACCACCCCGTCGGTCCGCGAAAGCCGGCGGCCCAGGTCGAACGCGGTCCGTTCCGGTGTCGTCACCGCGATTCCACCGAGTTCGGTGAGGTCGCCCGGTGCCAGTGTGGTGTGGTGGATCCGGAGCCGGGGATGCTTGTGCATCCACTTGTCCCGCGACGTCACCACCGACACCGGTGGCTCGGAACGCACCAGGCCGGCGCCCCACAGATGGGCGGCGCTGGGACCACCGATCGCCGCGTGGCGGGGAAGGATCAGGCTCACCGCCGAGCACCACACCTGATGATCGACGGGCAGATCCCGGTGGGCGTAGACATCCGGGAGGAGACGCTGCCAGGCGTGACCACGCAGCATCTTCGGGCTGAGCAGGCCGCTTGTCACGGCGGACGACCCCCGGAACGGTGCCGTGGTCAGGGCTGCGGGAATGCGAGCGACAGGAGACATCCCGCCAGGATCGCGAGGTTCCACCCCGCACCGCTCAGCCCTGTGGACAGCCGATCCACAGGCAGCCGGCCAGAGCCGGCTGGAGCTGAACGCCCTATCGAGCCCGGGGGCAGGGCCGTCAGGTCCAGCCGGGCGGCGTTGGCTGGAGCTGAACGCCCTATCGAGCCCGGGGGCAGGGCCGTCAGCTCCAGCCGGGCGGCGTTGGCTGGAGCTGAACGCCCTATCGAGCCCGGGGATAGGGCCGTCAGCTCCAGCCGGGCGGCGTTGGCTGGAGCTGACGGCCCTATCGGGCGCGGGAACAGGGCCATCAGGACCAGCCCGGAGCAGGGTCAGCGGCGTACCCGGTAAGCCAGGTGCAGCACCCGGTCGCCCTGGATCACCACGTGCGGATCGTCCAGGAGGTGCTGGCTGTCGACGGCGCCGAAGAAGCGTTTGCCCGACCCGAACACCACCGGCACCACGTCGATCGCCACCTCGTCGACGAGTCCTGCCGCGAGTGCCTGGCCGCCGACGTCGCCCGCGTTCACCGCCACCGTCCGCTCGCCGGCCAGCTCCCGGGCCTTGGCGATGGCCGTCGCCACGTCGCCGGCGAAGTGATACGACGCCTCGGGATGCCAGCCCTCGGGCTTGGGCCGGTGGGACACCACGACCACGTGATCGCCGGCGGGCGGCTTCCCCTCCCAGCCATTCGTCAGGTCGAAGAGGTGCCGCCCGATGACGATCGTGCCGATCGACGCCCACATCGGGCGGACGTAGGCCGCCGAGGCGGCGGAGACCCGGAAGCGGCTCGCCTCGTCGAGGATCGGCGTGTCCCCGCTGAAGTACCAGTCGTGCAGGGGGCCGACGCCGTCCTTGTCGTCGGCGATGAAGCCGTCCACCGACATCACGCTGTGCAGGATCACGGTGCCCACGGGTCCTCCTCGGTGGTCAGAGCGCGCCTTTGGCGAGCAGGCCGTCGAGCTTGGCGTAGCCCTCGTTGACGCCGGTCTCCATGCCGCTCTTGAGCCACGCGTCACGGCCCTCGAAGCTGTCCACGAGCGACTGCGCGTGCAGGCGGGTCCGGCCGTCGCCCAGGTCCTCGAAGGTCAGCGTCTCCAGGGCGACGCCGTCCGGCGCGCCCTCGAAGGTGAAGGTCTGGACGATCCGGTCCGGGCCGACCTGGTGGAAGCAGCCGCGGAAGCCGAACTCGTCGTCGCCGCGGACCGCCTTGTAACGCCACTCGCCGCCGGAGCGGGCATCCCAGCGCTCGATCCGGGTGGTGGTCGAGTCCGGGCCGCACCACTGGGCGAACAGCTCGGGATCGGTGTGCGCGCGGAGCAACTGCTCCGGGGTCGCCGCGAAGTCGCGGGTGATCCGGATGATCGGCAGGTCCTTGTCGGCTTCGATCTGTGCCTCGGTCATCGTGCTCATCCCTCCTGATCGTTCATGGATTTCAACACCGCGTCCAGGCGCTGGTAGCGGGCCTCGGCCCGGCGCCGGTACTGCTCGATCCAGCCACCGATCCCGTCGAAGACGTCCCGCTCCAGCCGCACCGACCGGGGCTGCGGGCCCGGCGGGCGGGTGACCAGGCCGGCCTCCTCCAGCACCTTGAGATGCTTGTAGACCGCCTGGAGCGACATGGAATACGGCTCGGCGAGCTGGTTGACCGTCGCGTCGCCACCGGACAGCCGGGCCACCATGTCGCGGCGCGTCGGGTCGGCCAGGGCGGCGAAGACCCGGGACAACTCATCCGCCGGCATCGCGCTCCTCATTTCAACTAATCGGTTGAAACATAAGCTAGACCGACCCGTACGCGTTGTCAACCAGAAAGTTGAAACCGCAGCTCATGAAGCATGGGTACACCAATGACACGCGCAGCGACGGCGACGTGGTCATCAAGCGCTTCCAGGGTCCGGACGCCGACCTCCGCCGCGCCACGGAGAGTCGCGCACTGGCCCGGATGGCCGCCGCCGGCGTGCCGGTGCCGGCCCTGGTCGCCGCGCCGCCCGGCGAGCTGTGGACCCGTCTGGTCCCGGGCGCCCACGGCCAGGACCTGATCGACGCCGGGCACGCCGCCGCGGTGCTCTCCTCGTGCGGGCGGACCCTGGCGCACATCCGGGCCGTGGCCGGCGGCGTGCACGGCGACTACGGGCCGAACAACATGCTGTTCGACCCGGTCACCTTCGCCACCACCGCGGTCCTCGACTGGGAGTGGGCGCACGACGGCGACCCGATCGAGGATCTGGCATGGTGCGAATGGATCGTCCGGATGCATCACCCGGACGCCGCCGGCGAGCTGGACGCCCTGTTCGCCGGTTACGGCCGGCGCCCCGCCTGGGCCGCCCGGCACGCCGCCATGCTGGCCAAGTGCCACTCGATGCTCGCCCTGGCCCGGGCGAGCGGCCCCGAGTCCCCGAACGTCCACCGCTGGCAGCAGCGGATCGAGCTCACCGCGTCGTGGCGATCCTCTCGATGAGCGCCCGATAGGCGTCCTTCATCGGCAGCTCCCGCTCCACCCGGATCCGCCGGCGCTCGGTGGTCACCGCGACGTCCCGGATCGGATCGTGCCCGGTGTGCGGTGCGGTCTCCCACCACAAGCCGACGCCGCGCCGCTGCCAGGCCGGCAACTCGGTGAAGTTGATCCCGTGCCGGTAGAGCAGCTCGTTCTTGTCCGCCGTGGTCGTCCCGTCCAGCTCCCGGGTCGCCTCCCGCCGCGACTTCCCGGCCTGCCGCAGCGTCCAGTAGCACCACCCGTTCAGCGCGCACCGCGCCGCGTCCGCCTGCCGCCAGGAGAAGTAGTCGACCACGTCACCCACCCCGGTCCCGAGCCACACCCGCGAGTCGAAGTGCGCCGCCTCGCCGGCGGCCAGGCTGAACGTGGCACTGGCCAGCCCGGCCGACACCGAGACGAGTTTCTCCACACCGCGCCCGAACAGCTCGAAGCCGGGATCGAACAGCACCGAGACCTCGTCGCTCTCGGTGTACGCATACCGCCCGCCCAGCTCGCCCAGCAGCGTCTCCGCCGTCGACACCATGTGATCGGCGAACCGCTCGTCGAACGGTTTGCCGAAGTGCCGCTCGGTGAACCGGGAGAACCCCCGCCCGTCCAGTCGCAGCACCGTCCACGCGCCGGGCAGCACGGTGAGCCCGTGGAAGTACTCGCGGGCCCGCTGCCCGGCCTCGAACGCGTCGGCATCCATCAACCCATGATCACAGGACCAGGACGAGCTTGCCGCGGGTGTGGCCGGTCGCGCTGCGTTCCTGCGCCCGGCCCGCCTCGGCCAGCGGGAACGTCTCCGCCACCGTGAGCCGCAGCGCGCCCGCGCCGGCCAGCCGGGCGATCTCGGCGAGTGCCCCGGCGGTGTCCGCGGAGCCGCCCGAGAAGGTCACCCCCAGATCCCGGGCGGCCGGGTCGGCGATCGTGACGATGCGGTCGGTGGTACCGCCGCGCAGCTCGATCGACGCCGGCAGCGCGCCCTGCCCCGCGGCGTCGAACACCGCGTCCACGCCGTGCGGCGCTGTCGCGCGCACCGCGGGGACGAGGCTCTCGGCGTACGAAAGGGGGGTCACGCCCAGCGACCGCAGGTAATCGTGATTCTCCGGCGAAGCGGTCCCGATCACCGTGGCCCCGGCCGCCACCGCGAGTTGCACGGCGACCGTGCCCACCGCGCCCGCGGCCCCGTGCACCAGCAGCGTCTCGCCCTCCTTGACGCCGAGCAGGTCCAGCACCCGCAGCGCCGTCTCGCCGGCCACCGGCAGCGCCGCCGCCTCCTCCCAGGTCAGCCCGGCCGGCTTGGGCGCGACCGCGGTGGCCAGGGCGAACTCGGCGTAGCCGCCGGTGTCGGTCAGCGCGATCACCTCGTCGCCGACGGCCGTCCCGGTGACGTCCGGGCCGACCGCGTCGACCACGCCGGCCACCTCCACGCCCGGGACGGCCGGGAACGTGGTCGGGAACACCGCCTGCATCACCCCCGAGCGGATCTTGAAGTCGAGCTGGTTCAGCCCGGACGCGCGGACCCGGATCCGCACCTGCCCGGGACCGGGCTCCGGCACCGCGGTCTCGGTCAGCCGCAGCACCTCGGGTCCACCGAAGCTCTCGAAAACGATCGCCTTCATCGTTGCCCACCCTCCTGGACGATTGCCTGCGGCCAGGGTGCTACGCCCGGCGGCCGCTGTGCAGCGGAGCGTTCTGGCTAGGATCCGGGATCCTTGGCTACCGCCCGGCGGCCGGGCCAGGATGGGTGCCATGGACCGCCGCGAACTCGCCGACTTCCTCCGCCGCTGCCGGGAACGCCTCCGCCCGGCCGACGTCGGCCTGCCGGCCGGCCCGCGCCGGCGCACCCCGGGGCTGCGCCGCGAGGAGCTCGCCCTGCTGACCGGCATGTCCGCCGACTACCTGATGCGGCTTGAGCAGGCGCGCAGCCCGCAGCCGTCCACCCAGATGCTGCGCGCCCTGGCACACGCCCTGCGCCTGTCCGAGGACGAGCGCGACCATCTCTACCTGCTGGCCGGGCATCGGCCGCCGGCCGGCCGGCTCGCCGGCACCCACGTGCGCCCCGGGCTGCGGATCCTGCTCGACCAGCTGACCCGGGTCCCGGCCCAGATCGTCAGCGACCTCGGCGACCTGCTCGCCCAGAACGCGCTGGCCGAGACCCTGTTCGGCGGCATCTGCCCGACCGGCCCGCACGACCACGAGCAGGACCACAACCTGGTGTGGCGCTGGTTCAACGACGGCCGGATGCGCGCCGCGGTCCCGCCGGAGGACCACGACTACGCCGGTCGTCTGCACGTCGCCGACCTGCGCGCCGCCGTCGCCCGCCGGGGCAACGACCCGATCGCCGCCGCGCTGGTCCAGCGCCTGCGGGAGAGCAGCCCGGAGTTCACCGAGATCTGGGACCGGCACGAGGTCGCGGTCCGTCGCACCAGCCGGCTCCGCGTCCAGCATCCGACGGTCGGGCTCCTGGAGCTCGACTTCGAGACGCTGCTGACCCCGACCGAGGACCAGCGCCTGATCCTGCTGACCGCCCCGCCCGGCAGCCCCACCGCCGACCACCTCGACCTGCTCCGCGTGGTCGGCCAGGAGTCCTTCAGTGCCTGACCCGTTATCCTGGCGGGGCGCGAAAACACCGCCCCGTTGGTAGTCGGGGCGTCGTCCCTCGTGGACGGCCCGTCTCCGGCCGATCAGCGACCTGATCGGTTGTCCGGCGCAGGACACTTGCTGCCTGCGCACAGGAGACACGATGGCGACGACGACGCTGTTTTTCGAGGGCCCGTTCTGGGTCGCGGTGCTGGAGATCCCGGACGGCGACCGGGTCCGGGCGGTCCGGCACGTGTTCGGCGCCGAGCCGACCGACGCCGAGCTCTACCAGTTCCTGCTCCGGCACGGCGGTGAGCTGCTCGCCCGCGCGCAGCGCAGCCCCGCGGCCACCGCCGGGCCGGGAAAGTCCACGCCGGGCAACCCGAAGCGGCTGGCCCGGGCCGCGGCCCGCGCGGCAGCCGAGGCCCGGCCCAGCACGGCCGCCCAGGAAGCCGTCAAGAAGGCCATGGAGCAGCACAAACAGGAGTCGGCACGGCAGGGCCGGGAGCGCCGGGAGGCCCGCGAGGAGCATCGGCGAGAGGTCCGCCGCGCGCGATCGCGGGCCCGTCATCGCGGTCACTGACATTTTCGGTACGCGACGAGCACGGTCCCCGCATCGCCGGTCCGCCGCGTGGGCACCGCATCGCGCGTCCCCTGTGGAGAGCGCGGCTGTTAGGGTGGCGGCCAGGTCATGAGCGCCAGCGCGAAGCCCCGGCTCGCTGGCCGGCAACCCTCCACCGTGGGTGGGGTGCCCCGGGTGATGACCGGGTCCGGCGCGTCGTGTGCCGGGCAAGCCGCGAGAAGGAGCCCTGCCGTGCTGCTCACCAACCTCGACGCCCCGGTGCTGGACGGCCGCCTGGTCCGGCTGGAGCCGCTGGACCGGCGGCACGCCGCCGACCTGGCGGTCGCCGCCGAGGAGGACCGTTCGTCGTACCGGTACACCTGGGTGCCGACCGCGGCGGAGCTGGACGAATACCTGGACGCCCAGCTGGCGCGGGCCGAGGCGGGCGTGCTGAAGCCGTACGCTCAGGTCGGCAAGAAGACGGGCCGGGCCGTGGGGGTGACCGGCCTGTGGGATCCCCGCCCCTGGCCGGACCGGGACGAGCTGTGCGCGGTCGAGATCGGCTTCACCTGGCTGGGCGCGTCGGCGCAGCGGAGCGGGATCAACACCGAGGCGAAGTTCCTGCTGCTGCGGCACGCCTTCGAGCGGTGGAACGCGATCCGGGTGGACCTCAAGACGGATGCCCGCAACGCCCGCTCGCGAGCCGCCATCGAGCGGATCGGTGCGAGCTTCGAGGGCGTCCTGCGGTGCTGGTCGAAGTCCTGGGCGCCGGGGGAGGAGGGCCGGCTGCGCGACTCCGCGATGTACTCGATCATCGCCTCGGAGTGGCCGCACTGCCGGGCCCGCCTGGAGGCCCGGCTCGCCTGACATTTGTCATCGGCGATCCGTGATGTTCGACCGGGGTCGATGGGTGCCGGGAGCGGTGTAGTCGAGGCATGAGAAAGCGCATCACTCCCGGCGTCCGGCTGTCCGTCGGATTGGTCTTCCTGGCGCCGCTGGTCGGGGAGTTCCTGCTGGGCAACCTGCCGATCATCCTGCTGCCGGCGGTGTTCGCGCTGGCGCCGCTCTACGGCGGCGGGGCGCTGCTGATCCGGGAGGTCGTCCGCCGCCGCGGGCTGGGCTGGCCGAACATGGTCATCCTGGCGCTGGCCTTCGCCGTGGTGGAGGAGGGGCTGACCACCCAGTCGCTGTTCAACCCGAACTACGCCGACGAGCACCTGCTGGTGGACGGGTTCATCCCGGCGCTCGGGATTGCCGTCCCGTGGACCATTTACGTGCTCGGCATCCACGTGTTCTGGAGCATCAGCGCGTCGATCATGATGATGGAGGTGATCGCCGGCGAGCGGCGGACCACGCCGTGGCTGGGGCGTACCGGACTGATCGTGACCGGGGCGCTGTTCCTGCTCGGCGCCGCGATCAGCACGGCGATCACCATGTCGGAGTGGCCGTACACCGCGACGGCCGGCCAGTTCACCGCCACCGGGATCATCATCGCCCTGCTCGTCGCGGCCGGGTTGCTGCTGCGGATCACCTTCCGGCCCCGCCCCGGCGTCGCGCCGAGCGCCCGGGTCGTGCTGATCGCCACCCTGGTCGCCGGCGCCTTCTTCCAGGGACCGACCCTGGACCTGGTGAACCTGCCGGTCGGGGCGGGCGTGGCGCTCTGGGCGGTGGACATCGTCGTCTACCTCACCCTGCTGGCCCGCTGGTCGGCGAAACAGGGCTGGTCCGACCTGCACCGGCTGGCGATCGGGGCCGGCGCGCTGCTCACCTACGCCTGGCACTCGTTCGCCCAGTCTCCGGTCGGTGCCGCCGCGGTCGCCGTCGACCTGATCGGCAACACGGTCTTCAGCGCCGGCGCCGTCGCCCTGATCTGGTACGCCTACCGCTCGGTGACCGCCCGTGCGGCGGTCGCCGATATGGGTGTGCGCGATGATCGATCGGTGGGTTAGCGTCCCGGCGTGAACCAGGACTTCCCCGGGCCGCCGCACCAGGTGCCCGGCCCGGCGCCCGCGCCGCCGCCGCACGACCCGCAGGCTCCGCCCCCGATGTACAGCGCCCCGCCGCCGGCGGCCTACCCGGCTCCCGGCGGCCCGGCCTATCCGCCGCCGGGTGGTCCGGCCTACCCGGCTCCCGGCGGCCCGGCCTACCCGCCGCCGGGAGGTCCGGCCTACCCGTCGCCCTATGGTGCCTATCCGCCCGCCACCTACCCGGGGCATCAGCCCTATCCGGGCCAGCCCTATCCGCCCACCGGATATCCGCCGCCGATCCACCCGGCATACCCGATGTACGGTCCCGCCCCCAAGCGCGAGATCAACAACGCCGCCATCGCCGCGCTCTTCTTCGCGGCCATCGGCGCCCTCCCGCTCGGTGTCATCCTCGGCTTCGTCGCCCTGTCGCAGATCGCGAAGCGCGGCGAGCGCGGCCGGGGCCTGGCCATCGGAGCGTTGAGCGTCGCCTCGCTCTATCTCCTGATCGGCGTCACCGCCATCCTCGTCGACGACGACGACGACGGCGACGAGCCGCCGGCGGCCGGCCGCCCGCCCGCCGCGACGGCCACCGCGCCGGTCCGGACCGGCAGCACCTCCGGTCCCGGTCGTCGTGACGTCGAGGACCTCCAGCTGGGCGACTGCCTCAGCTACGTCGACCCGGACGGCAGCGCCGAGTCGTTCACCGTGGAGCTGTGCTCGCAGTCGCACGGCGGCGAGGTCTACGACATCTGGACGTTCCCGGCGGGCGCCTACCCGGGCGACACCGAGGCCGACGAGACCGCCGGCGACCGCTGCGGCAAGGACCTGAAGAGGTACGCGGTCGGGAAGTTCGCGAACGCCCGGGTGCTCTACGTCTATCCGACCCGGGCGTCGTGGGACTTCGACCGCCGGGTGGTCTGCATCGCCGTGCCGCCGACCGGGGAGTGGGAAGGGTCCATGGTCCACCCCTGAGCGGAGGGGTCCCGCCACGGTGATACCCAATCGGAACCGGCTTGCCCTCGGTAAAGATCGTTTTCTGGGTTAGCGTGCGCGCGTGAACGAGCAATTCCCCGGGCAGCCGCACCCGGTGTCCGGTCCGGCTCCCGTGCCCCCGCCCGCCGACCCGCTGGCCTTCCCGGCGCCCGCCGGCGACCCGTTTTACAGCGCTCCGCCGCAGCCCGGCTACCCGGCGGCGGCACCGCAGCCCAGCTACGACGCGGCCCCGCCGGTGCCCCCACAGCCCTACGGCGCGTACCCGCCGGCTGCCTACTCCGGGCAGCCGCCCCCGGGCCAGGCCTACCCCGGCCAGCCGTTCCCAGGCCAGCCCTACCCCGGCCAGCCTTACCCACCGGCCGGCGGTTATCCGCCGCCCGGCTTCCCGCCGCCCGGCTTCCCGCCGGCCGGTTTCCCGCCGCCGGGCTTCCCGATGTACGGGCAGCCCACCAAGACCAACAAGGCCGCTGTCGCCTCGCTGATCTGCGGCATCCTCGGCGTCATCCCGGCCCTGCTGATAGTCGCCGTCGTCTGCGGCTTCATCGCCCTGTCGCAGATCAAGCAGACCGGCGAGAAGGGCAAGGGCCTGGCCGTCGCCGGGCTCTCCGTCGCCGCCGGCTGGATCGTGCTGTTCGCCGTGCTGATCGCGGTCGGTGTCCTCAACGACGACAATCCCCCCGTGGACGCCGGCCCGACCGGTTTAGACCGGCCTACCGCCACGGCGAAGCCCACCACCACCGAGCCGGCCGACGTCCGGACCGACAAGCTGCGCCCCGGCGACTGCATCGCCACCATCTCCGACGACGAAACCGTCTACGACATGCCGGTGGTCGCCTGCTCGGTGCCGCACCAGGGCGAGGTCTACAGCGTCACCACGATGGCGGCCGGCGCCTACCCCGGCGACAAGAAGGTCGAGACCGAGGCCGAGAACCGCTGCAACGACAAGATCGACGCCTACGCGATCGGCAAGTTCAAGGACGCGGAGTTCTACTACATCTTCCCGTCCCGCACCTCCTGGAGCGCGGACCGCAGCATCACCTGCATCGCCGTCGCCCCGGAGAACGGCACGTACACCGGCTCCATGGTCAAGTGAGCCTGTGACCTGAGTCACGGCACCTCACGCCCGGCTCGTCCTGCCCCGTCTCGTGGCAAACACCGAGAGACAGGGGCAGGACGATGTCGAAGAGGATCGTGGTCATCGGCGCCGGATACACCGGCATGCTCACGGCGGTCAGCCTGGCCGGCCGCACCCGCCGCCGCGACGACGTGACGATCACCGTCGTCAACCCGGCCGAGCGCTTCACCGAGCGGCTCCGGCTGCACCAGACCGCCACCGGCCAGGACCTCGCGGACCTGCACATCCCGGCCCTGCTGGCGGGCTCGAACGCGCGCCTGGAGGTCGGCTGGGTGACCGGGATCGACACCGTCGCGCGGACGGTCCGGATCGACGACGAGCGGGAGATCGGGTACGACACGCTGGTCTACGCGCTCGGCGGCGCGGCCGACACCTCGGCGGTGCCCGGGGCGGCGGACCACGCGTACACCTTGGACTCCGCGACGGAAGCGGACCTGTTCGCGCGCCGCCTCGACGAGCTGAGCGAAGGCCGCGTGGTGGTCTGCGGCAGCGGCCTGACCGGCCTGGAGGCGGCCGCGGAGATCGCCGAGAGCCACCCGCGCATCACGGTCACGCTGCTCGGCCGGGCCGAGCCCGGCGGCAACCTCGGGCCCCGGGCCCGTGCACACCTCAGGGCCGCGCTGGTCCGGCTGGGCGTCCAGGTGCGGACCGGCGAGATCATTAAGGTACGCCCGGACGGCGTCGACCTGGCCGACGGCACGACCGCACCGGCCGACGCGATCCTGTGGACCAGCGGCGTGCGGGTCGCACCCCTGCCCGCGGCGGCCGGGCTGACCGTCGACGAGCACGGCCGGATCGTCACCGACGACGCGCTGCGCTCGGTCTCGCACCCGGAGATCTGGGCGATCGGTGACGCCGCCCGGATCACCCAGCGCTACGGCGTCATGCACGGGACCTGCCAGGGCGGGATGCCGACCGCCGCGCACACCGCCGCGCAGATCGTCCGCGAGCTGGACGGCAAGCCGGTCCGGCCGTTCCGGTTCGGCTATTACCACGCCCCGGTCAGCCTGGGCCGCCGCGACGCGGTCGTGCAGTTCACCCACGCCGACGACGCCCCGGCCCGGTGGTGCCTGACCGGCCGGGTGGCGGTCTGGTACAAGGAGACCGTGACCTCGTCCCCGTGGCCGACCTTCCGGCGCGCCCTGAAGCACCCCGGCTCGGTGATGGTGTGGCGTCGGTGACCGTCTTCGATCAGTATCGGAACCTGCTCTTCTCCATCGCCTACCGGATCCTCGGCAGCGCCGCGGACGCCGAGGACGCGGTGCAGGACTCCTGGCTCAAGTGGTCGGCGGCCGACCGGTCGAAGGTCGCCGACCCGAAGGCGTACCTGGTCCGGATCGTGTCGAACACGGCGCTGGACCGGCTGCGGGCGGCCAGTGCCCGCCGCGAGACGTACCTCGGGCCGTGGCTGCCGGAGCCGATCCTGACCAGCGGCGAGGTGCCGGACGTGGCGCCCGCGCTGTTGCTGGTCCTGGAGAACCTGACACCCCTGGAGCGGGCCGTCTTCGT
The DNA here is from genome assembly GCF_018324205.1 of Actinoplanes ianthinogenes. Lineage (NCBI taxonomy): Bacteria > Bacillati > Actinomycetota > Actinomycetes > Micromonosporales > Micromonosporaceae > Actinoplanes > Actinoplanes ianthinogenes. Next base: position 7,445,758 of record NZ_AP023356.1, read on the forward strand.
GCTGCGCGAGGCGTTCGCGTTCAGCTACGACGAGATCGCCGAGGCGGTGGAGCGCACCCCGGAGAGCGTGCGGCAGACGGCGCACCGGGCGCGCGAGCACGTCCGTGCGCGGCGTCCCCGGTTCCCGGCGGACCGCGACCGGCAGCGCGCGGTGACCGAGCGCTTCTTCGCGGCCGCCACCGGCGGCGACATCAACACGCTGATGGAGTTGCTCGCGCCGGACGTCACGCTGTGGACCGACGGCGGCGGCAAGGTACGCCAGGCGATGCGCCCGGTGCACGGTGCCGAACGCGTCGCGACCTGGCTGGCCGGGGTGGGCAGCCGGCCCTACGAGGGCGTGCGGCCGGACCAGATGTCGGCCGCGCTGGTCGAGCTGAACGGCGGCGCCGGCGTGGTGTTCTCCGGGGCCGGCCGGGTGATCGCCACGATCACGCTCGACCTGGACGACGACGGCCGGGTGGCGGCGATCCTCAACACCGCCAACCCGGACAAACTCGCCGCGATACGAAGTGGCGTGGTCCACTCGCTGTGACCCGCCGGCGGGCCTCAGGCCTGCTGGCGGGCCTTGCGGCGCTCGCCGATCTCCCAGGCGATCACGTACTGCCGGATCATCTGGGCGAGCGGGTCGATCGTCTTGAAGATCAGCACCACGTGGTAGCCGGGCTCGTCGCCGGCCGGGCGGACCGCGTACACCTTGCCCTTGATCTCGGCCTCGCCGTTGCCCAGCCAGACCAGGGCGCGCATGTAGTCGCCCTCCTTGAGCATCGTGGCGTCGTTGACCCAGAACCGCAGGCCACCCTCGCTGATGTCAAGCATCTGGCCCTGGAGCCAGCTGGGACCCCACTCGCCGAACAGGCGGATCGGGGCGCCGGCGCCGCCGCGGGCGAACTCCCGGCGGTTGCTGATCTCCGGCTCCGCGGTCGGGAACAGCGTCCACCGGAACGGCGACGAGTCACTGACGCCCTTGAGCAGCACCGGCATCTTGATCCGGGTACGCGGCGGCACCCAGAACACCTCGAACTCGTAGCCGGGCAGGAAGCCGTCCGGCCCGCTGGTCTCCAGCGGAGCGGCCACACTGAACGTGCCGTCGTCCACCGATTCGAGGCGGGAACGGATGTTCACACCGTCCGCGAGGGCGAGGAAAATCGGGGAGCCGATCTCAGGCAGGTCCATCAGAGCGGGCCTTTCACGTCGCCGAGCCCGCACCGCGCGGGTCGCCCTTGCATGTCGGCGCACGGCTCGGCGACGTGAGGAGTCGCCCGGCGACTACCCGTTTAGCAACCGGGAATCGCCCGGCGGCTACCCGTTGAGCAGTCCGAGGACGGTGTCCATCGCCTTGAGCTTCTCGGCGCCGGAGCCGAGGAAGGCGTCCGGGACGATCAGCTCGTCCAGGCCGGCCGCGCGGTACTCGGCGATGGCGTCGGCCAGTTTCGCCGGGCTGCCGCCGATGGCCGGCATCGCCACGTGCTCCGGCAGCGGGCCGTTGACCACGGTGAGCGCCTGGGCGGTGCGCTCGATCGACTTCGGGTCCCGGCCGCGCTCGGCGCAGAACCGGTCGAGGACGGCGGACTTGTGCGCGAACAGGTCGGGCAGGCCCCAGGTGTTCCACATGTCGGCGTACTCGGCGACCACGCCGAGCATCCGCTTCTCGCCCTTGGCGCCGATCATGATGGGCAGCGGGTCCTGCACCGGCTTCGGCTCGCAGACCGCGTCGGTGAGCTGGTAGTACTCACCGTCCAGGGTGGTCCGCGACTGGCGCAGCAGCCCGTGCAGCACCTGGAGCGCCTCGACGAAGCGGTCCAGCAGCTGCTTGGTCGGGGGCAGCTCGATGCCGTACTGCTCGTGCTCGTTGACCTGCCAGCCGGCGCCGACGCCGAGGGTGAACCGGCCGCCGGTGACGTGGTCGACGGTGGCCGCCATGTTGGCCACCACGGCCGGGTGCCGATAGGTGTTGCCGTAGACGAGGGTGCCGATCCGCACCCGCGGGACGGCCGCGCCGAGGGCGGCGACCAGCGAGCCGGCCTCCAGCGTGGGGTGGTCGGGGTCGCGGCCGGTGCCGGCGTTCGGCATGAAGTGGTCGGCGATCCAGACGCCGTCCCAGCCGGTCTCTTCCGCGTGACGGGCGGTCTGAAGGATGTCGGACCACGGCTGACCCGCACCCGGCCAGATCGAAATGCGCATACGGTAACCCTATCGGCGTGATCGACCTTGCTCGAACCCATCAATAGGTGTCTATTAATCCGATGAGTGCAGTCAGCAGACGTGAGCTTCTCGCCGGGGTCGCCGGTGCCACCGTCCTGGGCCCGGCCGTCGCCGGGGCCGCCTCCGCCGCGACCCGGCGCACCGGGCTGCGGCAGGGCACCGGCCTGGCGGTGCGCCAGTCGCCGGACGGTAAGCGGATCGCGATGGACCTGGCCGGGGTGCTGTGGGTGCTGCCCGCCCCGGGCGGTCCGGCCCGGCGGCTGACCGGGGACCTCTTCGACGTGGCCCAGCCGGACTGGGCGCCGGACGGGGCGAGCCTCGTGGTCCAGTCGTACCGGGCCGGGTCGTTCGACCTGTGGCTGATCCGGCCGGACGGGTCGGGCCTGCGCCGGCTCACCACCGGCCCGTTCGACCACCGCGAGCCGCGGTTCGCCCCGGACGGCCGCCGGCTCGCGTTCTCCAGCGACCGGGACGGCAGCTACGGCATCCACCTGCTCGACCTGGCCTCCGGCGCGATCACCGCGGTGCCCGGCGGCACCACCGCCGAGGAGTACGAACCGGCCTGGTCCCCGGACGGCGCCCGGATCGCGTTCGTGGTCGCCAACACCCGGATCGACGTGGTCGAGGTGGCGACCGGCACCCGCACCACCCGGGTCACCGTTCCGGCCGGCCAGGTGATCCACGGACCGGAGTGGACGCCGGACGGTTCCGGGATCGTCTACCAGGTGCTCCTGGACGGCCGCAGCGAGCTGTGGCGGGACGGCAAACCCGAGATCACCGGCGAGGAGGTCTTTCCGTTCCGGGTCAGCTTCGGTCCGGACGGCAGTTTCGTGTACGCCGCCGACGGCGTGATCCGGCGCCGCCGGCTGGGCGCGCCGGCCCGGTCGGAGATCGGTTTCGCCGCGGCGGTCCCGCTGACCACCCCGGAGTACCGCAAACGGTCCCGGGACTTCGAGTCGGTCCACCCGCGCCCGGTGCTCGGCATCGGCAGCCCGGTGCTCTCCCCGGACGGCCGGTCGGTGGCGTTCCGCGCGCTCAACGACATCTGGACGATGCGGATCGGGCAGCCGCCGAGGCCGCTCACCCGGGACTCCTGGTGGAAGTCCGACCCGGCCTGGTCGCCGGACGGCAAATACCTGTCCTATTCCACCGACCGGGCCGGCAAGCTCGACATCTGGCTGCGTGACCTGGCGACCGGCGCGGACCGGCAGCTGACCGCGCTGCCGAACGCGGCGGCGGTGTCCGGCAGCTGGTCCGCGGACAGCTCCCGGCTGGCGTTCCTGGACCAGACCGGCGCGCTCCACACGGTGGAGGTGGCCACCGGCGCGGTCCGCAAGCTGTTCACCGCGACCTTCGAGCCGGGCCGCCCGAGCTGGTCCGCCGACGGCCGGACCATCGCGCTGGCCGCGATCGTGCCCTACTCGGCCCGCTTCCGGGAGGGCCTCAGCAAGATCCTGCTGGTCGACACGGCCACCGGCGCCGGCCGGTACGTCGACCCCCTCCCGGACCGCTCCCTGCAGACCCGTGGCGACGACGGCCCGGTCTGGTCCCCGGACGGCACGCGGCTCGCCTTCGTGGTGGCCAGCGTGCTCTGGGTCGTCGACGTGCACCCGGACGGCACGTTCGCCGGGGAGCCCCGGCAGGTCACCCGCGAGGTCACCGACGCGCCCAGCTGGAGCGGCGACTCGACGCGGCTGCTCTACCTCAACGGTGGGCGGCTGCGGCTGGTCGAGGCGGGCGGCGGCTCACCGCGTACCGTAAAGGTGAATTTGACCTGGGCGAACACCGCGCCTCGCGGGCGGACCGTGATCCGGGCGGGCCGGTATTGGGACGGCGTCAGCCGGACCCTCGGCCGGGACGTCGACGTGGTCGTCGAGGGGCACCGGATCGTCGAGGTCGGGCCGCATCGCGACGACCGGGACGGGCGGCTGGTCGACGCGCGCGACGCGGTGGTCACGCCCGGCCTGATCGACATGCATCACCACCGGGAGATGCAGGGGTATTCCTACGGGGCGCGGCAGGGGCGGCTGTGGCTCTCGCTCGGGATCACCACCACGCGGTCGCCGGGCAGTCCCGCCTATCAGATGGTCGAGGAGCGCGAGTCGATCCAGTCCGGTGCGCGGATCGGGCCGCGCTACTTCGCCACCGGCGAGGCGGTCGACGGGTCCCGGATCTTCTACAACTTCATGCGCCCCACCTTCGACGCGGCGCAGGTCGCCCTGGAACTGGAACGGGCCGGCGCGCTCGACTACGACCTGATGAAGTCCTACGTGCGGCTCGCCCCGGAGCGGCAGCGGCAGGTGATCGCCTGGGCGCACCGGCACGGCGTGCACGCTACCTCGCACTACCACTATCCGGCGTTCGCGTTCGGTGGTGACGGGCAGGAGCACGTCGGCGCGACCAGCCGGTTCGGGTACTCGCGGACGGTCACCCCGCTGGGCTCGGCCTACTCGGACGTGGCGGACATCTTCATCGGCAGCCGGGCCACGCTGACACCGACCCTGTTCGGCGCGGTCACCCTGCTCGGCGACGACGCCGGGCTGGTGGACGACGTGCGGGTGCGTACCCTCTATCCGAGCTGGGAATACGCGACGCTGCGCGGCATCGCGGAGACCGCGCGGACCACCGACCAGACGGTGAACCGGCAGAACCTGGCCCGGCAGGTGGCGCACGTGGCCCGGGTGCTGCGCGGCGGCGGCCGGGTGATCACCGGCACCGACTCGCCGATCTCGCCGAACGCGGTCAGCACCCACCTCAACCTGCGCGCCATGGTCGCCTACGGGATGACGCCGTGGGAGGCGCTGAGCACCGCCACCCGGATCCCGGCCGACTTCCTGGGCGAGCCGCTGGGCCGGATCGCGCCCGGGCGCTACGCCGACCTGGTGATCCTGGGCGGTGACCCGCTGACCGACATCGATCAGGCCGCGAACGTCCGGCAGGTGATGGCCTCCGGCGTGCTGCACACGGTCGACGCCCTGCTGGCGCCGTTCCGAGGGGTGGTGCAGCCCGCGTCCCTGGAAGAAGTCGCTTTCCACGACCACCCGGCCAACGCCGCCTTCTGGTGGCACGACCCCGAGTACGTCGAGCACAGCCAGCACGCCTGCTGCGCGTATTAGTACAGCGCGGGCGCTGCTCGGCGTCGCCGGCGCCACGCTGATGCTGCCGCCGTGCTGCCGGTCATCTGGGGCATCAAGGAGATCGCCGCGCACGGCGCGAGTCAGACCCGCCTTCTCTCCATCGCCGCCGGGCTGGCCGTGCCGGCCGTCGCGCGGGAGACCCTCAGCGGCGCCGTCGCCACCGGGTCGCCCGGTCTGCTGCACGCCGCCCGGGAGGCCTTCGCGTCCGGCCTGCACGCCGCCGCGTGGACCAGCGCGGGCCTGATGCTGCTGGCCGCGATCGTGGCCCTGATCCGCCTGGCCCCGTCGAAACTCGATGGTCCGGCGGCGGAGCGCGTGCCAGTATCAGCGGCGGGTCGCTAGCTCAAGGGTTAGAGCATTCGACTGGATAGTGCGTCCGCTTCCCGCTCGCGCGGTCATGGAGGCGCTTCCTTCTCCTCTTTGGATCGAACGGTTCGGGGTTCGAGTCCCCGGCGGCCCACGCATTCGTGGTTGGGAGGGCCCGTGCTCGAGAAGCTGATCATCCAGAAGACGCTGCGCGTGCCCGCGAGCACGGGCGCCCCCGGTGACGGTGCCGCGGTGGCCCGGCAGCTGGACGCCACGCTGCTCGACGTCGGTTTCGCCGCGTCGCGGGCCTTGCTGGAGCACGTCGGCGGGCTCGCGCCGGAGCCGGCCATGGACCTGGCCGCCACCGTGGTGTCCGCGGTCCGTGAGCTGGTCGGCGACCACGTCCGGCACAACGCCTACTTCCTGCGCTTCCCGGACGGCGTCCCGGACACCGTCGAGTTCTGGACCGAGCGGCTGCGCGCGGCCGTGCCGGCCGGCGGCGGCGGTGAGCTGCCGGACCTCCGCACGGTGAACCTGCTCGACCTGCCGGGGTACGGCACCTACCAGCACACCTACGCCGACCTGCTGGCCGCCCACGACGAGCTGATCGCGGCGGCCGGCGACCGGGTCACCCTGCTGCACCTCGGCGACACCGCCGAGGTGGAGGCGCAGCGGCTCTACCTGTCGCTGGCCGGCAGCCCGGCCCCGCTCGGCGAGGCGGACCTCGCGATCCTCAGCGAGCTCGCCCTGACCTGCGCGGACGGCCCGCAGCCGGCGGAGATCCCGGTCCGGGAGAACCGTGCCGTGCTCAACGGCATCCGGCTGGTCCTCGGCCGCCCGCTGGTGGCCGTCGACACCACGACCGACGTGCTGCGCCTGGCCTGCCAGGTCTCCGGCGGCGACGTCTCGCTCGCCCGGCCGACCCGGTTCCGCGCCTTCCCGCGCCGGGAGCGCCGGGTCCTGCTGGCGGCGCTGCACGAGGTCGTCGCGGCGAACCCGGGCAAGCTCGGCGACGTCGCGCGCCACGCGGAGCGGTGGAAGCGGCTCGGCGAGCGCCTGCACCCGCACGAGTACACCCAGTGGCCGCACGCCCGCGAGGTCTTCACGGTCGCGCGCGGCGAGCGCCGGGTGCCGACCGTGGCCGGTCGCGCCGAGGCGGCGTTCCGGTCCGGCGACGTCGGCCGGGCCGCCACCGTGCTGTCGGCCGCGCCGGGCCTGCTCCTGCGGTCCGCGGACCGGTTGCTGCGGCTGGCTTCGGCGGCCGAGCGCGACGCCGTGACCGAGGCGGTCACCGGTGCGCTCGGCGCGGCGTCCGGGCGGGTGCTCTGTTCGCTGCGCGAGCACGTCGGCAACCGGCTCGTGCCGGCGTCGGCCCGGATGTACGCGAACCGCTCGCGGACCGCCTGGATCGGTCCGGACCGGCGGCCGCCGCTGCCGGCCGAGCTGGTGGCCGAGCTGTCGTCGCGACTGGACGCGGCGATCGGCGCCCGGCTGCCGTCGCTTTCGCCGCCGTCGCTTTCGCTGCCGTCGCTTTCGCTGCCGGAGCGGCCGATCCTGGTCGACCCGGCGGTGCTCGACGTCGCCCTGCCGCTGTCCGGCAAGGCGGCCGAGGGCGGCTTCGCGGTGCTGCCACGCGGCTCGCGGGGTGTGGTCGACGGGGAGTTGCTGCGGTTCTTCATGTACTGGCGGCAGACCGCCCGGCGGACCGACTACGACCTGTCGGTCCTGCTGCTCGACGAGGAATTCCGCAGCCTGGGCCAGGTGTCCTGGACGAACTACAAGCACGACGGCGTGGTGCACTCCGGTGACCTCACCGACGCGAAGAACGGCGCGACCGAGTTCATCGACGTGCCGCTGACGCTGCGCGGGAAGTACGTGGTCCCGCAGGTCAACATCTACGCCGGGGAGTCGTTCGACGAGGTCGCCGAGTCGATGTTCGGGTATCAGGCCCGGATGCCGGAGCAGCGCGGCATGCCGTTCGACGCCCGGACCGTGCGGGCCAAGTCGCACCTGCGCGGGACCGGACGGATCGCGCTGCCGATGGTCTTCACCAAGGGCGAGCGGGGCTGGCAGGCCGTGTGGCTGCACCTGTACCTGCGCGGCTGGCCGGCGTTCAACCGGGTGGAGGAGAACCGGTTCGGCACGTCCCACCGGGTGCGCGCGCTGATCGAGCGGCGCTACCTGACCATGGGCTACCTGATCGACCGCTGGCGCGACCGGACCGAGGTGACGAGCTGGGACGGCGGTGTGCCGGACGAGCCGGTCACGTTCATCGGCCTGGACGCGCCGGAGGAACTCCCCGAGGGGTCGGAGGTGTACACGCCGGGCCGGTTCGCCGAGCTGCTGCCGGTGTGACGGGGTGACGGTCGAGGCCATGCGAGCGCTTCCTTCTTTCCTCCGTAACCGCACGGAGCCCTCCGCCGAGGCGGGGGACTTGGGTGTAGCGCCCGCGCTCTCCTCGACCTAACCTCCCCGATGTGACCTGATCGGGGCTTCAAGCAGTCCTTTTCAGCAGAGCCTGAGACGGACAGCGAGGAGCACCGACGTGGACGCGAGCATGCGGAGACACTTCGACCGGGCGGCCGGCGACGGCCCGGGGTTCGACCCGGGGGAGATGGCGCAGTCCGCCATCGCCGAGGTCGGGCGGGTGCGCCGCCGGCGGCGGCAGTGGGCCGCGATCGGGGGATCGGCGGCCGGCGTGGTGGCGGTGCTCGGCGTGGTGGCGGCCCTGAGCCTGCCGTCCGGCGGGGCCGGGCCACAGACCGGGCCGGGGCCGGCCGCGGCGGCGATGTGGCAGCCCGCGGCGGCGCCGTCCTGCTCCGCGCAGCCGGTGGCCGAGGACGCCACCGACGTGGCGATCTTCCTGACCGACCGGGCGACCGAGGGGCAGCGGGCGGCGCTGCACACGGCGCTCGGTGCGGACCTGCGGATCAGCGCGCTGGAGTACGAGACCCGGGAGCAGGCCTACGAGCGGTTCAAGGCGCTTTACGCGGACAGTCCGGACTTCGTCCAGGCCGTCGACCGGGACTCGATTCCCGCGTCGTTCCGGCTGCGGCTGACGGACCCCGCACGGTTCGCGGACTTCCGCGAGCGGTACGCGGCGATGCCCGGGGTCGCTCAGATCGTCGGCCGGGTCTGCGAGCCGGGCGCCCCGGTCGGCGGGACGCTGTGACCGGGCTCCTGGCCGGCTGGAGCGAGTCCCGCCGCCGGGCCAAGGCCGCCCGGGACGACGAGTTCACCGCGTTCGTGGCGTCCGCCGCCGCCAGGTTGCGCCGCAGCGCCTACCTGATGTGCCGGGACTGGCACCTGGCCCAGGACCTGACCCAGCAGACCTTCACCAAGATGTACGCCTCCTGGGACCGGATCCGCGCCAGCGCCAACCTCGAGGGATACAGCCGGCGGGTGCTGATGAACCTCGTCTTCGACCAGCAGCGGCGGCGCAGCGGCTCGGAGGTGGTGCTGGCCGAGCTGCCGGACCGGCCGGACAGCGGCGCGGTCTGGGCCCCGGAGCTGCGCCTCGCCCTGGTGGACGCGCTGGCCCAGCTGCCGGTCAAGGACCGGGCCGTCCTGGTGCTGCGGCACGCCGAGGACCACAGCGTCGAGACGGTCGCGACGATCCTCGGCGTCTCCGTGTCGGTGGTGAAGATGCGCAACGCCCGCGCCCTGAGCCGCCTGCGCGGCCTGCTCGGCGAGCACTTCATCGACGCGGTGTGACCGCCGGTGCCGGCCCGCGCCGGGGTCGGCCCCGGCATGGTCGGTGCGGCAGCGCCCGGTCGGCGTACAGCCGCTGCATCCGCGGCCACCCGGCCCGCCGCGGCGGCCGGGACCGGGCGGATCGTCAGACCAGGCCGGCGGCGCGGTCCAGGAGGTCGTCGGCGGGGCAGCGGCCGCGGTTGACGTAGCGGTCGGTGTAGTCGGCGAGCGCGTCGCGCAGTTCGCGGGTGGCGCCGTGCCGGGCGAAGCTGGCGTAGGCGGCCAGGAAGCAGGCGCGGGCCGCGTCGGCCAGGACCGGGTCGGTGAGGGCGTCCCGGGCGGCGCGCTCCCACAGGCGCGGCTCGTCGACCAGGTGCACGGTGGCCGCGTACGCCTCCTCGGCGGCGCGCGGGTCGTCGAGCAGGGCGGTGATCACCGCGGCCGGGACGCGCCAGCCGTTGCCGGACTGCCGGTCGACCGCGTCGATCTCCAGGTGCCCGCGGGCGGCCACCGGCGGGCGCAGGCTCGCGAGGTGGCGGTCCAGGTCGGCGACGGTGAGGCGGGTGCCCGATCGGAAGCGGTCACGCAGGCTGCGGCCGGTGACGGTGGGGGCGTCCAGGACGGTGGCGGCCCAGGTCGTACGGAAATCGGCGGTGAACCGGGACCCGGCCGGGACCGTGAGCGAATCCGGAATCCGCGGCCCCGGCACCACCGGGGTCCCGGGCAGCACCGGCAGGTCGCGGCGCAGCGCCTGGCGGACGCTGCGCCAGCCGGTCGGGCGGCCGTGCCGCAGCGGCGCGTTGGCGAACGCGGCGGCCAGCACCGGAGCGAGGGTGTGCGCGAGGACCCAGCGGCGGCGCAGCCCGAGCGGCCCGCCACCCTCGAGGCCCGCCTCCAGCCCGACCCGGATCCCGGCGGTCGCCGTCCCGTACGCGTGCAGCGGCCCTTCCGGGTGCACCGTGTCGGTGGCGAACGGCAGCACGCTGAGCCCGTGCTGATCCACCACCCGGCTCGCGGCGGCCAGGTCGTCGGTCATCCGGCGCAGCGCGGTCTCGATGCCCGGCGACGGGGGCCCGCTGACCACCAGGACCCGGGGCGAACGCGTGTCCAGGAAGCCGTGCCGCAGCGGTCGTCGCCCGGTCGGCGCGCAGGCCGGGTCGAGCAGCAGGTCGACCGCCACCCCGACGAAGCCCGGCACCCCGGGGGTGAACGCCCGGGCGGCGAAGTGCTCGGCGGCGGCCTGTTCGGTCAGGGTGGTCACGCGATGCCCTCCGCTGGCGTTCAGTGGTCCCGTGGTCCGGCGGGCCGCGGCCGGAGCGGTCGCGGCGCTCGTGGCGTCCCCGCTGCTCCCGGCCGTCGGCCCCCGGTGCCCGCGAGCATAGCATTCCTATCTGCTCGATAGGAAAAACCAAGGGTGTTCCCTAAGGGTTTCCCGAGGGCCGGAATCAGGGCGCCGTCGGGGAATCCGCCGGTCCTGCGTGGGGCATCGACCGCCATAGCGTTCCCCCCATGGAATCGAACTCGGTCGTCATCCGCCGGACCGCCCTGCTCGCCCCGGCGCTGCTCCTCACCTACGGCATCCTGCGCTTCCTCGACGGCCTGGACGGCGACCGTGGCAACGGCCCGCTCTGGACCGTCGGGCACCTGGCGTTCTTCGCCGGCATGGTGCTGTTCGGCGTGCTCACGGTCGCCGTGCGCAACACCTTCCCGGCCGACCGGCGGCGGGTCGCGACGGTCGCCACCGGCGCGAGCCTGGCCGGCGTGGCCGCCTTCCTCTGGGTGATCGCCGGGGACCTCTCGGACGCGTTCCGCGAGGCCGCGCCGCTGCCCGGCCTGCTGGAGAAGGCCGGCCCGATGCTCTTCCCGGTCGGCGTGCTGGTGCTGTTCGGGATGATGGTCGCGGCCCGCCGGCTGCCGGTCTGGACGCCGCTGGTGTTCGGCCTGGGCATCGTCGCGATCTCGGTGAACCTGAACCTGCTCCCGTTCGCGGCCCTGGCCATCCTCGGCGCGCTCGCCCCGCTGCGCCGCGTCGCCACCGCTCGCCACCTGCGTCCGGGACGTGCGAATCTGGTCCACTGACACGATGACCACCGCCGTGATCTACGCCGAGTTCGCCGCCCGGGAGGCCGCCGGGGAGTCCCCGGCGTACGAGGACCTGGCCGTCGCCGTCTCGCGCGACCGCCGGGTCCTCGCCCTGCTGGACACGCTGCCACCGGCGAAGCGCCAGCCGAACCTGCTCTTCGCCGTGCTCCAGTTCCTCGGTGGCCCGGTCACCGACCCGGCCGCCGCCTGCGACTTCACCGTGGCGAACTGGTCCCGCATCGAGCCGGAGATCCGCGCCCGGGCGACGCAGACCAACGAGGTCGCCCGCTGCGCGCTGTTGCTCCCGATCCTCGCCGCGCTCCCGCAACCCCTGGCGCTGCTGGAGGCCGGCCCGTCCGCGGGCCTGAACCTGTACCCGGACCGCTACGCCTACCGGTACGGCGAGCACGTCCTCGGCGCGGGCGAGCCGCTGCTCGACTGCGCGCTGACCGGCACCGCCCCGCCGGACCGGCTCCCCGAGATCGTCTGGCGGGCCGGGCTGGACCGCCATCCGCTCGACGTCACCGACCCCGCCGACCTGGCCTGGCTGGACGCGCTGATCTGGCCGGAGCAGGCCGAGCGCCGCGCCCGGCTGCGCGCCGCCGCCCGGATCGTGGCCGCCGACCCGCCGCTGCTCGTCCGCGGCGACCTGGTCGACGACCTGCCGGCGCTCGCGGCGCAAGCACCCCGCGACGCCACCCTGGTGATCTTCCACAGCATGGTCCTCTACCAGGTGCCGGCCGACCGCCGAGAGAGATTCATTTCTTCGGTACGCGGTCTGCCCGCCCACTGGATCGCGCTGGAGAACCCGACCGTCCTGTCCTACCCGGACCCGTTGCCGAACCCGCCGGCCGAGACCCTGCACCACGTGCTGGCGCTGGACGGCGAGCCGGTGGCCTGGGCCCGCCCGCACGGGCAGGCGCTCACCTGGTTCGCGCGCCGGTCGCCCGGGTCGTCCTAGAAGTTGATGGTCACGCCGGCTGTCCGGCAGGCGGTCGTCAGGTCCTCGCTGAGGTCGGCGAATCCGGCGTCGGCCGCGGCGCCGATCGGGTCGTCGGCCTGCGCCGCCTTGGCGATCTCGTCGGCCACCGCCCGCGCCGCGGTGGTCACCTCGGTGGTCGCGGCGGCGCCGAGCGCCTCGTCCACCGCCTTGTGGAACTTGGCGAACGCCTCCTTCGCGTCCTTCGCGGCGACGCTGCCGTCCGCCTGCTGCGCGTCCGAGATGCCGCCCTTCATGGTGCTGGCCGCCTTGTTCAGCGTGGTGCACAGCTCCTTGTCACCGACCGGGGCGCCGGCGGCCGGCGCGGACGACCCGGCGGATGCCGCGGCGCCGGACGCGGCCGGGGTGGCGCCGGTCGTCGTGTCCGCGTCGCTGTCGCAGCCGGCGAGGCCGGTCAGGCAGGCGAGGAGCAGGGCGGCGGGGACGATCCGGGAGCGTGTCACGGGCACGGACGGTAGCCGACGTTCCTGGGAGATCGCCCAACGGGTGCGGCTCCTATCCTGGGCGGATGACCGAGGAGGAGTTGCTGGCCGCGGAGCGGCGGCTGCAGGACGCGCAGCGCACCGGGGACGTGGCCGAGCTGGACCGGCTGCTCGACGACCGGCTGATCGCGATCGGGCCGGACGGCGGGCGCTACCGCAAGGACGACGACCTGGACGCCTACCGGTCGGGCAGCTCGGTGATCGAGTCGCTGACCGAGGTGAGCCTGGAGTCACTGGTGGTGGCGGGCACCGGGGTGACGTTCGTGGTGTGTGACGTGGCGGGGACGTTCGGCGGGGCGCCGTTCCGCGCGCGGCTGCGGTACACGCGGACCTGGGCGTACGAAAAGGGGTCTGGTTGGCGGATCGTGGCGGCGCACATCGCCGCGGCCTGAGGCCTTGGTTGAAATGTTTCATTCAAGGTGCGATGCTGACGTCGACGGGGTCGGAGCGCTGTCCCTACAATGCGTTTCAATCCATCGTTCAAACGAGGGAGCAACGGGGTGGCTCAGCAGCCGCGCAACGGGCGCGCGCCGTCGGTCAAGGACGTCGCGGCGGCCGCGGGCGTCTCCCTCGGCACGGTGTCGAACGTGTTGAACCGGCCGGCCGTGGTCAGCACCGCCACCCGCGAGCGGGTCGAGCGGGCGATGGCCGAGCTCGGCTTCATCCGCAACGAGTCGGCCCGCCAGCTGCGCGCCGGGACCAGCCGCGCGCTGGCCTACGTGATGCTCGACGGGGGCAACCCGTTCTTCCAGGACGTCGCCGAGGGCATCGAGAGCGCGGCCGACGCCGCCGACCTGTCGCTGTTCGTCTGCAACAGCGGCGGGCGACCCGAGCGCGAGTCCAAGCACCTCGACCGGCTGGTGCAGCAGCGGGTGCAGGGCATCCTGATCACGCCGGTCGACCCGGACGCGCCGCACCTGCTGGACATCGCCCGGCGCGGCGTCCCGTTCGTGATGGTCGACCGGCTGAGCAGCGCCGGTGAGCACTGCTCGGTCGCCGTCGACGACATCCTGGGCGGGCGGATCGCCGTCGAGCACCTGATCGACCGCGGGCACGAGCGGGTCGCCTTCATCGGCGGGCCGTCGAGCATCGGGCAGGTCCGCGAGCGCTATCAGGGCGCCCGCGAGGTGTGGGAGGAGTTCGGCAAGCCGGCCGACGACCTGATCCACCTGCCGACCGAGGCGCTCACGGTGAGCGAGGGGCGCTCGGCGGGGGAGCGGCTGGCCGGGCTGCCGTCCCGGCGCCGGCCGACCGCGGCCTTCTGTGCGAACGACCTGCTGGCGCTGGGCCTGTTGCAGCACGCGGTGACCGCCGGGCTGCGGGTGCCGGACGACCTGGCCATCGTCGGGTTCGACGACATCGACTTCGCGGCGGCCGCGGCGGTGCCGCTGACCTCGGTCCGCCAGCCGCGGCAGGAGCTGGGGCGCACGGCGGCCCGGCTGGTGCTGGACGAGGCCACCAATCCGGATCACGTGCACGAGCAGGCGACATTCGTGCCGGCGCTGGTCGCTCGAGCCTCGACCGGAGCGCCCCGCCGCTGACCCCACCCCCCGGCTGGCGCTCACGGCCCTATCCGGGCTCCGGATAGGGCCGTGGGTGCCAGCCCGGTTTTCTGGGCTGGTCTGTACGGCCCATTCCTGTGCCGGGTTGGGGCCGTGGGTGCCAGCTGGGGTTGCTGGGCTGGCGCTTTCGCGTGCCGGGTTGGGGCTGTGGGTGCCAGCTGGGGTTGCTGGGCTGGCGTGTGCGGCCCATTCCTGTGCCGGGATGGGGCCGTGAGCGCCAGTTGGGGTTGCTGGGCTGGCGTGTACGGCCCTTTCTCGGGCCCGGATAGGGCCGTGAGCGCCAGCTGGGGTTGCTGGGCTGGTCTGTGCGGCCCTTTCGTGTGCCGGGATGGGGCCGTGGGTGCCAGCTGGGGTTGCTGGGCTGGTCTGTGCGGCCCTTTCGTGTGCCGGGATGGGGCCGTGGGTGCCAGCTGGGGTTGCTGGGCTGGTGTGTACGGCCCTTTCGTGTGCCGGGATGGGGCCGTGGGTGTCAGCTCGGGTTGCTGGGCTGGTCTGTGCGGCCCTTTCCCGGGCCCGGATAGGGCCCTGAGCGCCAGCCGGGGGCGGGGGCGCGTCGCGGTCCGGGGCGGGAGCGGTCTCGCGGGCGGGTGGACACGGGACGGATGCTCTCGGCGTACCGAAAGCGGGTTTGGATTTGATCGAGGGGTTGTGCGGCTGGCAAGCTGTGCCGCTGTGGAAGCTCTCCGGTTGATCCTGCTGTTCGTGCACCTCGTCGGCTTCGCTCTGCTGCTGGGCGGGTCGATCGCGCAGTTCCTGTCCGGGACCTACCGGATCACTCCGGCGATCCTCTGGGGCGCGATCATCCAGCTGGTCAGCGGGCTCGGGCTGGCCGCGCCGCTGCGGGGCGGCGGGGACCACGAGCCGGACCCGATCAAGCTCGGGGTCAAGCTGCTGATCGCCGTGATGATCTTCATCATGGTGTTCATCCCGCGCAAGCGGGAGGCGGTCAACAAGGGACACTTCATCGGGATCATCACGCTGACCCTGGTCAACGCGGCGGTCGCGGTCTTCTGGCGGTGACGACCCGGGTGCGGCGACCGTCGGGACGGCCGCCGCACCCGCGGTGATCAGGCCGGGCCGGTCGCCGGGCCCTGCGACGCCGCCCGGCTCATCCGGGCGATCTCCAGGACCGACGCGGCGGCGATCAGCTCGCCGCAGCCGATGTCGATCAGCTCCCGCACGGTACGGGTGTCGCGGCGCAGCTCACCGCAGACGAAGAAGTGCACACCGTGCGTCGCGGTGATCCGGCAGATGTCCCGGACCACCCCGAGGTTGACGCTGCTGAACGGGTCGATGGTCAGCTCGGAGCTGCTCCGGTCCACGCCGTTGAGCAGCGCGAACAGGTCCGAGGTGCCGACCGCGACGAACGCCGGGCGGACCTGGCGGACCAGGTCCGGCAGGGCGTAGACCATGGCCGGGATCTCCAGGGTGAGGCCGAGCTCGACCTCCTCCAGGCCGGCCTCCCGGAACATGTCCCGGACCCGGCGGAACTCCTCGATGCTGGACACGAACGGCACGCTGACCTGGAGTTTCGTGCCGGGGTGGCGGGACAGTGCGGCCCGGATGGCGCGCAGCTCCGGCCACCAGCGCTGCGGGGCGCGCGGCCCGCGCATCCCGATCTCCGGGTTCGCCTCGATCGGCGCGTCGATCCCGACCTCGCGCAGCTCCGCCGAGGTGGGGTCGGAGAGCACCAGCCGGACCGACCGCCAGCCGCCGCTGAGCAGGTCGGCGATCACCTCGGTGAGGTGCGCCTCGATCCGGTCCGGCTCGTGGTAGGCGGACGGGTCCGCGGCCAGCATCTGGAACAGGCAGAACTTCAGCCGGAAGTAGCCGACGTCGTGCACGTTCCACTCGCGGTAGAGCTCGGCGTTCGCGTCGTTCAGGTACGAGCAGATGGCGGTGACCGGCACCGGCCGCGACTCCAGGTCGATCAGGCCCTCGCCGTCGACCTGGTAGCGGCCGCCGTCCCGGATCCGGTCCAGGTCCTCGCAGTGGACCAGCGCCTTGCCGCCCTCGCTGAGCATCTTGCGGGCGTGGTCGGCGAAGTGCCGGCTGCCGACCACCACGCCGGCGATCTGCGGGTCGTCCAGGATGATGCGCACCGAGTCGAACGTCAGCTCGTCCTGGACCAGCAGGAACCGGCCGGGCTGGCTGCGGTCGCGGGTGCCCCGGAACGCCGTGGCGGCGAACGGCAGGTCGGTCTTGATGATGCTGCGGCTGCGCGGTTGCGCCGGCTCGGCGGCGACCGTGGCGGGAACCGACCCGTTCAGGGCGACGGTGGTGGCGGTCATGCGGTCAGCTCCAGGGAGGGCAGAAGGGTCACGTCGAGGTCGTCGGCGAGGAGCCGGCGGCCGGCCTCCAGCACGCTGGCGCAGTAGCCGACGGTGTTGTGCACGTACGCCTGCGTGACGATCTCGGTGAAGCGTGCGCCACCGATCGACAGCCGCGAGACGTGCAGGTGCGACGGGGCGGTGAGCACGGTCGCCGCGACGCCGGAGGCGGAGAAGGCGCGGGAGCCGACCGGGATGTCGGTGGTCCGGATGACGTTCGGCAGGACCTCGTGCGCCCGGGCGAATCCGGCGCGGACCGTCTCCAGGTCCAGGTCGGCCCGGACGAAGAAGCGGCTCACCTGGTAGCCCGGCGGCTGGGTGAGCACCCGCAGCGAGACCGTGTTGAGGACGGAGACGCCGGGCAGGCGCATCATCGAGCGGCGTACCTGGGAGAAACCGGGACGCAGGTTGTCCCGGGCGTCCTCCCGGCGGGCGCCGACCCCGGCCGTGCCGAAGCTGCTCGACGCGGTGTCGGGGTGCACGATGTCGAGCTCGGCGCGCTCCAGCCCGAGCTCGGACACGCCGGCCAGGGTGGCGGCCTCCAGCACGCCGCGCAGCTGGGCGGCCCACCCGACGCACTGGCAGCTGCCGAGCGAGAACAGGCCCTCGGTGCCGAGACCGGCCGGGGTGTCCACCCCGAGCAGGCCCAGGTCGGCGCCGGCCAGCGGCACGTAGAAGGCGGGCAGCGAGTCGTTCTCGGCCACCCCGATCACGACGCCGGCGAGCTTGCGGAAACGCTGGAGCATCTCGGCCGAGCGGATGTGGTCACGGTGGGTGGCGACGATGGCGAGATCGAAGTGGCCGATCTCCAGCATCGCGTCGTCCTGGACGTCGAGGAAGTGGATCCGCACGGGCCGCCCCCGGACGGTCAGCGTCCGCGTCTCCTCGTCGATCCCCAGCTGGTCGAGCAGGGCCGGGTCGGCCAGCAGCATCCGGCTCGCGAGCTGCTGCATCGAGGTGAGCGGCGCCAGGGCCTTGTCGGACGGGATGTGCCGGGTCACCACGTCGGTGATGGCGAACCCGTCCCGGGCCGGGTCGTTCAGGCTGAGCAGGTTGCTTCCGATGTCGGCGCCCGCGCCGAACAGAACCGCTGACTTGGGGGAGGCCACTGGCCCCCGTGGCTCGGTGTTCATCTCCAGACCTCTCTCGGCTGACGTACGGAACTGGTGTGCGAAGAATGCGGTCAGATGTGACGCGCCGGCCGTTGCTCTTCCCGTCCCGCGAGAGGTGATGTCGCTCGACCGGGCCGGGTCTCGGGCGGAATGCATCGAGGGCCTCGTCGCCGTCGATTCCATGTGCCGTGGTCGCGCGCGGCGGGGTAACACTGCATAGCCGCCGAAGGCATTGTCAACATTGATTGCAAAATCAACCTGGCGGTGCACTAATGCGTAACCTTGTTTCGAACCTGTAAGGCAATGCCAGAAAAGGAGTCGCACGTCACAGTGGACGGATGTATTTGATCCCGCAAAGAAGCGTATTCCCAGCTCAGCAGCGCTGAGAGCAATAGATGTCACTTGATGTTGACAGCCGCAGTCCGCCGCCGATATGTTCCCTTCCGGATCTGCTCGGCAGAGCATGGCACGGGGGATGTAACACGGTGAGCGAACTGCTCAATAGTTCTGCGATCAATATTTTGGTCGATTCTGGGTCCACGGATCTGAAATGGAATTCACATTCGGCGCAATGGCTCACCTCCGCGGAGGCGGTCGAGCGGCTCGGAGTGGTTCCGGAAACGCTCTACGCATACGTCAGCAGAGGTTTGATCAAGACCACCGGAGCGCGCGGCAGCAACCGTCGCTACCTGCGCCGGGACATCGAGGCGCTGGCCTCGAAGGGCCGCCGGAGCAAGCGCTCCCGGCCCGCCGACACCCCGGTGGAGTCGCAGATCAGTCTCATCCAGAACGGCGTCCTGTATTACCGGGGGCGCTGCGCGTCCACATTGGCCGGCATGTTGCGATTCGAGGAATTCACCGACTGGTTGTGGCACGGCACGCCGTCGCGCGGCGCCGACGCCACGGCGGAGCTGGACCGGGACGCCCTGGCCGGTCTGCGCCTGCTGCCGGCCCCGGCGGACGCGCTGCCGCTGGACCGGCTGCGGATGGCGCTTCCGGTGCTGGCCGCCCACCGGCAGGACGAGCCCGGGGACGTGGTGGCGGCGGGCTGGTGGCTGCTGCGGCACAGCGCGGCCGTCATGCGGCCGGACCCCGGCCCGGCGACGAGCGGGCTGGTGGCCGGGGTGCTCTCCGGCCTGACCGGCGATCCGGCCCCGGGCCCGGCCGCGCAGCGGCTGCTCACCGAGGCCATGATCCTGGTGGCCGACAACGGGCTGACCACGCAGACCATGACCGTGCGGATGTCCGCGTCGGTCGGCGCCGACCTGTTCGGCGCGGTGCAGGCGGGACTGGCGCTGGCCCGGGGCACCCGGCCGGGCACCACCTCGCTCGCGGTGGAGGACGCGTTGCGCCGCCGCGCGGGGGGTTCCGCCACCGGGGACCTCGCCGGCATGCAGTCGCACGAGCACTATCCGTCCGGCGACCCGCGGGCGGCGTACCTGGTGGGCCGGCTCGCCGAGCTCGGCGTGGGCAACCCCCGGATGGCGGTCGTCCGCGACCACCTGGCCGAGGGGGCCGCGCGCGGCGGGGAGCCGAACATCGACTTCGCCTTCGCCGCCCTGGCGTTCCTGCTCGGCGCCCCGCGCGGCAGCGCCGAGTACCTCTTCGCGATCGCCCGGATGGTCGGCTGGATCGCGCACTACCTGGAGGAGTGCGAGCTGGTGCGCCGGGACGGCGTCCGCCGCTACCGCTTCCCGGCCCTGTACACCGGCTCGCTCCCGAAGACGCGAGCCGGCGCCCGCCCCGACAACCGCCGCACCTTCACCCAAGGCTGACCCGCGGCTGTTCCTTGATGTCCTGACCGGGCGTGACGCCGGGTCAGGCAGCCATGTACCGATCACCACTGTGGGGAGAACCGATGTCCACCCAGCCCTCAGCCACCGCCCTCGTCGCCGGGTTCTTCCAGTCCTTCGGGGCCGGTGACCTGCCGGGTCTGCTCGCCCTGTTCGCCGACGACGTGGACTTCCGGGTCGCCGGGGCGCCGACCGTGCCCTGGGTCGGGGAGCGCCGCACCCGCGCCGAGATCGAGGCGTTCTTCAAGACCCTCGGCGCCGAGCTGACCACCGAGGCGTTCGCCGTCGACGCGGTCTTCGGCGACGCGACCAACGCGGGCGCCACCGGCAGCTTCACCCAGCGCGTCAACAGCACCGGGAAGGCCTTCACCTCGGACTTCGCGCTGTACGTGCAGGCGAACGTCGGCGAGATCGTCAAGTTCCGCTTCTTCGAGGACAGCTTCGCCGTCGCCGAGGCGTTCTGAGCCACCCTCCCGTGGTCGTGGGGCGGCGGCCACCCCCGTGCCGCCGTCCCGCGGCCGCACCCCGACACGAAAGACGAATCATGTTCATCGACAACCGCACGGAACCCGGGACGGCCGGGCCGTTGCTGGACGTCGTCAACCCGGCGACCGGCGAGGTCTGGGCCCGGGTCCCGGAGGCCGGCGCGGCCGACGTCGACCGGGCCGTCGCCGCCGCCCGGCGCGCCTTCGAGGAGGGGCCGTGGCCGCGGTGGCGTGCCGCCGACCGGGCCGACTTCCTGATCCGGTTCGGCCGGGCTCTCGCCGAGCACGCCGAGGAGCTCGCCGCGCTCCAGGTCGCCGAGAACGGCAAGCTGATGCGCGAGATGCTCGGGCAGGTCAAGCTCTTCCCGGAGCACTTCACCTACTACGCGGGCCTCGCCCAGGCGCCGTCCGGGCAGACGAACCGGGTGCACCTGCCGGACGTGCTGAACTACACGGTGCGCGAGCCGCTCGGCGTGGTCGCCGCCATCACGCCGTGGAACTCCCCGCTGATGCTGCTCGTCTGGAAGCTCGGCCCGGCCCTGGCCGCCGGGAACACCGTGGTCGCCAAGCCCTCGGAGATCACTCCGGTGTCGGCGCTGCGGCTCGCCGAGATCGCCGCCGAGCAGGGCCTGCCGCCCGGCGTCCTGAACGTGGTCACCGGCTCGGCGGCGGCCGGGTCGGCGCTGGTCGACCACCCGGGCGTCGACAAGATCGCGTTCACCGGGTCGACGACGGCGGGTCAGGCGATCGCGGCGCGGGCGGGCGCCTCCCTCAAACGGGTGTCGCTGGAGCTCGGCGGCAAGAGCCCGAACATCGTCTTCGCCGACGCGGACCCCGAGGAGGCGGTCGACGGGGTGATCGCCGGGATCTTCGGCGCCACCGGGCAGACCTGCATGGCCGGCTCCCGGGTGCTGCTCCAGGACGAGATCCACGACCGGGTCCTGGACCTGCTCGTCGCCCGGGCCCGGAGGATCGTCGTCGGCGATCCGGCCGACCCGGGCAGCGAGATGGGCACGGTCGCCTGCCGCGCGCAGTACGACAAGGTCATGCACTACGTGGCGGTCGCCCGCGAGGACGGCGCCCGGCTGGTGCACGGCGGTGGGCACGCCACCGTGCCGGGCCTGCCGAACGGCCTGTTCATCGAGCCCACCATCGTCGCCGGCGTGACGAACGAGATGCGGATCGCCCGCGAGGAGGTCTTCGGGCCGATCGCCGCGGTGCTGCGGTTCACCGACGAGGACGACGCCGTCCGGATCGCCAACGACAGCGCGTACGGCCTGGCCGCCGGGGTGTGGACGCGGGACGTCCGCCGGGCGCACCGGATGGCCGGCCGGCTGCGGGCGGGCACCGTGTGGATCAACAACTACCGCAAGACCTCGTACGCCACCCCCTTCGGCGGCTACAAGCACAGCGGCATCGGCCGGGAGAACGGTCCGGACGCGCTGCGCGAGTACACCGAGGAGAAGAGCGTCTGGGTGGACACCGGACAGGGCGTCAAGGATCCCTTCAACCCCCGTGCCTGACCTCCTGACCTTCAGTCCCCGTGCCTTTCTGGAAGGAACGAACATGAGTCGCGTTTCCGCGCGGATCGCCAACATCGCCGAGTCGGCCACGCTGGCCGTCGACGCCAAGGCGAAGGCGCTCAAAGCGGCGGGCCGGCCGGTCATCGGATTCGGCGCCGGCGAGCCGGACTTTCCCACGCCGGACTACATCGTGGAGGCCGCGGTGGCGGCCTGCCGGGACCCGCGTTTCCACAAGTACACCCCGGCCGGCGGCCTGCCCGAGCTGCGCGAGGCCATCGCCCGCCAGGTGGGCCGCCCGGCCGGGCAGGTGGTCGTCACCAACGGCGGCAAGCAGGCCGTCTACCAGGCGTTCGCGGCCCTGCTGGACCCGGGCGACGAGGTGCTCGTGCCCGCGCCGTACTGGACCACGTACCCCGAGGCGATCAAGCTGGCCGGTGGCGTGCCGGTCCCGGTCCTGACCGACGAGTCCACCGGTTACCTGGCCGGCGTGGACCAGCTGGCGGCCGCGCTGACCCCGCGGACCAAGGTGCTGCTGATCTGCTCGCCGTCCAACCCGACCGGCGCCGTCTACCCGCGCGAGCAGCTGGCCGAGATCGGCCGCTGGGCGCTGGAGAACGACCTGATGGTCGTCACCGACGAGATCTACGAGCATCTGGTGTACGGCGACGCCGAGTTCCACTCCCTGCCGGTGGTGGTGCCGGAGCTCGCCGACCGCACCATCGTGCTCAGCGGCGTCTCCAAGACGTTCGCGATGACCGGCTGGCGGGTCGGCTGGATGTACGGCCCCGACGACCTGATCAAGGGCGCCCTCAACCTCCAGTCGCACGCCACCTCGAACGTCAGCAACGTCGCCCAGGCCGCCGCCCTCGCCGCGGTCACCGGGGACCTGTCCGCGGTCGCCGAGATGCGCCGGGCCTTCGACCGGCGCCGCCGCACCATGGTCCGGATGCTCAACGAGATCCCGGGCGTCGTCTGCCCGGAGCCGCAGGGCGCGTTCTACGTCTACCCGTCCGTCGCCGGGCTGCTCGGCCGGGAGCTGCGCGGCCGCCGCCCGGCCAGCTCGATGGAGCTGGCGTCGCTGATCCTCGACGAGGCCGAGGTCGCCCTGGTGCCGGGCGAGGCGTTCGGGACGCCCGGTTACTTCCGCCTCTCCTACGCCCTGGGCGACGACGACCTGGTGGAGGGCGTCACCCGGATCGCCAAGCTGGCGCACGAAGCCGCCTGACCAGCTGTTCGCTGATATTCAAGAGGAGATCATCATGCCCGACATCCGGCCGTACAACGACGAGACGCACGCCTACGCCCTGGAACTGCTCAAGCAGGACGGGGTGATCGTCGCCCCGAGCGTGACGAACTACGGCGTCTTCTGCGCGGCGACCAGCCGCATCGGCATCAACCGCATCTTCGAGATGAAGCAGCGCACCAAGTTCGGCCCGCTCACCCTGGGCATCGGGCACCCGGAGGACGCCCGGACGTACGCCGACATCCCGGCCGACTTCCCCGACGAGCTGATCGCCGAGCTGCTGCTGGGGATGACCACCACGGTCTTCTTCGCGTCGGCGGCCTCCCGTGAGTTCCCGGCGGAGATGACCGTGGGCGCGCCCACCGTCGGCCTCTTCTGCCACGGGACCAGCCCGATGTGGGCGATCGGCCGCGACTTCGGCCCGATCGCGCTGACCTCGTCCAACATCTCCGGCACCGGCGGCCACCAGGTCACCCGGGAGCAGGCGATCAACGACCTCGGCCAGCACGCCGACCTGGTCATCGACGGCGGCCCGATCGGCTGGGACGACGCGGCCGGCCCGTTCCAGAGCAACACCGTCGTCGACTTCTCCTTCGACCCGCCGCACCTGGTGCGCCCCGGCCGGTACGCCACCGAGCGCCTGCTGCGCCACTTCCCGGACCTGGTGACCGACCTGGACGAGTACAAGCGCGTGCTCACCGAACGCATGGGAGACGTGAAGCTGTGACCGCGTCGCAGACCAGTCCGGTCGCCGCGCCGGCCGGCCCGGCCCCGGACGCGCCGATCGCCGCCTTCTGCGTCTTCCTCGCCGCGGCGGCCACCCTGGCCACCGGGCAGCTCTTCGGCTTCCTCGCCTTCGTCCCGCAGCTGACCGAGCGCTTCGGCTCCGCGGTCAAGCTCGGGCTGCCGCTGTTCGCCGCGGGCTACGCGGTCGGCATGATCCTGCTCGGTTCGCTGGCGGGCCGGCTGGGCGCACGCCGCGTGCTGGTCGTCAGCCTCGCCGCGGGCGGCGTGCTGAGCCTGGTCACCTCGCTGGCCCCGCACGTGTCGGTGCTGCTCGGCCTGCGGTTCGCCGAGGGCCTGGTGCTGGGCGGGTTCCCGCCGGCGGCGTTCGTCGCCTCGGTGCAGCGGGTGCCCCAGCAGAAGATCCTGTTCCCCAACTCGGCCATGGTGTTCGGGCTGCTCGGGTCAGCCGGCGCCGCCGGTCTGGCCGCTCGTGGCCTGGCCGCGACCGTCGGGTGGCGCGGCGGGCTGGTGGTCTTCGGACTGTTGCTGCTCGTGGTGGCCGGGGTCGCCGCCGTCCAGCGGGGCATCGCCCCCGGCCGCCCGTCCCCGGTCCACCCCTACCGCCTGGTGGGTGTGGAGCTGGCCGGTCCGGAGGTCCTGTTCAGCGCGGCCTGCGGCATGGTCACCATGGCCACCTTCGTCACCACGAACGGCGCCGCGCAGAAGGGTCCGCACCCGATCGCCGCGCTGCTGATCGTGCTGGGCGCGGTCCTGACGCTGCTGGCCCTGGCCAAGCTGATCGTGCGGCGGCCGGCGGACCTGCGCCGGATCGTGGGGCTGGTCCTCACCCTGGCCGGCGCCGCGGTGCTGCACCTGAGCGAAGATCAGGTGCTCGTCGCGCTGGCCCTGGCCACGGTCGGCGCCACGCTGACCGTCCCGGCCTCGATCCAGCAGGTGGTCGGCAACGCGCGCAAGGCGATCCCGGTCGCCGTCGCCAGCTTCACCTGCTCGCTGTTCGTCGGCGGCGCGCTCGCCGGCCTGGCCGTCACCGGCCTGGTCGCCATCGAGCCGTCCACGGTGACCGCCGTGCTCCTCGCCGGCCTGGCCCTGGCCGGTGTGGGCGGGGTGATCCGCAGCGCGCAGTCCCGGCGACGCTAGCGAACGGCGCCGAGCTGCTTGACGTGTTTGAGCACCGGCGCCGATTCGATCCGCTCCACGCCCTCCAGCGGACCGATCCGCTCCGTCAGATAGCGGTAGAACGACGGCATGTCCTCGCAGATGGCGGTCGCCTGCAAGTTCGTCGGCCCGGTGGTGGCCGCCGCGAAGACGATCTCCTCGTGTTCGCCCAGGGCGGCACCCACCTGGGCCACCCGGGACGGCGCGACCGACAGCCAGAGGATCACCACGGCGCGGAAACCGTACAGCTCCGGCTCCATCTCCACGTCGGTGTAGAGCGAGCCCGAGTCGAACAGCTCCTGCACCCGGCGGCGTACCGTCGACTCGGGCCAGCCGGTCTGCCCGGCCAGCTCGGTGAAGCTGAGCCGCCCGTCCCAGGAGAGCGCGTCGATCAGCGGCGCGTCGGCGTCGGTGAGCCGGGCCGCGGGGCGGCCGCCGGCGGCCGGGGTCAGCGCGGCGATCTGCTCGGCGGTGAGCGCGTCGTCGCGCAGGTCCGGGCCGACCGCGCCGCCGACGTAGTTGTGGATCACGCAGTGCGCGCTGACCGCGACCAGGCGCGGGGTGCGGGGCAGTTTCTGGAGCAGCAGCGACTCCCGGTCGGCGGCGGCCGGGATCTGCACGCTGCACGCGATCTCGGTGCCGCCGGAGGTGATGTTGACCCAGGCGGTGTCCGGGCGGCGGGCCAGGGCGCCGGCGATCTGCATGGCCGCGTCCGGGGCGGCGCGCAGCCGCAGCGCCCACGACTCGTAGCCCAGCTCGATGTGGTTGGGCAGGCCGACCACGCGCAGGCCGGCCTCCTCGCGCAGCCGCCGGTACCGCCGGGCGACGGTCTGGTCGGAGACGCCGAGGACCGCGCCGATCTCCCGGTATCCGGCCCGGCCGTTGATCCGCAGCGCGTGCGTCACCTGCCGGTCCAGCGTGTCGATTTCCACCGCATCAACCTAACGGATGTCGAGATCCGCAGAGTTTGGCGATCTGGTTCGTTGGTTCTTTGAAACCCGCGGCATCCTGCTGTGCATGCGTAAATGGTCACCTCTGCTCGCCGTCTGCCTCGGCACCTTCCTGCTGCTGGTGGACGTCACCATCGTCGTCGTCGCGTTGCCGTCGATCGCCGACAAGTTCGGGGCCGGGTACGCCGACCTCCAGTGGGTGCTCGACGGCTATGCCCTGGCGCTGGCCGCCCTGCTGCTCGGCGCCGGCTCGCTCGCCGACCGGTACGGCCGCCGCCGTACCTATCTGGCCGGCATCGGCATCTTCGCGATCTCCTCCCTGCTCTGCGCGGTCGCCCCGAACGAACAGGCGCTGATCGCCGCCCGCGTCCTGCAGGGCGCCGGCGGCGCGGCGATGTTCGCCTGCACCGCGGCCCTGCTCAACGTCACCTATCAGGGCCGTGACCGGGGTGTCGCCTTCGGCGTCTGGGGCGCGGTCAACGGCGCCGCCGCCGCGGCCGGCCCGCTCGCCGGCGGGCTGCTCACCGAGCACCTCGGCTGGCGCTGGGTGTTCCTGGTCAACCTGCCGATCTGCCTGGTCGCGGTCTGGTTCACGGTGCGCGGCGTGACCGAGTCGAAGGCGTCCTGGGGCGGCCGGTTCGACCTGCCCGGCACGATCACGTTCACGGTGGCGGCGGGCGCCGTCACGTACGGCCTGATCCGCGCCGGCGACGCCGGCTGGACCGACGGCGTGGCGCTGACCGCGTTCGCCACCGGCGCCGTCGCCCTGGTCGCGTTCATCGTCGCCGAACTGCGCTCCGACCACCCGATGCTGGACCTCTCGCTGTTCCGGCGGGCGCCGTTCGCCACGCTGATCGTGGCCGCGTTCCTCACCCAGGCCGCCGCGTTCGGCTACCTGCCGTTCAGCACCGTCTGGCTCCAGCAGGTGCTGCACAACGGACCGGTCGACGCCGGCCTGACGGGCGCGCTGCCGATGGCCGCCGCCTCGCTGGTGATCGGCGCGGCGGCCGGGCGGTTCCTGCAGAAGGTCGCCCCGCGCTGGACGGTCGGGCTCGGCCTGCTGCTGATCGCGGCCGGTGACCTGCTCCAGGCCCGGCTCGACGCGGACAGCACCGGCACGGCGCTGATCCCCGGCCTGATCGTGGTCGGCGTCGGGGTCGGCTGCGTGCTGCCGTCGCTCTCCTCGGCCATCCTCGGCGCGGTGCCGCGGGAGCGCAGCGGGATGGCCGGCGGGGCGCTGAACACGTTCCGCCAGCTCGGCTTCGCGCTCGGCGTCGCGGTGTTCGGCACCATCTTCGCCGACCACATCAGCGACGGACACGGCCAGCCGGTCGCGTTCGCCGACGGTCTCAACGCGACCCTGCTGGTCGCGGCCGGGACCGCCGCGGCCGCGGCGGTGCTGGTGCTGCTCTTCGTGCGGCCCGCCGCCGAGTCGCGGGACCTTCGGCCCGTCGAGTCGGGTGATCTGACCCGGGCGTGACGCCGCCGGACGGAGGAGTGTCGAAGGCAGAGAGATTGACTGAGGAGGAAGCGATGACCACCATCGCGGCGCACCGCCTCGAGCAGGTCGAGGCCCCGGGTTCGATGCTCACCAAGTCCGCTGCCAAGGCACTCGCCGTCCTGCGGGTCGCCACCGGGTTCGTCTTCCTCTGGGCGTTCCTGGACAAGACCTTCGGTTTCGGATACGCCACCCCGTCCGCCAAGGCCTGGATCAACGGCGGCTCACCGACCAAGGGCTTCCTGGCCGGCGTCGAGGCCGGCCCGCTCCAGGGTTTCTTCCACGACATCGCCGGCACCACGGTCGCCGACTGGGGCTTCATGATCGGCCTGCTCGGCATCGGCCTCGCCATGATCCTCGGCGTCGGCCTGCGCATCGCCGCGGCCTCCGGCGCCGTCATGATGGCTCTGATGTGGCTCGCCGAGTGGCCGGTGGCCAGCGGCTCCACCAACCCGATCGTCGACTACCACGTGATCTACGCCCTGGTCGGCGTCGTGCTGGCGCTGACCTACGCCGGGCACACCTGGGGGCTGGGCCGCCTGTGGACCCGCCTCCCGCTGATCCAGAAGAACCGCTGGCTGATCTGAAACCCTTCCCCGGCGCCCGGGCCGCTTCGGCCCGGGCGGTCCTTTTCCCTTCCGGTCCGCAAACCCATTTCCGGTACGCCCTGAGCAGCCGTCCACGCCCTTCGACCACCCTCACCTTGACGCCACTCTTCTCCGGCGTCGCCTTGCCGCCGCTCTTCTCCGGTGTCGCCTTGCCGCCGCTCTTCTCCGGTGTCGCCTTGACGCCGCTCTTCTCCGGTGTCGCCTTGCCGCCGCTCTTCTCCGGTGTCGCCTTGACGCCGCTTCTCGCCGGTGTCGCCTTGACGTCGCTTCTCGCCGGTGGGGCCTGACGCCATCCTTGCCGGTGCGGCCGTGACGCCATCCCTCGCCGGTGCAGCCTGACACGCCCGCCGAGCGCCGCAGGCTCGTCGGCATCCCTGATCGGAGAGCGCCCAGCTGGCCAAGCGGGCTCGTGAGCTCTCCGACCACGAAGAACTGCGCCTATCCCCGAGCTGGCCCGCGATCCACATCGGCGCATGGGCGCGTTTCCTCCTGAGGGAGATCGCTGTCAATCGCGTCCGTGTCTCGCCTCCCTGACCCAGCCGGCCGGGCCAGGAGACCACCACTCACAGTCCGCCGCCGGACACGACCTCGGCGCGCCAAGCCACGAAACGCTCTTCTCCCCGACCCAGCCGCCGCCCACGGGGTTGCTGGTCACCGCCGACGGCCCGCTACCTCGACAACGCCGTCCAGGTTGCCGCCGGCGGACACCCGGAGGGCGGTACCGGTTCCCGACCCGCCCACCTTGCGCCCGAACCGCCCACCCCGCGCCCCGACTTTGCGCCCGGAGCCAGCCCAGGTTCCCCGGCTGGTCCCGATGGCCCTATCCCGTCCCCGGTGAGGGCCGTAGGAGCCAGCCGGGATCATCGAGCTGGCGTTCATGGTCCTGTCTCGTGCCTGGTTGGGGCGGTGGGGGCCAGCCCGGGTTCCCCGGCTGGGCCTGATGGCCCTATCCCGTGCCTGGTTAGGGCGGTGGGAGCCAGCCGGGATCATCGAGCTGGCGTTCATGGTCCTGTCTCGTGGCTGGTTAGGGCGGTGGGGGCCAGCCGGGATCATCGAGCTGGCGTTTATGGTCCTGTCTCGTGCCTGGTTGGGGCGGTGGGGGCCAGCCCGGGTTCCCCGGCTGGGCCTGATGGCCCTATCCCGTGGCTGGTTGGGGCGGTGGGAGCCAGCCGGGATTCGGGGAGGCCCCTGGGCGGGTGGGACTGGCGAGAGGGCGGCGCGGGCGGGGTTGCAGCGCCGGGAGGGGCGGGCTTCGCAGAGGGTCACGGGCGGGGTTTCAGGAGGGTGATGCGGTTCGCGCCGAGTTCGGTGACGTAAAGATTGCCGGTGGCGACGTCTTCGGTGACGTCGAGCGGCTGGCTGAAACCGGTCAGGCCGGTGATGCCGGTGACCCGGTTGGTGAGGGCGCCGGAGGCGGCCACGTCGAAGGTTTCGATGTCCTGGCCGTCCGAGTAACGGACCACCAGCAGCTTGCCGTCGAGCAGCCCGCCTCGGTATTCGATCGCGCCGTCCGCCGAGGCGTGCAGGCCGGCGTCGTACGTGCCGGCCAGGTCCATGTTCGGGTCGGGGGCCACGCCGACCGGGTAGGCGGGGATCTGGAACGGGTCGGTGCCACCGGTCGGGTTGCCGCCGGCCAGGACCCACTCGCAGCGGACCGGGTTGGGGTGGCCGTAGTAGCGGCCCGGCTTCACGTCGAAGACGTAGTCGGTCTCGGCGGTCGGCACGTTGGTGAGCGCCGGGACCGCCGGGCCGGTGTAGCCGCGCCGGGCGCACGAGGCGGGCAGCGTGGCCGGGGTGGCCGGGGTGTTGCCGCCCGCGGCGGAACCGTTGGTCGGCGTGTACAGGTGCCCGTTGCGATGCCAGACCAGGTCGAACGCGTTGCGTACCCCGGTGGCGTACAGGGTCAGCGGCGCGCCGGTGGCGTACGGGTCGTAGGTCCCGCCCTCCTCGGTCTTCACGTCCAGCGGCAGACTCGCCGGCAGCCGGGCCGGGTCGAGGCGCAGCACCGCCGCGCTGAGCAGGCGTTCCGGCCGGTTGCCCCAGGTCGAGTCGGCCGCGCCCATGGCGTTGTTGGCGCCCTGGGTCAGGTACAGCGCGCCGTCCGGCCCGAACGCCAGCGAGTTGGTCTCGTGGTCCTTCACCGAGCGCGGCAGCCCGGTCACCACGGAGGTGTAGGTGCCCAGGTCCGCGCCGGTGAGCTTGCCGACCCGGCCGGACCAGTCGGGCACGTTGAGGGGTCCGACGTACTCGTAGTTGTCGGTGATCCAGAGGATCGGCGCGGACGCGGTGGACGCCGGGTCGAACGCCATCCCGATGATCGTGCGGGCCGGCGCGCCGGGCAGTCCGAGCGCCGACGCGTTGGCCCGGACCGTGCCGATGACCGTGGCCGTGCCGAGCGTGCCGTCCGCGTTGATCGGGAAGCGATGGATGTTCCCGTCCAGCGTGCCCGCGTACAGCCGTCCGTCCGGGCCCTTGACCACCGTGGTGAACGACGCGCCGGTGGCCACGCCGACGGTCTTGTCGAACGCGACCGGCCCGCCCGGGTTGCCGCCGGCGCCGGTGGTGAAGACGATCGAGTACGGCGCGAACGCCTTGCCGGTCACGTCGGTCACCGCGCTGGTGACGGTGAACCGGTACGCCGTGTTCGCGGCCAGCGGACCGGTCGGCGACAGGTTGATCACGTCCCCGCCGCCGCTGGTGATCGTGGTGGCCGGCACCGCCGTGCCGTCGCTGAGCCTGGTCAGGGTGACCGACGAGCTGGTCAGCGACGCGGCCGCGACGCCACCGTTGGGCAGCAGCAGGTCCTCGACCACGCTGGTGGTGAGCGAGACGCCGGCCGCCCCGTTGGCCGGGGTGCTGGTCCGCACCGCGGGCGTGGC
Source organism: Actinoplanes ianthinogenes (assembly GCF_018324205.1). Lineage (NCBI taxonomy): Bacteria > Bacillati > Actinomycetota > Actinomycetes > Micromonosporales > Micromonosporaceae > Actinoplanes > Actinoplanes ianthinogenes. The sequence continues at coordinate 7,476,545 of NZ_AP023356.1, forward strand.
GCCGGCCGCCGGGACGCTGAGCACGTCGATGTAGTCGAACTTGGTGTTGGTGCCGCCGGCCGGGCTGAGGGTCAGCTTGCCGTCGGTGACCCGCACGGTCCGGGTGGCGGTGGCGAACTTGACCGAGGCGGTCGGTACGAAGGCGGCGATCGCGTTCTGGTCCTCGACGTTCGCCCAGTGCACGCTGTTGACGGCGGTGCCCGCGTCACCGACCGCGACGGTCACCGTGTAGACGCCGGTCGGCACGGCCGCCTCCCAGGCGCCCGGGGTGGTCACGCCGGCCGATCCGGCCGGGAGCTGGGCGTGCATGAAGGTGGCCAGCCGTGGGTCGCTCTGCCCGGCGGCCGGGTTGCGGTTGCGGCCGTTGCCGGTGAGGTCGACCGGGGTGCCCTCGCCCAGGTCGACCCAGCCGTATCCGCGGGACGCCGTGTACGCCCCGCCGGAGTCCCGCACGTACCCGGTGGCCGGCGCGGTCGCCGCGTCCGAGAAGTCGACCTTCAGGGCGAACGCGGCCGGTGTGGCGCTGACCGTGGCCGAGGACCCGCCGTCGGAGGTGACCCGGTACGCGTACGCCGTCCCGTTGCTCACGGCGGTGTCGAGGTAGGACGCCTTGGTCGTGGTCGCCAGCAGCGTGCCGCCCCGGTAGACCTGGTAGCTCGCCGCGTTCCCGGTCCAGCTGAGCGCGACCTGGCTGTCGCCGGGCGTGGCGGTCAGCCCGGACGGCGGGTCGGCGTCGCTGCGGCTGATCTCGACGTAGTTCAGCTTGGTGTTGACGCCGCCCACCGCGTCGACGGTCAGCCGCCCGTCGGTGACCGGGACGGTGACCGTGGCCTGGCGGTACTCGGCGGCGGCGGTGGAGACGAATGCGCTGATCGCGGTGACGCCCTCGACCCGGACGGTGTGGTTGCTGTCGTAGGCCGGCTGGTCACCGGCGGAGACGGTCACCTGGTAGGTCCCGGCGGGCACGGCGTACTCCCACGCGCCCGCGGTGGCCACGCCGTTGCTGCCGTTCACGTCGCCGTACTGAAGATGAATGATCGTGTTGAGCCGGGCCTCGACGCTCGCGCGGGCCCGGTCGCGGGTGTTGCGGGTCAGGTCGAGCGGCACGTGGGTGCCGCTCAGGCTGTCCTGCCGCACCCACCCCTTGGTCCCGTCGTAGGCGGCGCCGGTGTCGGCGGTGTACCCGCTCGGGACCGCGGACGCGGCCGGCTGGAAGTTGATTTTCGCGATCGGGGTGACCGCGGCCCGGGCGGGCGCGGGAAGCGCGGCCACGAGAGCCACGCCGGCGACGGCAGCGATCCAGCGACGACGATGCATGGCGCTGAACGTCCCACACGCGGCCCGGGGGAGGGCTGTCGGAAATCCGCTGCCGTGGATATCTCCACCAGGGCGGTAATCAGGAAAGCGCGGACGATCATGTACGGATCCCGCGTATCCGGCGGCCTTGACCGGGGGTTGCCGGTGTGCGTAACCTGTCGGTAAATCTGAAACGTTTCACCAGGACGTATGGGGACCGCCATGACGAATCCCGCAGTCGCCGCGCTCATCGCCCGATCGCATCGCCTCGGTGCGGATCCGCGGACCACCAACTACGCCGGTGGCAACACCTCCGCCAAGGGCGCCGGCACCGACCCGGTCACCGGCGAGCCGGTCGAGCTGCTCTGGGTGAAGGGGTCCGGCGGCGACCTCGGCACGCTGACCGAGAACGGCCTCGCGGTGCTGCGGCTGGACCGGCTGCGCGCGCTGCCCGGCGTCTACCCGGGCGTCGAGCGCGAGGACGAGATGGTCGCCGCGTTCGACTACTGCCTGCACGGCCGGGGTGGCGCCGCGCCGAGCATCGACACCGCGATGCACGGGCTGGTCGACGTGCCGCACGTCGATCACCTGCACCCGGACGCCGGCATCGCGATCGCCACCGCCGCCGACGGGCCCGCGCTGACCGAGGAGATCTTCGGCGACCGGGTGCTCTGGGTGGACTGGCGGCGGCCCGGCTTCCAGCTCGGGCTGGACATCGCCGCGGTGCAGAGGGCGAACCCGCAGGCGATCGGGGTGATCCTGGGCGGACATGGGATCACCGCGTGGGGCGCCACCAGCGACGAGTGCGAGGCGAACTCGCAGGAGATCATCGGCATCGCCGCCCGCTACATCGCAGACAAAGGCAAGGAAGCACCCTTCGGACCTCGTATCATAAAAAATCTGGACAAAACGGTGCGACGAACAAAAGCCGCCGACCTGTTCCCGATCATTCGCGGCCTGGCCTCCACCGACCGCCCGCAGGTCGGCCACTTCACCGACGACGACGTAGTCCTCGACTTCGTCGGCAGCGAACGCCTGAAAGAGCTGGCCGCCCTGGGCACCAGCTGCCCGGACCACTTCCTGCGCACCAAGGTCAAGCCCTTGGTCCTGGACACCGCCCCGGACGCCCCGCTGGACGAGGTGACCACGCGGCTCAAGGAGCTGCACGAGGCCTACCGCGCCGACTACCGCGCCTACTACGACCGCCACGCCACCCCGGACAGCCCGGCCATCCGCGGCGCCGACCCGGCCATCGTCCTGGTCCCCGGCATCGGCATGTTCTCCTTCGGCGCGAACAAGCAGACCGCCCGCGTCGCCGGCGAGTTCTACGTCAACGCGATCAACGTGATGCGCGGCGCCGAGGCGATCTCCCGCTACGCCCCGATCGACGAGGCGGAGAAGTTCCGGATCGAGTACTGGTCCCTGGAGGAGGCCAAACTCCAGCGGATGCCGAAGCCGAAACCCCTGTCCACCCGGGTCGCCTTCGTCACCGGCGGCGGCTCCGGCATCGGCCGGGCGATCGCCCTGCGGCTGGCCGCCGAAGGCGCGTGTGTGGTGGTCGCCGACCGGGACGCGGCGACCGCGGAGACCGTCGCCCGGGAGATCGGCGGCACCGACGCGGCCATCTCCGTCACCGCCGACGTCACCGACGCCGCGGCGGTCGAGGCTGCTGTGAACGAGGCGGTGCTCGCCTTCGGCGGCGTCGACCTGATCGTCAACAACGCCGGGCTGTCCATCTCCAAGCCGCTGCTGGAGACCACCGAGCAGGACTGGGACCTCCAGCACGACGTGATGGCCAAGGGCTCGTTCCTGGTCGCCAAGGCGGCGGCCAGGATCCTGATCGCGCAGGGGATGGGTGGCGACATCGTCTACATCTCCAGCAAGAACTCGCTGTTCGCCGGCCCGGACAACGTCGCCTACGGCGCCGCCAAGGCCGACCAGGCGCACCAGGTCCGCTTGCTGGCCGCCGAGCTCGGCGCTTTCGGCGTACGCGTGAACGGCATCAACCCGGACGGCGTCGTCCGCGGCTCGGGCATCTTCGCCGGCGGCTGGGGCGCCCAGCGTGCCGCCGTCTACGGCGTGCCGGAGGAGAGGCTGGGCGAGTTCTACGCCCAGCGCACCCTGCTCAAACGCGAGGTGCTGCCGGAGCACGTGGCCAACGCGGTCTTCGTGCTCACCGCCGGCGACCTGTCGCACACCACCGGCCTGCACATCCCCGTCGACGCCGGCGTCGCGGCGGCGTTCCTGCGATGACGCACCGGTTCGCCGCGGTCGACCTCGGCGCGTCCAGCGGGCGCGTCGTGGCCGGCACGTTCCATGACGGCAAGCTGGAGCTCGACGTCGTGCACCGGTTCGCCAACGAGCCGGTGCACGCCGGCGGCACCCTGCACTGGGACATCCTCAGCCTCTACAAGGGTGTGCTCGACGGGCTGGGCAAGGCCGGTCCGGTGGACAGCATCGGGATCGACTCCTGGGCGGTCGACTACGGCCTGATCGACGCGTCCGGGGCACTGCTCGGCAACCCGGTGCACTACCGGGACGCGCGCACCGACGGGATCGCCGGCCGGGTGCGCGATCTCTACCCGATCTCCGGGCTCCAGAGGCTGCCGTTCAACACGGTCTACCAACTGCTCGCCGCGGCCGGCACCCCGCAGTACCGGGCCGCCGCGAAACTGCTGATGATCCCGGACCTGCTCGCCTACTGGCTGACCGGGGAGACGGGAGCGGAGTACACCAACGCGTCGACCACGGGACTGCTCGATGTGCGTACCGGAAACTGGTCCTGGTCCTTGATCGAGGACCTGGGGTTGCGGGCGGACCTGTTCCCGGCGATCCGTCGCCCCGGCGACCTGATCGGACATTTCCACGGGACGCCGGTGGTCGCGGTGGGCTCGCACGACACGGCTTCGGCCGTGGTCGCGGTCCCCGCGGACCACAACAATTTCGCGTACGTCTCGAGCGGCACCTGGTCACTCGTCGGGCTGGAGCTGGCGCATCCGGTGCTCAGCGACGCGTCGCGGGAGGCGAACTTCACCAACGAGGGCGGGGTCGACGGGACGGTTCGCTACCTGCGCAACGTGATGGGGCTGTGGCCGCTCCAGGAGTGCATGCGGGAGTGGGGCTCGCCGGATATCTCGGACCTGCTCGCCGCGGCAGCCCGGGAGCCCGCGTTGCGGCGGGTGGTCGACCTGGACGATCCGGTCTTCCTGCCGCCCGGCGACATGTCTTCGCGCCTCTGCCGGGCCGCCGGCATGCCGCCCGATGTCTCCCCGGCCACGATCACCCGCTGCGTCCTGGACAGCCTGGCGCTCGCCCACCGGCGTGCGGTGCGCCAGGCCGGGGAGCTGGCCGGCGTCACGCCGAGCGCCCTGCACCTGGTCGGCGGCGGCGCCCGCAACGAGCTGCTCTGCCGGCTGACCGCGGACGCCACCGGACTCCCGGTGCTCGCCGGGCCGGTGGAGGCCACCGCGCTCGGTAATGTGCTGGTGCAGGCGCGCGCGGCCGGAGTCGTGTCCGGCGGGCTCGATGCGATGCGCGCGCTGGTGCGGCAGACTCAACAGATCACGCGTTACGAGCCGTGCGGCGACGACGCCCCGTGGCGGGCCGCCGCCGCCCGAGTGGGGAGGTGACCGTGCGGATCGCGCTGTTCGCGACCTGCCTCGCCGACACGCTCTTCCCGGAGGCCGCCAAGGCCACCGTCCGGCTGTTGGAGCGGCTCGGGCACGAGGTGGTCTTCCCCTTCGACCAGACCTGCTGCGGGCAGATGCACGTCAACACGGGCTTTCAGAGGGACGCGGTGCCGCTGGTGAAACGGTATGTGTCGACCTTCGACCCGTTCGACGTGATCGTCGCGCCGTCCGGATCGTGTGTCGGGTCGATCCGACATCAGCACGCCATGGTCGCCGCCGACGCGGGGGAGGCCGGCCTGGCGGCGCGGGCCGAGGACGTCGGCAGGCGCACCTACGAGCTGTCCGAGCTGCTGATCGACGTGCTCCAGGTGGAGGACGTCGGCGCCCGCTACCCGCACCGGGTGACCTACCACCCGACCTGCCACAGCCTGCGGATGATCCGGGTCGGCGACAAACCGCTGCGGCTGCTGCGCCGGGTGCGCGGGCTGGAGCTGGTCGAGCTGCCGGCCGCCGAGCAGTGCTGCGGCTTCGGTGGCACCTTCTCGGTCAAGAACGCGGAGACGTCGGCGGCGATGCTCGCCGACAAGATGACCGCCATCGTGTCGACCGGCGCATCGGTCTGCACGGCCGGGGACGCCTCCTGCCTGATGCACCTCGGTGGTGGCCTGTCACGAAGGGACGCCGGTGTGAGAACCGTGCACCTGGCCGAGATTCTGGCCTCGACATGAGCACTTTCCTGGGCATGCCGGCGACCGCCCCGCGCGGCGTCGGGCACCTGCGCGGCGACGAGCCGTTCCCGGCCGCCGCGCACAGGGCACTGGCCGACGAGCAGCTGCGGAACAACCTGCGGCACGCGACCACCACGATCCGTGGCAAGTCCGGCCGGGTGATCGCGGAACTGCCGGACTGGCAGGAGCTGCGCTCGGCCGGTTCGGCGATCAAGGCCGACGTGCTGTCGCGACTCCCGGACCTGCTGGAGGAGCTGGAGGCGCGCGTCGTCGAGCGCGGCGGGGTGGTGCACTGGGCGGCCGACGCGAACGAGGCGAACCGGATCGTCACCGAGCTGGTCCGGGCCACCGGCAGCGAGCGGGTCATCAAGGTCAAGTCGATGGCCACCCAGGAGATCGCGCTCAACGAGGCCCTGGAGGCGGCCGGGATCCAGCCGGTGGAGACCGATCTGGCCGAGCTGATCGTGCAGCTCGGCCAGGACAAGCCGAGCCACATCCTGGTGCCGGCCATCCACCGGAACCGCTCCGAGATCCGGGAGATCTTCCTCAAGGCGATGCCCGGGGTGGACCCGGCGCTGACCGACGACCCGCCGGTGCTCGCGGCGGCCGCCCGGAAATACCTGCGCGAGACGTTCCTGTCGACGAAGGTGGCGATCAGCGGGGCGAATTTCGGCGTCGCCGAGACCGGCACCCTGGCCGTGGTCGAGTCGGAGGGCAACGGGCGGATGTGCCTGACCCTGCCGGACACCCTGATCACCGTGATGGGCATCGAGAAGGTCGTGCCCACCTGGCAGGACCTGGAGGTCTTCCTGCAACTGCTGCCGCGGGCGTCGACCGGGGAGCGGATGAACCCCTACACGACCATGTGGACCGGGGTGACGCCGGGCGACGGGCCGCAGGACTTCCACCTGGTGCTGCTCGACAACGGGCGCAGCGCGGTCCTGGCCGATCCGCGGGGACGGACGGCGCTGCACTGCATCCGGTGCTCGGCCTGCCTCAACGTGTGCCCGGTCTACGAGCGGACCGGCGGGCACGCGTACGGGTCGGTGTATCCGGGACCGATCGGCGCGGTGCTGTCGCCGCAGCTGACCGGCGTCGAGGACAACGCCTCGCTGCCGTTCGCGTCCTCGCTCTGCGGCGCCTGCTTCGACGCCTGCCCGGTGAAGATCGACATCCCGTCGATGCTGGTGCACCTGCGTAACCAGGCGCCGCATCCGCGCAGCGAGAGGGCGGCCATGCGGGCGGCGGCGTACACGATGGAGCGGCCGAAGCTGTACGCCCGGGCGCAGCGCGCCGCGAAACTCGCGCGGATCGCCGGGCGGCGGGGGCTTGGGCTTCCCCTCGGCTGGAACGAGGCCCGGGACCTCCCGGAGATACCCGAGCAGACCTTCCGGGACTGGTGGGCGTCGCGATGAGCGCGAAAGATCTGATCCTGAGCCGGGTCCGGGCGGCGTTGCGGGACGCGCCCGCCCCGGGACCGGTGCCGCGGGAGTACCGGCGCTCGTTCCCGGCCGCCGATCTCGACGTGCTGGTGGACCGGCTCGTGGACTACAAGGCATCGGTGCGGCGGGTCGCCGTGGGCGAGGTTGCGGCGGTGGTCGCGGAGATCGTGGGCGGGACCGTGGTCGTACCGGAAGGGTTGCCCCTGTCGTGGCGCCCGGAGGGCGTCCTGGTCGACGACGGTCTGACGCCGGACCGCATCGCCGCGGCCGACGCGGTCCTGACCGGCGCGGCGGTCGCCGTCGCCGAGACCGGGACCATCGTGCTGGACGCGTCGCCGGACCAAGGGCGGCGGATCATCACGCTGCTGCCGGACGTGCACGTCGTCGTGCTGCGGCCGGACCAGGTGGTGGCCTCGGTGCCGGAGGCCGTCGCCCGCCTCGACCCGGCACGCCCGCTGACCTGGATCAGCGGGCCGTCGGCGACCAGCGACATCGAGCTGAACCGGGTGGAGGGGGTGCACGGCCCCCGCCACCTGTACGTGTTGCTGCTCGACTCCTAAAGGCTCTCCAGGTCCTGCAGAGCGCTCACCAACGGTCCCGCCGGGAGGACCGCGAGCAGGTCGAGGGTGCCCCCGGCCGGACTGAAGACGACGATGACAGCGCCGCCGGCGGCACCGAGCGGCACGACGACCCGCCGGTGGTCGCCGAGCACCGGCTGGCCGGGCGCCGAAACCAGAGCGGCCCCGGTCTGCCGGCCGGCGGCGATCGCCACCAGAGCCTCGGCGATGACCGCGCAGACGGCGGGCGGCTGCTCCTCACGGATCCGCAGGAGATCGTCGAGCGCGGCCGGCCAGGCGGTGATCTGCCGGCCCCTGGCCGGCGGCGCGACGGTTCGCGCCGGCGGGGTCACGCCGAGCAGTTCGGCCAGCATCCCCAGGGTGACCTTCCCGGTGCCGCGGGGATTGCGGCGCCGGCGGTCCAGCTCGACGACGTGGGCGGCGTCCTCCAGGGCCTGCGCGGCGTCGGTCAGCCGCTCGAACAGCGGCCACGGCAGGATGACCGCCTCGGCGCGGTGGTGACGACCGAAAGCGAACAGGCCGCGGGGTCCATGGACCCGGAAGGCGCGCAGCATGTCGGTCAACTGGCTGCGGGTCTGCACCAGCCCGCGGATGGTGGTGGGGATCATCGTGGGGGAGTCCTCGGTTCGGTATCCCCCGAGTGAGCAAGTTTACGGCGGTCCACGTCCTGTGCGACGAACGCGGCCACCTGTGGATCGGGCGCCCAGGCGCGCGCCGGCCGGTCCTGATGCACCCGGTTGTCGACGCAGCCACGCCAGCCCGCCCGCGCCTGCAACCGGTCGACCGTCGGCCACAGCCACCGGTCGTGCCAGGCGACCAGATCGTCCCGCGGCTCCGCCGGACCGTCGCGATACGCGGCATGCCACGACGCCATCAGGGCGGTCAGCTCCTCCACGGCGATCGGATGCCGGAACCAGCACGGCGGGATCGTGGCCGCCGTGCCGGTCAGGTCGTACCGCGGCACCAGCCAGTCGACCCAGTCGATCAGCTCCGCCCACAGGTGCGCCGCCGTCTCCGCGTCCGCGTCGCGCCACGACCAGCGCCTGCTCCCGGGCGCGGCGCTCAACTGCTCGACCGCGGCGGTCAGGTCGTCCACGTCCAGGCGCAGCAGGGCGACCTCCTCGGCGATCCCGCCGATGTCGCTCATCAGGCCGTCCTCTCCGGCTGCTGCGCCGCGCGGATCGCGGCGGCATCCTTACGCCGCCACCACGGCCGCAGCCGGACCAGCGCCGGGCTCATGTTGCGATAGAACAGCAGCGCCTCACCGACCGGCAGGGTGAGGATCTTCTCCGGTGGCAGCACCCGCTCCCGCTCCTCGCTCTCGGTGACCGACCCCGGCTGGTCGGCCGCGTGCGTGGTCGAGGTCCGGCGTACCCGCCGCTCGCCGCACAGCTTCGACAACTGCTCCAGATCGTTGGCGTCGGCCAGGCCACCGAGCACCAGCTTGACCGTCGCCGCCGCCCACAGCGCACCGTAGCCCTTCTCGCCCCACCGGTCACGACCCTGATCCGGCGACTGGATCAGCACCATCACGGTCACGCCGCGGCCGCCCGAGTCACTCATCAGCCCGGCCAGGCTCGGCAGCGGCGCGACGTTCGCGGCCTCGTCCAGGACCAGGCGCAACGGCGGGTCGAGCCGGCCCTGCGGCCGGCGCTGCGACATCCGCTTCGCGACCTTGACGATGTGGTCGGCGAGCGCGGTGACGAACGGCGCCGTCGAGCCGTCGTCACCCTCACTGAGCAGGTACAGCGTGCCCCGCTCGGCCAGGAACCGCTCGACGTCGAGACCCTCGTCCGGCCCCGGCGTCACCGCGGCCATCACCCGGGGCGACGCCAGCGGCTTGAGCACCAGGCCCAGCGTCATCTTGGTGCTCGACACCGTCTCCGGGGCGCCCCGCACGAAGGTGCGCAACGCACCGTGCCAGCCGGGAGCGGCCCGGTCGTCGCCGTGCAGGATGTCCAGCGGCTCGTCGTTGTCGAAGTCGGCCGCCCAGGCCGCCACGTCCCGCATCGTCCGGCCGCCGAGCGCGGCGGCGTGCAGCAGGCACCGCAGCACCGTGTCGGCGCCCTGGGTGAAGAAGTCACCGTTCTTCGTCTCGCCCAGCGGCACCGCGGCGACGAACGCCCGCGACCGCTCCGACGCGACCCCCGGATCCTCGCAGCCGGCCACCGGCGACCAGCGCAACTGCTCCGGCCAGCCGGCGATGTCCTCCGGATCGAAGACGTGCACCGGCCGGTCCTCGGTGCCCCGCATCGCCGCGGTCAGCCGGACCAGCTCCGCCTTGGTCGAGGTGGCGACCACCGCCCCCGGCGCGTCGAGGATCGCGCTGACCGCGAACCACAGGGTCTTGCCCATCCGGGGCGGGCCGATCAGCAGGAGTGAATCCTCGTGCTGGGCATAGAGCGGCCCGGCCGGATGCGTCGCCAGGAACATCGCCCAGGACGCCGGATCGGGGTTCTTCGCCTGGGCCAGCGACGGCCGCACCTGCCGCGCCTTGCGGATCGCGGCACCCTTCAGCAGCGTCGCGCGCAACTGGGCCGGGGTGGCCAGCCCGTCCGGCTGCCGGCCGCCCGCCCGGCGCAGCTGCCACCAGAGCAGCAGGCCGGCCGGCACACCGACCAGGATCAGGACGAGCAGCCACACCAGCGGCGCCGGCGGCAACTCGCCCCGCACCGCCTCCGGATAGCCGGCCAGCGGATCGACCGGCGACGTCCGCACCGCCCGGATCGAGTCGGCGAACCGGATCGCCGGGTGGTGACCGGTCAGCGCCGCAGCGCCCCGCACCGCGAAGTGGAACACCGCCGCGACCGCGATCAGCGCGCCGAACAGGATCAGCACCAGGTTCAGCAGCGTGTCGTTCGACCTGCCGCCCGGCGCCCGGCCGCCGCTCACGCGCCGACCTCCACACCGCTGAGGTCCGCCTCCTCGTCCCGGACGATCACCCCGGTCCCGGTCATCGCGGCATCCGTGTTGGTCAACTCCACCTCCAGGTCGGAGCGCAGATGCGACACGATGATCGGATCCGCGGAACCGATCTTGACCAGCGGCGTGCCCTTCGGCAGTTCCAGCAGGATGCCCATCGCCGTCGACGGCAGGTTGAACAGGCGCACACACTCGCGGGCGTCGTCCTCCTTCGCCTGCCCGTAGATGAACACCGTCTCCGCCTCCTTGACCATCGCGATCGCCGGCGAATCCGCCGGCACGTCGGAGATGTGGTGCACCGCCACCACGTTGCACAAGCCGAGACCACGAGCGAGCTTCCAGTTGCGCCGGGCGACCTTGGCGAAGCTGCCCTCGATCAGGTGCCAGCCCTCCTCCACCACGAAGATCGTCTGCACCGGCTCGTCCTGGTTGGCCAGCACGTTCATCAGCCAGGTGTTGATGATGCTCATCACGATCGGCAGCGCCGGCCCGGTCTCCGGCAGCGCGGAGACGTCGAAGACGGTCAGCCCGGCGTCGAGGTTGACGTTCGCGCTCGTCGGCGCGTCGACCAGCCCGGCCAGGTCCTCCTCGATCATCCGCTCCAGCTCGAACGCGGCGTCGTAACCCCACTCCAGCAGCCGCGCCACGTCGACCCGAGCCTCCCGCGCCGCGTCGGCGTCGGGCTGCAACAGCGCGGCGACGATGTCCCCGATCACCGCCGCCCGGCCCTGCTCCCCGGCCCGCCGCAGAGCGGTCCGGTGAGCCACCCGCAGCGCCTTGCCCTCCTTCGGGGTCAACGGCCGCTCCAGCGCCTCGGCGAGCACCGCGCGCAGCAGCATCGACTGCCCGGCCGGCGACGCCTCGCCGACCGCCTCCCGCGCCGAGATCGCCGGATCCAGGACGTTGATCCGGCTGCCGGTGCCGTCCAGGGTGAACTTGATCGGCTCGACCCCGAACTGGCGGGCGGTCGGGGCGTACTCACCCTCCTTGGTCTTGCCGTCCAGCTTCTTGTCGATGACCACGACCCGCCGCCCGAGCAACAGCTGCCGCAACACCGCCCACGTCTTGAGCAGCGAGGAGTTGTGTGTCGGGATCAGCTCCCGGCCGGCCAGGAACATGCCGCTTTCAGCGGCGACCTGGATGCAGCGGACCGGGATGCTGGGCACCGGACGTACCTCGGTGATGTAGCGGTAGCCGGTCCGGGCTCGCAGGTGGTGCTTCTTGTGGTTAGGCCGGAGGACTTCTGCTCCGGCGGTGAACGTCACCATCCACTTCGCCCCACGGTCACGCCCCGCAAGCTTGGCGCGTCGCTCGCGCATCGTCGCCGGGAAACCGAGCGACAGAGCCAGCTCCCACACGTCCCGGGCGAGCCGCGGGTGCGTCAGCGTGATCCGCGCCCGGCCGCCCGGGCTGATCGTCCCGTCGGTGTCGAGCAGCCCGGCCAGCAACGCGCGGCGCTGCGTCAGACCGGCACGCAGGTAGGCGACCGGGATGTGCTTGTCACCGAACACCCCGAGCTCGCGCAGTCCGCCGGCCAGTGACGCCCCGAGGACGTACGGCGGCACCGGCAGGTTCCCCTCCGGCATCTGTAACGGCCCGGCCGTGGCGACGGCATGGTTGAGCCGGCCGCCGGACCGCAGCGTCGCCGCGATCTGCCGCGTCGTCACAGGCCGCCGCTCCGCGCCGCCCGCACGCCGGTGACCCTCCGGCCGGGCTTCGAGCACGGCCACCGCAGCCGGCTGCTCGGTGGTGCCGCGCCGGACCCGCTGCGGTGGGCGGTGCCGCTCTTTCGCGGCTCGGGTCCGGTCGGCGAGGGTCTCGGTCACCCACAGATGGTCGGCGTCGGCGATCACCGATGAGCCGTCGGAGAACACCACCTCGTAGCAGGGCCGGTCGTGCATCACCGCGGAGACCGCGATCACCGGAGTCGGGCGTCCGTGCTCGTCGAAGACGTGATCTCCCGGCGTCAGCTCGCCCATCGTGCTCCACCCGCCGGGCGTCGCGACCGGCGTACCGACGTCCAGCGCCTTGCCCTTGCCGACGTCGCCGATGACGATGACGTTCGGGCTGGTGATGACGCCGTCGAAGTAGGCCTCGAACGGGTCGTGGGTGACGCTCTGACCGGTCTCCGCGTCCTGGCCGATGATCAGGCCGCGCGGCGAGGTCGGCGGCGCGGCGACGGCGATGTTCAGCGCCTCGGCCTGCCGGGTCGTGGACTTGATGCCACGGACCCGGGGCTCGTAGAAGCCCTGCCCGTCCAGCCACCGGTTGCGGCGCACCGCGCCGGCCGGGCGTGGGGCGGCCTGCGCCCTGGCCTCCTTGGCCTCCTTGGCCTTTTTGGCCTTTGTGGCCGGCGGCGGGCCGGCCGGCTTCGTGCCGCTGCGGCCGGTGCCCTCGGCGGCCGGGGGTGAGCCGGTGACCTTTGCTCCGTGGCGGTCGGTGCCGCCGGCGGCCGGGGGTGTCAGGGGGCCGGGCACCCAGCCGGTCTTGGGGGTCCGCGCCGGCTTGCGCCGGCCGGAGAACGGCCACGCCATCAGGCCACCTCCATCCCACGCCACAGCGGCCAGGTGGCGACCGCCGCCGTGTCGTGCTCCGTGTCGTACCAGTCGAGGTAGGCGATGCCGCACTCGCTGGCCTTCTCCTCCACCCGCTCGCAGGCCTCCCGCAGCAGCTCACGGCCCGGCGCGCTGACCGACACGAACAGCGCGTAGTTGACGCCGTGGTGCCCGCTGCCCGGCCGCAGGTCGTGCAGGCGCTGCTGGGACGCGGTCATCTGCAACTCACGGGAGCCGTCGGACACCAGGCCCTCGTCCGCGGCGGTCCGTGCCGAGCTGCGGTCCTGCGCGACGTCGGAGACCGCCTGCGGCCGGGCCCGCCGGACCGGCACGAAATCCATCAACACCGTTACGGTACGGATGACGGCCGGCGTCACGTCGGTCAGCAGCGGCGCCAGCCACCGCATGTGCACCGGCTCCGGGGTGATCGCGTCGGCGGGGATGTGCGCCACGCGGGTGTGCCACTTGTCGTTGTAGATCACCGCGTCCCGGGTGGCCCGGCTCGCCTGCCAGCAGGTCGCCAGGTCGACGTCGCCGTGGTCGTCGATGAGGAAGTCGGGGTCCTGCACGGCGCGCAGCAGCGCGGCGAGGCGGCGTTCGCCGAGCCCGCGCGGGTTGCGCAGCCCGGCGTTGCGGGCGAGGACGGCGACCCGGGCCATCTCGTTGTAGACCACGCGGCACCACGCGTCGTCGCCCTTGCCGTACATGGCGCTGGTGGCGAAGAAGCGTTTGCCCAGCGGGATCCGGACCACGATGAAGTTGCGGTGCTGTTCGCTGACCGAGGCGGTCATCCGGATGAGCTGCGCGTAGGAGCTCTTCAGGACCTCCGGGACGCCGGCCGGGACCTTCCGGGCGATCCAGCGCTCGTGTTCGGCGGAGTCGAGCGGGACCACCCGGTTGAACAGTTGCAGCCCGCGGACCAGGCTGGAGTCCTTGGCCAGGGCGGCGCAGAGCTTGCCGAAGCGGGCGGCGGCCTGGTCGTACTCCCACTCCTCGCGCAGGCCGCCGGAGAGGCCGTCGACCTCCATCACCGCGGACAGGTAGTCGGGGGTGTTGGCGTTGGTGTGGTGGATGACGGCGAGCGGGCCGGCGCCGGCCTCGTAGGTGAGCACCCGGACCTGCCCGACGCCGTCCGGGACGGCGCGGGGCGGGACCGGGCGGCGCCGTTCGCCGCCCTTGCGCCGGGTGGTGCGTACCGTGGCTTCGGCGCCGATCGGCGCGAACCAGGACAGCAGCCGGCGGCGCCGGTTGAGCCACCGCAGTTCGCGCACCAGCAGGGCGGCGACGCTGCGCCGGCCGAACCGCCAGAACAGCACGACCGCGCAGCCGAAGATGGCGAAGCCGGTGAGTATGGCGGAGATGGTGCCGCCGAGCAGCATCAGCGCGCCGAGGAAGAGCCCGATCAGCAGACCGATGTTCTCCAGGCGGGTGCGTTTGCCGCCCAGCAGGCCACGGCCGCGCAACTCACCGCCGAGCAGGGCAGTACGTGGCATCGTCAGTCCCCGTCCTTGGCCGGAATGTCCGGTGCGGCGTTCTCCGCCGTCGATTTCGCCTTCTCCACTGCCGCGCGGCCGATCTCGGCCGCGGCGATGACCCCGAGCGCGATGCCGCCGGTGGCCGCGCCGGCGCCCGCCGCGGCCGCGCCGCCGGCGGCCGTGCCCGCCGCTCCGGCGCCGCCCGCGCCCGCGCCTGCCCCCGCGCCCGCCCCGGCGCCGGTGGTGGCGCCGGTCCCGGCCGTCCCCGAACCGGTCGCGCCCGCGGTCCCGGACCCGGTGCCGGTGGTGGATCCGGTCGCGGCCGTCGGGTCGGCGCCACCGGTGCCCGGTGACGACGATCGGCCGGCCTTGGCGGGGTCCGGGCTGGTGGGGCTGTTGCCGTCGCCGGCCGACGGGCCGTCCCCGACGGCGGCCTCCTGACCCTTGGCCGCGTCGCTGTTCGACGTGGCGCGGCGCATGGCGATCTGCTGGGAGACCGAGGACGCGGTGCCGGTGATCGCGCCGCCGACCACGCCGCCGCCGGTGCTCCCGGTGGAGTCGGAGCCGTCGGGGAGCACCGGGGCGTACTTGAGCAGGGTGAACGGCGCCAGCCCGGCGACCAGCAGGGCGAGGGCCGCCATCAGCGCGGTGGTGACGCTCTTCAGCCCGGGATCGAGGATCGCGGTGGTCGAGGTGGCGAAGTTGGCCAGTCCGAACGCCGCGCCCAGCAGCAGGAACAGCAGTGGCTTGGCGAGCAGCACACCCAGCCAGGTGAACGGGATCTTGGCGGCCTTCTTGCGCCACTTCGGATTGACCCACATGCCGAACGCGATGCCGCACGCCAGCCCGGCGAAATAGAGCGTGAGGTTCTGCAGGAGCAGTCCGGTGAGCAGGGCCAGGGCGCCGAGGAACAGCATCAGGTAGATGACGATGCCGATGATGACGCCGCCCGGCACGGCGACGGTGAGCTGGCCGAAGATGGCCAGTTTGGTCAGGAAGGCGGCCATGTCGGGGGCGATGAAGCCGACGATGCCATCGGTCAGCGCCGTGGTGAACTTGCTGGCGACCGCGCCCAGCGCCGGCCCGAAGATCATCAGCACGATGCCGGTCGGCAGATGCTTGAAGACCGTGTCGTGCATCTCGTCGCCGGACAGCTGATTCCGTGCCGTCTGCACCGAGGTGATCAGCATCATGACCGCCATGACCAGCAGGCCGAGCGCCGAGGAGGCCGCGTAGTGGCGCAACCACCAGCCCGCGCCGGCGTCGAACTGGGTGGCGTGGTTCAGCTCCTTCAGCACCTTCTCGACGAGGTCGGTCGCGCTGGCCTTGAGGGTGTTGACGAAGTTGTCCAGGGCGCTGGTCGGGTCGGCGACGAACTTGACCAGGTCGACGACCGCGCCGATGGCCTTGAGCGCGTCCTCGAAGAAGCCGATCGCCTTGTCCACGAGCGGCGCGCCGAGCCTCTCGCACAGCGTTTCCAGCGGCTCCAGCGAGCCGGTGACGGTGGTACAGATCAGTTTCGTGGTCATCTCCCGGCCGTGGTCGACCATGACGGAAGCGACCTTCGCCGCGCACTGTTTCCGCAGGCTGTCGGTGATGAGGATGGTGCCGAGGATGCCGTCCTCGCACAGTTGTGTGGCGGCCTTCTGTGCGGCTTGCGCCTTCTGCTCGGGCGTCGGGTCCGCGGCCAGCGCCGGGGCGGCGGTGCCGGCCAGCAGGATCAGGGCGGCCATCACCACCAGGACCCACCGGCGGGGGAAGTCATTGCGGCGCATTCGCATACTCCTGCCAGTCGGGTCCGGCGGCCTGAAGTGCCTGCCGGCGCTGGGCGGCGTCCAGGGGCGTGTCACCGCCGACCAGGTCCTGGGACGCGGGAATCGGGGGTTCGTCCGTCCACTCGTAACGGCGTAGCTTCCAGTCGCCGTTGACCCAGGCCACCACGGTCGCGTTCGTGTCGCACGAGCCTTGCGCCTGGCCGTTGCCGCGCATGACCTCGCACTCCCAGACGTTGACGGTCGCGGTGTACGAGTCGCAGGAGACCAGCCGGAAGCCGCCCCACTCCGGATGCGACTCCATGATCAGTTTCAGCTCGAGGGCGGTACGCATGCCCTTGCGGTAGTACTCGATGCGCTGGGAGTCGGCATCGGAGATCTGGTCCAGCAGTTTGTCGCCGTACGACTTCACCCACTCCAGGCGGGTCGCGGAGGAGATGTAATTGGTGGCCGCGGCGACGGCGCCCGCACACGTGTGCTCGTAGCCCATCTGCGTCTTGCCGTCGGCGGCCAGGCTGGAGCCGCCCTCGCCCGCGGTCACGGCGAAGTGCTCCACGGTGGTGGACGGTGCCGCCGAGCCGGGCGCCGCCGGCGGCGGAGCGGTCGGCTGAGCCGCCGGGTCGTCACCGGAGCGGATGGCGTTGCCGAGGCCCACGCCGACCAGCAGGACGACCACCGCACCCAGCGCGATCGGCCACCAGCGCCGGGGTCCGGGCTGTGCGCCGTCGCTGTGCTCGCTCAATCGAGGACTCCGTTTCGTGATTCAGACTTCGGTGTTCGCGTACAGCCACCACGCGGCGCCGAGCAGGCGCGCCCGTTCGAAGACCGGAGGGGCGGCGCGGGGTGCGACCGCCGGCACCGGACCGTCCTGGTGGGCCGGAAGCGCGGCGAGTTTCCAGTCGGCGCCGGTCCAGGTCATGCGTACGGTCGAGGTGCGCCAGGCGCCCGGTGGCGGATCGCCGTCGCGGGGCACCACACCGCGTTCGAGGTAGTGCCAGATGACGATTTCGGCGGCCTGCGGCGTGTACGCCGCGACCCGGTAGGCGCCCCAGGTCGGACGGATCGTGGAGAGCACGACGTGCCCGGCCGGCGGCTCGCCCGCGGCGGTGAGACCGAGGGCGCGCGCCTCGGTGGCGATGGCCGCCTGGATCTGCCGGGACTGCCCGGTCAGCCACCGCGGATCGCCGGTCGCCGTCAGGATCTCCTGGCCGACGACCGGCTGGTACAGGCCGGTCGAGCTGAGCGCCTCCAGGTAGACCGTCGCGGCCGCGACGGCGCCGTCACGGGTCTGCGCGAAGCCGGCCGGGATGCCGCCGGGTCCGGTCCGGGTGCCGCCCGCTCCGGCGGTCACGGCGCCGGTGGGCAGCTGCTCCTCGCCGCCCTCGTCCTCGTCCTGGTCGCCGTCCACCGGCTGGTCCATCGGCTCGCCCACCGCGGTCGCGGCGACGGAGGCGTCCGGGTCCGGTGACCGCGGCGTGCCGCCCGGGACGACGACGCCGATGGCGATGCCCAGCACCAGCACTCCGGCCAGCAGCGCCGGCACGACCCAGCCGGGCCGGCCGCGCCGCGGCTCCGACGCCTCCCGGGTGTCGAGAGAGATCTTGGTCGGCACCCGGCCTAGCCGATCACCGACAGGATGGCGCTGAAGATGATCGGCAGGCCGGCGCAGACCCCGGCGGCGATCCCGGCGTTCTTCAGGTCCCGGGCGCTCTCGGTGATGCCGTGCTCGTAGCCCTGCTTCTTCGCCGAGGCGAACTTGACGGTCGCGCTGAC
Source organism: Actinoplanes ianthinogenes (assembly GCF_018324205.1). Taxonomy (NCBI): domain Bacteria; kingdom Bacillati; phylum Actinomycetota; class Actinomycetes; order Micromonosporales; family Micromonosporaceae; genus Actinoplanes; species Actinoplanes ianthinogenes. The sequence continues at coordinate 7,494,715 of NZ_AP023356.1, forward strand.
GCAGTAGGCCGCGATGGCCGCGAACGCCAGCGCCCACAGGCCGCCGAGGATCTTCTTCCACGCGGTGTTGAACTCGGCGCCGAAGACGGTGAAGTCGGGCACGACCCCGTTGAACGGGTTGGTCGGCTCGGCGGCCACCACGAAGTGTGCCGCGTCGTGCAGGGCGTGCAATGCGCTCATGGAGCTGTTCTCCTCGTGTGATTCACTTCGGCCAGGCCGTCCGCGATCGCGGCGCAGGCGTACAGCCACGCGTCGCGGGTGCTCCTGGAGACGGTGCTGAAGTCGATGCGCTCGCCGGACGCGATGGTCGGGTCGTACGGGATCTCGACGACCGCCCGGGTCCGGCCGGTGAAGTGCTCGACGATCTCGGCGCGGGCTTTCGGCGGGACCTGCGGCTCGGAGGCGGACAGCACGGTCACCGCCCGGCGGGCGAGGTCCGCGCGGCCGGTGCTCTCCAGGTGGTCGAGCATCCAGGCGGCGGAGAACGCGACGTCCCGCCGATAGGACGAGCAGACCACCAGCAGGTCGGCGGCGTCCGCCGCGGCCTGCCAGTTGGTGGCCCGGATGTTGTTGCCGGTGTCGATCAGCAGCAGCTTGTAGAAGCGGGAGAGCACGGCGCGCAGCCGCTCGAACTCGCCCACGCCGATCTGCGCCATGTTCTCGGCCGACTCGTCGGAGGCGAGCACGTCGAAGCGCGCCTCGCCCTGGGCCCGCAGGTAGGCGGCGAGCTCGCCGGCGCGGGCGTCGACCCGTTCGAACCGGTCGAGGTGCCCGAGCAGGTCCCACACGGTGAGGCCCTGGTCCGGCATCAGGCCCCGGACGCCGAGGGTGCCGCGGGTCTCGTTGTTGTCCCAGGCGACCACGTAGCCGCCGCGGATGGAGCCGAAGGTGGCCCCGGCCAGCAGCGTCGCGGGGGTCTTGCCGGCGCCGCCCTTGGGGTTGGCGAACATGACCGTGACCGGCCGGGTGAAGGACCGGCGGACCGCCACGGTGGCCTGGCGATGGCGCACCTCGGCGGCGGACGCCTGAGGCGCGACGGCGCCCCGGGTGAGCTTGCGCACCTTGCCCCGCCAGCCCCACGTCGCGGGCAGCTCCGCCACGCCCATCTGGCGGGGGAGCAGACCGACCGCGGCCGGGGGCGGAGGCAGGACGGTGGGGGTGTCACTCGCCGGCTCGGGCGCGACGACCGGCGCCGTGGCGACGACCTTGACCTCGGTGGCCGGGGTCGGGGCCGGAGTCGGGGCCGGAGCGGTGGCGGACTCCGGCGCCGGCGCATCCCCGGCCGGACGGGGGGCTCGCTGGGCGAATTCCGTCACCGCCTCGGCGTCGTAACCGGGGCGACTGGTGGCAGGCCAGTAGTCGGGTGTGGACATGGATCTATCCTTGTCTGTACATATCTGATTGTCTAGCGTGTCAATGTGTACGCCTTTGGCGATCCACTCAGGAGGATAGGGTGCCCCACCGGCGCAACCGACCCACCGGCCCGGACGTGCAGTGACAGCGGACAGTAGCAAGGTGTCACCCTGGGTTGTGGCCCTTGTGGCCGGTCTGGCGCTCATCGTGGGTCTCGGTGGTGCCTCGGTCGCCACCGGCGCCACCGGACCCGAGCCGGCCGCCACCGTCCCGGCCGCCGGCGCCTGGGTGAAACCGGTCGACGGCGAGCTGTCCTCGTCCTACGGCATGCGGTGTCTCGGCGGCCAGTGCCGGATGCACACCGGCACCGACATCAGCGTGCCGACCGGCACCGACGTCGTCGCGGCCGCCGCCGGCGTGGTCGAGGGCGCCCGGTGCGCCAGCGACTACTGTGATCGCCCCGGCTACCTGGGCCTCGGCGGTTACGGCAACCTGGTGACCGTCAAGCACGCCGACGGTGTGGTGACCCGGTACGCACACCTGTCGAGCTTCGCCGTCGCCCCGGGCCAGCAGGTCACCGCCGGTGCACTGCTCGGCAAGTCCGGTTCGACGGGCAACTCGACCGGCCCCCACCTGCACTTCGAGGTCAAGGTGGACGGCAAGTTCGTCGATCCGGTCACGTTCCTGCGAGCCCACGGCGTCGCCACGTGAAGACCTTCCTCGCCGCCACGCTGGCCGGTGTCCTGGTCCTGATGCTGGCGCTCAGCCTGGGCGACGACCCGGCCCCGGCGGCCGCCTCCGACGCGACGAGCTGCCTGACCGCCACCGGCGAGACGCCCCACCTCGACGACGAGCAGACCGGGAACGCCGCGCGCATCATCGCGATCGGCAAGCAGCGGGGTATTGCGCCGCGTGGCTGGGCGGTGGCCGTCGCGACCGCCATGCAGGAGTCGAGCCTGCGCAACATCAACCACGGGGACCGGGACTCGGTCGGGTTGTTCCAGCAGCGCCCGAGCATGGGCTGGGGCACCGTCGAGCAGCTCACCGACGTGGACTACGCGACCAACGCCTTCTACGGCGGGCCGCCGCCACCGGACAACGGCGGTCTGCTGGACGTGCCCGGGTGGGAGCGGATGGAACTCACCGACGCGGCACAGGCCGTGCAGCGCAGCGGGACGCCCCAGGCGTACGCGAACTGGACGGCCCTGGCGATCGACCTGGTGCGCGAGCACGGCGGTGTCGAGCTGGACTGCGCCAAGGTGGTCGCCGGCCCCGGGTCGGTGGAGCCGGCGCCCCGCAACCCGGACGGCTCCTGGCCGCACGAGGGCTGCGTGATCAAGCCGGACCCGACGACCGGCCGGGGCTGCCTGACGCCACGCACCGACCACATCGTGAAGCAGGCCGCGGCGTACGGGAAACCCGGCTGCTGGCGGCCCAGCGACCACGGCGAGCACCCGAAGGGGAGAGCCTGCGACTGGATGATGACCTCCGGCGGGGAGGCGCACGGCGAGCAGAAGGCCAAGGGTGACTCGATGGCCGCCTGGGCGGTCGCCAACGCCGACAAGTTGGGGATCATGTACGTGATCTGGTACCGGCGGATCTGGACGCCGGAACGTGGCTGGCACGACTACAACAACCCGTGGGGCGGGAACGACCCCAGCGGCTGGCACACCAACCACGTACACATCTCGATGTACTGAAAATGAGCCATATGCGAGATTCGCGCCGGTGACGTAGACGTCTGACGCCGCGTCCGTCGACCGGGTGGTTGAACCCACGTGAACGCGGCTCGACGTCGCGGTGGCGGTGATCGGGAGGCGGCTCGCCACAGGCCGGATGGCACAGTAGGAACGGACGCGGTACATGGCGCGACGGACATAGTATTTACGAACATGAGTGTCCTGCGGCGCGCGGTGATCCCGGCCATCCTGCTGGCCTTCGTCTGCCAAGCTCTGGGTGGTGTGCCGGCGATGGCTGCCGAGGCGACCCGCATCCTCATCGTGGGCGACTCGATCACGCAGGGCTCGTCGGGTGACTACACGTGGCGCTATCAGCTGTGGAAGCACCTGCAGGCCAGCGCGCCCGGTGCGACCGACTTCGTCGGCGAGCGGACCTGGCTGTACGACAACATCGCGAACACGCAGAACTCCACCGCGTACGCGAATCCGAACTTTGATCGTGATCATCATGCGAAATGGGGTCAGCAGCTCCAACTGGAGAAGGACGAGATCGCCCCGGCGGTGTCGGCAGCCAAGCCGGACGTGATGCTGCTGCTGATGGGCATCAACGACCTGACGTGGGGTGGCGAGTCACCGGCGACCGCCTTCGGCAACCTGCAGGCGCTGCTGCGCACTGCCCACGGGCTGCGGCCTTCCCTGCGAGTCGTGGTCGGACACACGCTGAGCCGATGGGATCTGCTCGGCAAAGTCGAGCAGAACGTGACCGATACCGCCCAGCTCAACGCACTCATCGACACGCTTCCTTCCAACCCTGACTTCTCCTACGTACGGGTCGCGCGCACCGACGCGGGATGGAATCCGCAGGCCCACACGTGGGACGGCACCCACCCGAACAGCACCGGCGAGGTGGTGATCGCCGGCGCGTTCGCCGACGCGCTGGCCGGCCTGGGCATCGGCAGCGCGTACGGCGCCAGGACGGCCGTGCAGTGGCCGGTCAGCACCGTGATCACCACGGCGGCCAGCACCGCCCCGGCACCGGCGGCCGGCGGATCGGTGAGCGCGATCGCCGGCGACAACGAGGCGACCCTGTCGTGGACCGCGTCGAGCGGCGCCTCCGGATACCTGATCCAGCAGCGGCAGAACGGTGGCGCCGCCGACCAGCTCGCCTGGCCCGTCAGCGACACGAAGTTCACGCCGGGCATTCTCGCCGGTGACTCCCTGTACGACTTCCGCGTGGTTCCGGTCAGCGACAACGGGCAGATCCACCTCGCCTGGAACGCCGCGCCGGGCGCGAACGCCTACGCGATCCGCAGCCGCGACCTGACCACCGGGTCGGGCTGGACCACCCTGCCGCTGCCCGTGCAGGCCACCAGCTATGACCTGGCCGGGATCCCGGATCACGTCTACTCGTTCGCGATCCAGCCCGGCAAGGGCGTGATGACCGGCGCGTGGAGCCCCGAGGCGTCCCAGCTGATCCGCCGGACCGGCACCCCTTCGGCCTGGTCGGCGCAGGTCCGGGTCAAGGACTACCACGGCAAGCGCAAGACCGCACGGGACTTCGCGATCGCGTGGGCGGGCGCGTTGGACTTCACCTGGGAGGACCGCTACGGCTCCGCGGGCGACGACTGCACCCACTTCGTGTCGCAGACCCTGCTCACCGCCGGCTACCCGGAGATGGGCGAGCCGTCGAGGTTCATCGACGCCTTGTACGAGAGCGCCGTCAACGACGACGGCGCCTGGTGGCGCGTCGACGAGGGCAGTCCGATCCGGGCGGGCCTTCTGATCGGCGGCTACGTCGAGCGCAACGCCTCGGCCACGTTCACGCTCGCGCCCCGGCTGGCGAACCATTTCGCGTTGCGCTCGCGATACGGACTGGCGCAGAAGGTCAGCGATCCGCGGCTGCTCGACTACGGCGACGTCATCCTGATGCAGACCTTCAACCACGGCCCCGACATCGACCATGCGGTGATCGTCACCGGCTTCGACTCCACCGGCTATCCGCTGATCAGCGAGCGCAGCAACGCTCACGTCAACAAGTCGCTGCGGGAGATCGAGAACGGGAACTCGCGTCTGATCCTGCACAACTGGCACCTGCTGCAGTTGAACTAGGGTCGCGGCCAGATCGCGCGGGGTGGCCAGGAGTCGGTGAAGGCCTGTCGTTCAGTGGCACACGGACAGGCCTCGCTGGCAAATGACAGACACGGCCGCTATTCGCCAGCTCCGAAAATGGCCCTCCGCCACTCCCGGCTACTTGACCGTGGGGCCCTCCGGCCGCGGCTGCTGCTGGTGCGGCCTCGGGTTGTGGCGGCGGCCGTCGGCGCGTTGCCGGCTCTGCTGCTCGACCGCTTTGCGCAGGGTGGCGGCGCGCCGCTCACCGGATCACCGGGGGAAGGCTGAGCCCGGCCGGCGGGCGACCGCGGCGCGCAGGTCGGGCCGCAGGTCGGCCGGCAGACGCCGGGCGAGGGACTTGGCCGTGTCGTCGAAGGCCGCGGTCTGCTCGGCGCTCCACGGCTGGGCACGGATTTGCTCGATGACCCGCCGGGTGTCCGGCGGCCGCACCCAGTCGCCGTCGGCGCCCAGTTCGTTGGAGTACCGCTTGGTTCCGTCGCGCTGATAGACGTGCACCTGATCGACGAGCCGGTCACCGTCGATCAGATCGATGGTGCTCAACAGACCTGTGTACGCCTCCTGCTGCACCTCGGGCGGCACGTACCGGCCGGGCGTCTTCCCGTCCCGCATGTCCTGATATCGGCTCAGCACACCCATCCGGCTGGTCGCGTCGTCCACCGCGACGACCGCCAATTCCACCCGGTAACCGGCGGCCCGGAACTGCTCGATCGTGCTCCGCGCCGATTCGGGATTGCCGAATGTCGCGCTGAACACCACGTTGTAGCGGTTGGCGATGCAGTACTTCTTCGCCATGGCGGTCCACCGCTGCGCGTCCCGGTGGGTCAGCATCGCCACGGTGCGGTCGTTCGCGCGAGCCAGCTGCGGATACGCCGGATGGTGGACCCGCATGTCGTCAGCATCGATCTTTACCGTGCCCGGGCCGAGAGCGGCGCGGGCCCAGTTCTCCGCGTTGCTTTTCCCGGCGCCTGGCTGGCCGGCCGCAATCACCAGCACCGGCCGTTCCTGCGGGATTCCCCCCGCCAGATCGCGTGGGACGATCTTCTCGGCGAACCGGCGAGCAGATTCCTCCGGCGAGAGAAGGTACGTCTCCGGCTCGGTGTTCAATCCGTGACGCCGATCTCGAACTCGTCGATCAGTGCCGGAAGGTCGCGGAGTGCCCGCGCCACCGCCTCACGGTCAGTGATCCTGAGCTCGCGCTTCTCCTCGGCGTACCGGTCCGCGGCCGCATTCAGCTCCGCCGTACGAGCGGGGTCGGTCGCCCGGTCGATGTGCCAGTCGATCAGGCTGATCAGTGTTCGGTAGAGGTGGACAGCGTTCTCGTAGTCGTCCACTTCCGCTCCGGCGAGCGGTCCGATGTTGTCCGGCATCACGAATTCACCCATGAGTTCCCCTCTGGACGGATCGGCTACTTCAGGATCGGCCCCTCCGGGCGCGGCTGCTGCTGGGGTTTCGGGTCGCGGTGCTGACCGGCCGCCCGCTGCTGACTCTGTTCGGCCGCCTTGCGGACCGCGGCGGCCCGCCGCTCACCCGGTTGCTGAGGCACGACCTTTTCGGTACGCCCGGAGTCCCGCGCCCCCATCCGCTGGTGCGCGCCGACATACCGTTCGACCCGATGCTGCAGATCGCCGGCGACGGGCTCACCCCCGTCCCGCCGTCCGGCCGTCACCTGCAGCGTGCGCTGCGGCTCCAGCCCGGCCCGCTCCCCGGCGGCCAGCGCGCCCGCCAGATCCGGCCAGCCCGGATCGGCCAGCACCTGGTCGGCGCGATCACCCAGCGCAGCGCGCGTCGCCTGCTCGTACCGGGGCAGGGATCGGACGGTCTCCAGTAGGTGATTCGCCTCCAGCGAGGGGCCGGAGGCGTCGGCGGTCAGTGGCGTGAGCCGGTCGAAGGTGGCCCAGACCCGCTCCTGGGCGGGCCCCTGAAGGCCGCTGCCGGCCAGCGCCGTGGAGAGGTCGTTGACCACGCCGCGGTCACGGCGGCGGACGAAGCCGTCGAGCAGGGTGCGCAGCTCCGGGTCGCAGGCGGGATCCTTGGCGACCCACGCGCGGACCTCGGTGCGGAAACCGTCGGCGCCCTCGCGCAGGGGCGTACGCCAATCGTGTCCTTGTTCTTGCTGGTCGGCGGCGACCGTCGCGACGTCGGCGACCGCGACGAGGGCCGCCTCCTTGACCGCCTGCCGCACGGCGGGATCCTGGAACGCCGGAGCGACCAGGGTCGGGTTGAGCCCGTCGAGCTGGTTGGCGACCTCGCGCAGCGGGGTCTGCTCCGGGCCGGCCGCTGACACCTGGCGGGGGCTGGACATCGGCCCGTGCAGCGTCTCCTCGATGGTGGCGAGCGCGTCGCCGCAGGCGAAGGTGAGCGCCGGGTCGTCCGGCAGCCGGGGGACCGTCTTGCCGTGGAACGGCGCGACCGGTTCCAGCTCCAGCTCGTAGCCGTGCTTGGTGCCGGGGTTCCGGTCGTCGGGGGAGGCGCCGAAGAACAGGTACCGCCCGGTGAACTCGCTCTGCGGATAGGCCGCGGTGAGCAACTCCTGCACGGTGCCCTTGAAGCTGGTGTCGACCAGCACGATCCGGCTGTCCGGCCTGCCGACCGGGATGTCGGCCGCGCGCAGGTAGTCGGTGAGCCGGCGATAGGCGCCGTCGACGGTCTGCGGGTCCACCTTGCGGCTGGCGTCCCGGAAGCCGGCGGCGTCCGGGAACCGGACGCCCCACCGCTCCCGGTCCTGCAGGGCGGCGTCGACCACCGCCCGGGACAGCACCACCTCGCGCCCGTGCGCGGCCATCAGCTCCGGATCGAGCTGGCGCATGGCGGCGGCGAGGCTGTGACCGTCGCGGCCCAGGAACACCACGCGGGTCCGCGGATCCGCGGCGATGTCGGCGCGGATGTCGTCGAGCATCGCGGCCGCGTGGTGCACGACGAACGGCGCGTGGAAGCGCTGGAACGTCGCGTGGGCCTGCTCCAGCGCGGCACGGTGCCCCGGGTCGGTGATGCCGTGCGCCTCCGCGATCTCGGCGATCTCCCGGGAACTCATGCCGCCGGGACCGGGGCGGACGGCAGCAGCTGCCGGTGCAGCCAGGTCATGAACGCCGGATAGTGTGCCCCGGTGGAGAGCGGCACCGTCGTCCCGTCCGGGTCCTCCCGCATCCGCCCGATGTCGTCGAACGACACGGCGGTGGTGTCGAAGTCGACGAACGGCAGGTGCAGGGCGGCGCTCAGGGTCAGCGCGTCGTGCTGGATGGTGCCGGGGTGGAACCCGGTGAACCAGCGGTCCAGATGTGCCCGCAGGGTCCGCGCCCACGCCGGGGCGTCCGGGGCGGTCAGCGCCGCGTAGAGCGGGCCGGCCGCGGTGACCTCCAGCTCGGGGGTGAAGGTGACGTCCGAGGTGACCAGCCACAGCGGCAGGCCGGGCGTCCGGACGACGGCGACGGCGGCGGCCGGGTCCAGGCGGACGTTGTGCTCCGCGCGGGTCGGGTCGCGGTACCGCAAGGCGCCGCCCATCTGGGTGACCAGGAGCCGCTCGGCCAGGTGCGGGCGGGCGGCGAGCACGGCCGCCAGGTTGCTCATCGGACCCATGCCGACCCAGCGGACCGGGCCGTCGGTGGCCGCGCACACCGCCTCGACCGCGGCGACGACGTCGCCGGTGGGCGCGGGGGTCTCCGGCGGGATCAGGTCCCGCACGCACAGGTATCGATCGTTGCCGAGGTCGGCGCCGGCGACCACCGGCACCTCCGGCCGGCCCAGCTCGGCGAGGAAGTGCGTGGCGAACCGGGCCCGCTGCCGGTCGCACTCGTCGCCGGTCAGCACCAGCGCGAGGTCGGGCAGCCGGAGCGCGGCCACGGCGAGCGCGATGGCGTCGTCCGCGTCGCCGCCGATGTCGGTGTCGATGATGACCGGTCCGCTCGGCGACTCGGCCGGCGGCGGCGCGGCGGCCAGCCGGTCGGCGACCCTCCCCAGTGGTGTGTCCGGGTGTCGTCGTCCCAAGTCGACCATGCCCTGCCACTGCTGCCGCAGCTGCGTCCAGTCCGGGTCGTCAGTACTGTTCACGACCAAGACTCTAAAGTGCGCCCGCACCCCTCTGCCGGGCCGCGGGCGCCGCCTGTCACTCGGCGGGCAGCACGTCGCCCGACGCGCCCGAGGGGGAGTCCGGCGCCGGTTCCCACAGGTTGGTGCCGTGCGGGGTGAAGTTGCTGGGGTCGACGTCCGGGTAGAGCTCGCCCCCGCCTCCGGCCCCGGCCGGCGGCGTCGCGCCGCAGTCCCCGTCCGGCCCGCCGGAAGGGGCGCCGCTCGGCTCCGTCCCGGCCGGCTGGACCGGAGCCCCGCCACCGGGCGGCGGCGCGCAGGCCGATGGGGAGGCGCCGGTGTCCGCCGGGGTGGTGCCGGCGCCCCTGTCCTCGCTGGTGCACGCCCCGATGACGAGGGCCGCTGCCAGGGCGGTCACGGCGACGGCGGCTCGGTGCGCGGGCGTGGTCTTCAGCACGGGTGCTCCTGGGATTCGGGTCCGTCCGGGTACGTGAACAGCCACAATCTAGGATCATGAGCAAGCTGACGGGGCAAAACCGGTCTAAACGACGCATTCGGTGGATAGGCGCCGCGATCGTCGTGGTGGGCGCCGGCGCCGCGGTGACGGTCGCAGTGCTGCACGATCGGAACGACGCGCGGCGATCCGCCGAGGTCGTCGCGGTCGCCGTGGACAAGGGCAAGGTCACCCTGGACGTGGCCACCACCGGCACGGTCGAGCCGGCCACCACCCGGGAGCTCTCCTTCGCGGTCGCCGGCACGGTCGAGGCGATCACCGTGCGGCCCGGTACCAAGGTCACCGCCGGGCAGACCCTGGCCACCGTCGACGACACCGGCGCCGCGGACGACGTGACCAGCGCCGAGACCATCCTGAGCGACGCCCGGGACCGGCTGGACGACGCGGAGGCGACGGCCGCCTCGGTCACCGCGGCCGCGACCGCCTGCGCGACCACGAACACCGGGCACCTGACCGCGGTGGGCGAGCCGTCGGCCGCGGTCAGTGCCGCGGCCGCGACGGCCTGCCCGACCCGGGGCTACCCGGACACCGGCAACGACTCGATCCTCGCCGCGCAGCAGACCGTCAACCGGGCCACCCGGGCGGTCGCCGAGGCCAGGGCGGCGCTCGGCGGCGCGGTGATCAAGGCGCCGATCGCCGGGACCGTCGTCGCCGTCGCGGGCAGCGTCGGCGACACGGTGAGCAGCGGGAAGACCTTCGTGACGCTGGCCGACACGTACACGATGCAGGTGCGGGCGGACTTCCCGGAGGCGGACGCCGGCTCGCTGAGGGTGGGCCAGACCGGCACGGTCACCCTGGCCGACCACGACGATCCCCTGAAGGCCACCGTGGTGCAGGTCGACCCGGTCGGCACCTCGGACGGCGCCCTGGTCCGTTACGGCGTGGTGCTCTCCTTCACCGCACCACCCAGCGACCTGCTGGTCGGGCAGTCGGCACAGGTCACGGTCCGGGTCGGCGAGACCGGGGACGTGCTGCGCATCCCGTCCACGGCGGTGCACGACATCTCCGGCGGCTCGGGCACCGTGCTGGTGCGTACCGGCTCGGTGAGCACCCGGCGCACGGTGACCGTCGGCCTGCGCGGCGATCAGCACACCGAGGTGACCGCCGGGCTCACCGCCGGCGAGCAGGTCGTGCGTTCCTGGTGATCGGGAATACCGGCGAACACGCCACCACGAACCGGCCGTACGGACATGATGGCATCGTGAAAGCCCTTCGCAGACCCAGCACGGCGATCAACGCCCTGCTGGCCCTACTGATCGTCGGCGCCGCGATCTGGGGCGTCAACCTGATCCGCAGCACCTCGTCCGGCAACTCGGCGAAAGCCACGGACATCCGCACCGTCACCGTCTCGCAGGGCACGGTCACCAAGACCGTCAGCGCGGACGGCACGGTGGAGAGCGCCTCGACCGCCGCCGCCACGTTCACCACGGCCGGCACGGTCACCACCATCAAGGTCAAGGTCGGCGACCAGGTCACCAAGGGTCAGCAGCTGGCCGCGGTCGACCCCACCGACGCCGACCGGGAGCTGGCGCTCGCCCGGGCCAACCTGGACGCCGCGAACGACGCCCTGGACCGGGCCGAGGCCGCCGGCACCGACACCACCGCCGCGGAGAACGAGGTCACCGCGGCGACCCTGGCGGTGGCCGACGCCAAGGCCGCGGTCGCCGGCACCAAGCTGACCGCACCGATGGCCGGCACCGTCACCGCGGTCAACGGCTCGCTCGGCGGCTCGTCCGCGTCGACCGGTTCGTCGTCCACCGGAACGGGCGGCACCGGCGGGTCGGCGGCGAGCACGTCGGCCGGCGGCTTCATCGACCTCGCCGACCTGACCAAGCTGCAGATCACCGCCGCCTTCTCCGAGGCCGACGCCACCGGGCTCAAGGCCGGCCAGTCCGCCACCATCACCTGGAACGCGCTGGAGAACGCCGAGACCACCGGCAAGGTGGTGGCCGTCGACCCGACCGCGACCACCAGCAACAGCGTGGTCACCTACGGCGTGACGATCAGCCTGCCGGACCCGCCGGACGGGGCCAAGCCCGGTCAGACGGTCAGCGTCTCGGTGGTCACCGGCAGCGTGGAGAACGCCACGATGGTCAACTCGGTGGCCGTCACGGAGAGCGGGCGGCGGTCCACCGTCACCGTGCTCGGCGCCACCGGCCAGCAGGAGGTCCGGCAGGTCCAGGTGGGGCTGGAGGGCGACGACGCGTACCAGATCACCTCCGGGCTGGCCGCCGGCGAGAAAGTGGTGATCCCGGTCAGCACCACCACCAGCGGTACCTCGACCTCGCGCGGTGGCTTCGGCACCGGTGGTGGCGGGTTCACCGGTGGTGGCGGCGCCCCACCCGGAGGTCGCTGAGCCATGGCCCGGCCGGTCCTGGACGTTCGAGACCTCACCAAGGTCTACGGCGAGGGGGAGACCTCGGTGCGCGCCCTCGACGGTGTGTCGATGCGGGTCGCCCACGGCGACTACGTGGCGATCATGGGCTCGTCCGGGTCCGGCAAGTCCACCCTGATGAACATCCTCGGCTGCCTGGACGTCCCGACGAGCGGGCGGTACCTGCTCGACGGGGTGGACGTCAGCCGGCTCTCCGACGGCCAGCTCGCCCTGGTCCGGAACCGGCTGATCGGATTCGTGTTCCAGGCGTTCAACCTGATCCCGCGGACGTCGGCGGTGGCGAACGTCGAGCTGCCGCTGGCGTATTCGGGGATGCGCGCCGCCGAGCGCCGGCGACGCGCCCTGTTCGCCCTCGACGTGGTCGGCCTGGCCGACCGGGCCGACCACGAGCCCAACCAGCTCTCCGGAGGCCAGCAGCAGCGCGTCGCGGTGGCCCGGGCGCTGGTCACCGAGCCGGCCCTGCTGCTCGCCGACGAACCCACCGGCAATCTGGACAGTCACGCCACCGAAGAGGTGCTCCAGGTGTTCGACGACCTCAACGCGGCCGGCCGCACGATCGTGCTGATCACCCACGAGGACGAGGTGGCCGCCCGCGCCGACCGGCTGATCAGGCTGCTCGACGGCCGGGTCACCGCGGACCTGCGCCAGGACCACGCGGGGCGGCACGCCGCATGAGCGAGCTCGCGAGTGAATCAATCGGCTCAGTCATCGGTTCATGGCGACGCCGGAGCGAAGCGGAGGTGGCGACATGAACGCCGCCGAGATCCTGCGGTTCGCCCTGCGCGGGCTGTCCGCCAACAAGCTCCGCTCGGTGCTCACCATGCTGGGCATCCTGATCGGCGTCGCCGCCGTGATCCTGCTGGTCGCCGTCGGCAACGGCTCGGCCCGGGCGATCGCCGACCGGATCTCCGCGCTCGGCACCAACACGCTGACTGTGATGAGCACCAGCCAGGGGACCAGCGGCGGCGGCCTCACCATGAAGGTCGCCGACGCGCTCGACGATCCGGTCCTCGCGCCGCACGTGGCATCCGTGTCGCCGGTGGTCAGCACGTCGGCCACGATCACCTACGAGGGCAGCGACCACGACGTCGGCTCGTTCGTCGGCACCACGCCGTCCTGGTTCGGCGCCTCCAACTTCCCGGTCGGGACCGGCGCGCTGTTCACCGCCGACGACCAGGCGCAGGCCCGCCGGGTGGTGGTGATCGGGCAGACCGTCGCCGAGGAGCTGTTCTCCGGCGTCGACCCGGTCGGCAAGCAGGTCACCGTGGGCGGGGCGCTGTTCACCGTCGTCGGGGTGCTGGACGAGAAGAGCTCCAGCGGCTTCAGCGACGCCAACGACACCGCGGTCGCGCCGATCGCCGCGGTCCGCCAGGTGCTCGCCGGGTACGGCACGCTCAGCTCGATCCTGGTCGAGGCCCGGGACAGCGACCAGGTCGACACGGTGGAGAGCGAGGTGGCCACCGTGCTGGACCGGAAGCTGCCGGCCGCCGGTGACGGGACGGCCGCGTACCGGATCCAGAACGCCTCCCAGCTGCTGGAGACGCAGACCGAGACCGCGGACACGTTCACCACCCTGCTCGGCGCGGTGGCCGCGATCAGTCTGCTGGTCGGCGGCATCGGGATCACCAACATCATGCTGGTCACGGTCACCGAGCGGACCCGGGAGATCGGCATCCGCAAGGCGCTCGGCGCGCCCCGCCGGGTGGTGCTCAGCCAGTTCCTGATCGAGGCGACCCTGCTCAGCGTGATCGGCGGCGGTCTCGGCGTGGCCGCCGCGCTGATCGGCAGCCGGTTCTCGATCGTCGGCGTGCAGCCGGTGATCGTACCCAGCTCGGTGGCGCTCGCCCTCGGCGTCTCGGTGCTGATCGGACTCTTCTTCGGCGGGCTGCCGGCGGCCCGGGCCGCCCGGCTCCGGCCGATCGACGCGTTGCGTTACGAGTGAGAACAAATGCGAGGATGCAGATGAACGACGACACGGATGTCCTGCCCCGCACCCCGACCGAGGCCGAGCACGAGGACCTGAACAGCGCCATCGCGCACGCCGCGCCGAAGCGCTGGTGGAACCGGACCACGCTGGTGCTGGCCGGGCTGGTGCTGCTGGTCGGCGGGTTCCTCGGTGGCGTGCAGGTCCACAAGCACTGGGGCTCGTCCGCATCCTCGTCCGCCACGACCGCCACGCCGTCCGGTGGCGGCGCCTTCCCCGGCGGGGCCGGGATGCCCAGCGGCGCGATCGGTCAGGGTCAGGCCAGGCCGGGTGGTGGGACCGCCGGGACGGTCACCAAGGTCGACGGCAGCATTCTTTACGTGCAGACCGAGGCGGGGGAGACCATTACGGTACGCACGTCCGACAGCACCGCCGTGAGCAAGACGACGCCCGCCACCGTGGCCGAGCTGACCACCGGCCTGAAGGTGACGATCGAGGGCATCCCCGACAGCGAGGGCATCATCTCCGCCACGGCCATCACCGCGAGTTGACTCAGTGCCACGGCAGGGCGCGCGGCAGGATGTAGCGCTCGACGGCGGTGGCGAAGCCGTCCTCCTCGTTGGTGCCGGTGACGTACGTGGCCTGCCGCCGCACCTCCTCGGGCCCGTTGCCCATCGCCACGCTGAGCCCGCCGCGCCGGAACATCAGCACGTCGTTGACCTGGTCGCCGATGGTGGCGATCCGTTCGGTGGGCACGTCGAAGTAGTGCGACAGCCGCTCGACCACCACGCCCTTGTTCGCCGACGGGTGGGTCACGTCGACGTAGTGCGGCTGGGAGCGGGAGGCGGAGACCCGGGTGTCGTATTCCCGCTGCACCGCCCGCTCGGCCGCGGCGACCTTCGCGTGGTCGTCGCTGATCCCGACGATCTTGACGATCCGGTCCCGGAACTCGTCGTAGTCGCCCACCACCGTCGGCGGGAACCGGCAGGTACGGGTCTCCCGCTCGGCGTGCGGCGCGTTCGCGTCGGTCACGTACCACTCGGTGGCCGTGTAGATCCAGACGAAGAGGTCGTGTGCCCGGCAGGTCTCGATCAGGGGGAGCGAGAGGTCGGCCGGCACCGGTCGCTGGTCGGCCACCGTCATGTCGGGCAGCACGATCACCCCGCCGTTGAAGGCGGCCATCGGGAACTCCATCCCCAGTGGCTCGACCAGCATCCGCATGCCGCGCGGCGGCCGGCCGCTGGTCAGGCAGAACAGCACGCCGTGCGCGTGCAGCCGGTGGACCGCGTCGATGGTCCGTGGGGTCAGTTCCTTCTTCTTGTTCACCAGGGTGCCGTCCACGTCGGCGAGGACGGCCGAGATCGGTTCGCCGCGCATCTCAGTCCGTCCAGGTCCAGTCATCCATGCTGGACACCGTGGCCGGTGGGTGCTGGGCAGGCATCCCCCGTCGGGGATGAGAACGGTGACGGCCCAGGTCAGCGGGCCTGGCGGCGGATCAGCACGACCGCGATCGCGGCGGCGAAAAGATCGAGGACGATCAGCACGCCCGGCCAGCCGAACAGGAGCATGACCACCGGCACGAGGATGAACAGCAGCGCGCACAGCACCGGTACGGCCGGGAACGTGGGCGCCGGCGGCACGCCGGCCAGGCCGGCCATCCGGGACGCGAACTCGGAGTCGCCGTTCAGGTTGCGTTCCAGCTCGGCCAGGGCACGGCGTTCGTAATCGTTCAGCATCGATTCACCCCCGGAGGTCCATCGGCCTCCCTCCGGTTACCCATGGCCGCCGGCGGCCAAACCGCGCGGGAAAACTCACGTACCGGACAGGCCTCGCCGGGTCAGCAGGGCGGTGAGCAGGGCGACGCGCTCGGCGATGCCGGAGAGGGACACCCACTCCGTGCGGGCGTGGGCGCCGCCGCCGGGTGGCGCCAGTCCGTCCACGGTGGGGCGGCCGAGGGCTCCGGTCGTGTTGGTGTCGGCCGCGCCGTCGGCCGGGCCGCCCCCGAGGGTCTGCCCGATGCCGGCCGCGACCGCGGCGATCCGCGCCAGCAACTCGTCGCCGGCGGCGGACGGCTGCCAGGTAGGACGGTGGGAGAGCAGGCGCAGGTCGACGGTGGCGCGGGGGCGGATCGGGCGGAGCGCCGCCAGGTCGCCGAGGACCACCCGCTCGTCCTCCGGGTCGGCGAACCGCAACCCCAGGTCGGCGTGGGCCCGCCCGGCCACCACATTGGTCCGGCCGCCGCCCGCGATCGTGCCGGTGTTGACCAGCACCGGCCGCCCGGCGCCGATCTCGCGGACCCGCAGCAGCTGATCGACGAGCTCGTCGATCGCGTTCACGCCGGCCAGCGGGTCGAGCGCGGCGTGTGCCTCCACCCCGGTCACCGTGATCCGGCCCCGGGTGCTGCCGCGCCGCCCGGTCTTCAGGTCGCCGCCCGGGTGCGGCGGCTCCAGGCCGAGCACCACGGACGCCCGGCGGGCCTCGGACTCGACCAGGCCGGTCGCGGTCGGTGACCCGATCTCCTCGTCGGCGACCACGACCACCCGGATCTCCGGGTGCGGCCCATCGACCGCCGCGACCGCGGCGAGCAGGGCCGCGATGCCGGCCTTGGTGTCGTAGACCCCCGGACCCCGGATCGCGTCGCCGTCCACCGTCCACGGCATCGAAGCCAGCGTGCCCACCGGCCAGACCGTGTCGTAGTGGGTGAGGAAGAGGATCGGGGCACCCACGACCTCGCGGGCGGGCAGAGTCCAGATCAGGTGGTCGCCGGTGGGATGCGTCTCGCGGGCGGTGCCGAAACCGGCCGCGGCGGCGTCCGACTCCAGCAGCTCGGCCAGCTCGGCCAGGGCGCGCGGGTCACCGGTGGGCGACTCGACATGGGTGTAGCGATGCAGTGCCGCGACCGCGGTAGACGACATATGTGAACGCTAAGTTGTGCCACAACCGTTGTCAACGCGCTGCAATGCCGCCAGGATGACACTTATACGTTCGCTATCTTTTCGCCGGAGCGCTTCGGCGCTTCGGCCAGGGAGGCACGGATGGACGTGGTGGTGCGTGAGCTGGACGGGATGGCCGAGTGGACGGCGGCCGGGTCGCTCTACCGCGAGGTGTTCGGGTACACCGACCCCGAGTGGGGGCTCAACCCGCGCCTGCTGGCCGCCCTCCGGGAGAACGGCGGGACGGTCATCGGGGCGCTCACCGGCGCCGGCGACCTGGTCGGCTTCTGCTATGGCTTCCCCGGGGTCACCGGCCGGGAGCACTACCACTATTCGCAGGCCGCGGTGGTCGCGGCGGCCGCGCAGGGCGCCGGGGTCGGCCGGCTGCTGAAGGTCGCGCAGGCGGCCGCCGCCCGGCGGACCGGCGCCCGGACCATGCGGTGGACCTTCGATCCGTACGCGCTGCGCAACGCCCACTTCAACTTCGCGGTGCTCGGGGCGACCGGGATCCGCCTCCTGCCGGACTTCTACGGCGAGGCGGGCACCGACCGGGTCCTGGTGAGCTGGGACCTGGACCGGGCCGTTCCGCACCTGACCGATACCGATCCGCTGCCCGGCGCTTCCGGCCGTACCCGAATCGGGTCTGACGGGCCCGGCTCCGGACCCTCCGGAGGCGGGCGGCGGACCTCGGTCGTGGTCGCGGCCGACGACCGGCGGGCGGCGCCCGATCCGGCGGACCGAGCCTGGTTGCGGCAGGAGTTGCTGGCCCAGTTCGCGGACGGGCGACGGCTGGTCGGCGTGGTGCGGCCGGGCGGTGATCCGGGGCGGGCGGCCTACCTGTTCGCGATCGGCGAGGATGGGGCGTGACTTCCCGGGGAACGCCCGCCGACCGCTTCGACCGCAACGTCCAGCGGCGCTCGGCGCAGGTGCTCAAGCAGCGGGTGCTGGAGCAGCAGCGGACCGCGTTCGATCAGGTGCTGGCGTGGGCCGCGGACCACGACGCGATCGAGCGGGCCGCGGCACTGATCGTCTCGGCGCGGCGGCGGTACCTGATCGGGTCCGGCAAGTCGCTGAGTTACGCGTCGCTGCTCGCCGCCGACCTGAGCGCCGGGCTCTCCGCGGTGCATCTGGTCGACGGCGCGGCGCTGCGCGCGCTCGAGGTGCTCAGCGACGTCCGGCAGGGAGACCTGCTGGTCGCGGTCTCGCTGGAGAGGTATCGGCGGGAGACGGTCGAGGTCGCCTCGGCTTACGTACGCCACGGGGGCGACCTGGTCCTGATCACCGACGCCGAGGACGCCCCGCTGACCGGGATCGCCACGACCCGGATCGTGGTGGGGACCGGCAGCGCGTCGTACGCCAACTCGCCCACCTCGATCGCGCTGGTCCTGCACCTGCTCGCGACCCTGACCATCGCCAGTTCCAAAGGCGCCGGGAGGCGCCTGCGCGAGCGTGACGCGCTTGCCGCCGAACTGAACCTCTACGTGGGGGAGACATGATCCGGATTCGGCACGTCGACCTGCGGCGGGTACGCCTGCCGCTGGTCCGTCGGTTCCAGACCAGCTCGCACGCCAAGCGGGAGCTGGAGCACATCCTGGTGGCGCTCACCGACGAGTCGGGGGCGGTCGGGTGGGGGGAGATCGCCTCGCCGAGCGGGCCGTTCTACTCCGCGGAGACGGTGGAGAGTTGCTGGGCGGTGGCGCGGGATCACCTGACGCCGCTGGTGCTCGGGGCGGCCTGGGAGCATCCGGCGGAGCTGGCGGCGCTGCTCGGGAAGGTGCGGGGGAACCACTTCGCGCGGGCCGGGTTCGACATGGCGGCGTGGGCGTTGTGGTCGGAGCTCCAGGGGGTCTCGCTGGCCGCGGCGCTGGGTGGGAGCCGGTCCCGGATCGAGGCCGGGGTGTCGCTGGGGATCGAGCCGTCGGTCGACGAGTTGCTCGCTCAGGCGCGGTTGCGGGTCTCTGAGGGGTATCGGCGGATCAAGCTGAAGATCGCCCCGGGGTGGGACGTGGTGCCGGTCCGGGCCGTCCGATCCGCATTTCCCGAAATTTCGGTGCATGTCGATGCCAATGGTGCTTACGCGCTCGATGACGCCGATGTTTTCCGGGAGCTGGACACCCTGGGGCTGCTGATGATCGAGCAACCCTTCGCGCCGCGGGCCTTCGTCGCCCACGCCGCGCTCCAGGAGATGGTGGAGACCCCGGTCTGCCTGGACGAGTCGGTCGAGGAGGTGGAGGACCTGATCACCGCGTTGCGGTTGAAGGCCGTCCGGATCCTCAACATCAAGGTGTCCCGGATGGGCGGCCTCACCCCCGCGGTGCGCGCCCACGACCTGGCCCGGGACGAGGGCGTGCCGGTGTGGTGCGGCGGCATGCACGAGTTCGGCGTCGGCCGCGCGGCGAACGTGGCGCTCAGCTCGCTGCCCGGGTTCGTCCTGCCGGCCGACGTCTCCGGCTCGGACAAGTACTACGCCCGGGACGTCACCACCGCGCCGGTGGTCTGCGAGTCCGGCTTCGTCACGGTGCCGTCGGCGCCCGGCCTGGGGTGGGAGCCGGACCTGGCGTTCCTGGAGGAGCGCACGGTCGCCCGGCTCTGACAGGCAGCCGGCCGGTCAGCACGGTTACCGCAGGTAGTCGGCCGGGTACCCGGCACGGATGGCTCTCCGGCGGAGGGCCACCCGGACTCGGCTGAGGTGACCGACCTCGATACATTGGGCCGGCGTCCGACAGGGGGAGGAACACCAGTGACCGGCACGGGGGATGAATCGGGAGCTACCTCGCAACCATCGGGTCCGCCACCGGATCCGACGGCGCCGCCCGCTCCTCCGCCTTCCCCTTCTGCGCTCTCCGACCCCGCTGCCCACGCTCCCTGGCCCGCGCCGGGTGCGCCGACGCCACCGGCCTATCAGCCGCCGGTGTCGCCGGTCTCCGAGTGGGGCCCTCCGGGTGATGGGGATCAGACGCCTGCCGCGCCGAGTGCCTGGCCGGCGCCGGCGCCGATCATCTCGCCGGCCAGCCAGCCGCCGTCGGATCCGTGGGCCCGGCCGGACGTCCCGGAGGACACTTCGTTCCTGGCGGCTCAGCCCCTTTCGCAGCAGTCGCCGCCTTCTGCTCAGCCTTTTCCGCAGCAGTCGCCGCCTTCTGCTCAGCCTTTTCCGCAGCAGTCGCCGCCTTCTGCTCAGCCTTTTCCGCAGCCACCGCCGCCCTTTTCGGGGCAGCCTGCCGCGGGTTACCCCGCGCCGCCACCCGGTGCCTACCCCGCGCCGCCGCCCGGTGCCTACCCGGCCGGTCCCTACCCGCCGCCCGGCGGATATGCCCAGCCGGGCTGGCCGCCGCCCCCGGCTTCCCCGGCCAGTCAGCGCCGGGGCGGCGCGATCGCGGGCGGGATCATCGCCGGGATCATCGCGGTCGTCGTGCTCTGCGTCGGCGGCATCGCCTACATCGGTCACCGGGTCGCCGACTCGGCCCGGGACAGCCTCAACGACTACCCGTACACCCTGCCCTCGGACTTCCCGACCTTCGACCCGTACACCCCCGGGCCGGCGGACACCGACACCGAGGACGAGCCGGACGCCTCGTCGACCGGCCCGGTGGCCAGCGAGGTGCCGGCCAAGGACATCTACGACCTGAACCAGGTCTGCGACGCGAACACGTACTTCCCGGCCGCGCCGAAACGGTCCGGCAAGGCACCGCACCCGGTGGTCCTGCTGACCAAGGACGGCCCGACCTCGGTGCGCTTCAAGAACCCGGTCTACTACTTCGACGACGAGGGCACCTCGGACGCGGCCGAGCGCACCTGGGCCGCCGACGACCCGAAGAATGTACAGATGGTGGCCTGCCTGGACCGGGTCAGCACCGGTGCGAAGATCCGGAACTGCAAGTACGACGATCCGAAACCGGACACCGCCTTCCTCTATCACGCGAACTGGCAGCTGCGCGTCTACGAGGTGGCCACCCACCGCCTCCTGCTGGACAGGAAACTGACCGGCAACGAGACCAAGTGCCCGTTCTCGGTCCTGGTCGGCGACGACAAGAAGATCTACGCCACCACCAGCGACCACTCGGTCATCTCCGCCCTGCGGAAGCTCGTGAAGCAGTAGCCGGGCACGGCCCAGCTCCGTTGGTTCCACCGTGACGCACGGCATACGGTGGCGGAGATGGGCCGAGGGGGCCGGGGCCAGGCTCGGCCGCGCGCGCAAGCCCCCGCCGCCCGCGCCTCCGGTGCCCGAGCCCGGCCCGATGCCGGAGCCACCGGAGGGCGTGCTCGTCGAACGGTCCGGTCTCCAGACCCGGCTCCGCAGCCTCCTGCTGGACGGGGAGGACCGGGTCGTCGGCATCCACGGGAGCGGCGGCTTCGGCAAGAGCACGCTGGTCGAGCAGGTCAGCCGCCTCCCAGAGATCCGCGCCCGCTTCCCGGGCGGTGTGCTGTGGGCTTCGATCGGCCAGCGGCGCACGGGTGCGAACCTCGCCGCGCTGATCGGGGACCTGGTGGTCCGGCTCGGCGGGGAGCGGCCCGCGGTGGTTTCCCCGCTTCAGGCGGGCCGGCGGCTCGTGGCCGCTGTGGATCAGCGTGCGCCGATGCTGCTCGTCCTCGACGACGTCTGGACGGCGGACCAGCTGGAGCCGTTCCTGGCGGGTGGTCCGCGGAGTCCCCGCGTGGTGACGACGCGGGTGACCACGTTGCTCGGCGCGGACGTACCCCGGCTGACGGTCGGCCCGATGACGCATGACGAGGCCACGGCCGTCCTCCTGCACGACCTGCCCGGCCTGCCCCTGCCGGACTTGACCGCGCTCCTGGCCCACACCGGCCGCTGGCCCCTGCTCCTGTCCCTGACCAACGCCACCCTCCGCGAACGCACCTCCCCACCCTCCCCGTCTCCGTCCCCTTCGGCCTCGCGCTTATCGCCGTCGTCGCCCTCGTCCTCGCCCCTGCCCCGGCTGTCGCCTTCGTCGCCTTTGTCCCCGCCGTCGCCGCCCCTCTCGCCTTCGTCCTCGCGCTCGTCTTCGCCTGGCGATTCCCTCAGAGCTTCAGGTGTGCCGGCTCGTCCGCGCGCGAGTGGACGGCAGCCGGGCGACTTGCGAGGGGTGGCGCACCGGCTGGTCGATCAGCTCGGCGCGGACGGGACCGTCGTGCTGGATCCGGCGGTGCCCTCGGAGCGTGAGCGCGCCCTCGACCGGGTCGTGCAGGCCGCCCTGGACCTGCTGCCCGAGGCGGATCAGCGGCGATTCCTGGAGCTGGCGATCTTCCCGGAGGGCACGACGATCCCGGACCACACCCTGGATCTGCTGTGGTCCGGGACGGGCGGTTTGTCACCGTCCGCTTCCTCCGATTTGCGTACGGCATTGACGCGCCTCGGGCTACTCCAGCGCCGGAGCGGGGGGACGTGGTTGCGGGACGTGCTCCGGGCGTACGTCAGAAATCGCCTCCCGGACGCCGAACTGCCGCAAGTGCACCGCCGTCTGGTGGAAATGGCTCGGCCGCGCAGCGGTGGTCCGTGGTGGACGGTGCCGCAAGCGGACCGCTACCTGTGGCGACACCTCGCCTTCCACCTGCGGGAGGCGCGCTGGTGGGACGAACTGTTCGCGGTGGCGACCGACCTGCGGCGCCTGGCGATCGGGATCCCGATGCTCGGCGTGGCGGCGGTCGTGGCCGATCTGGATCGGTTGCCGGATCCGCGCGCGGTGGCGTTGCGGGCGCGGCTGTCGCGGGCGGCGCCGCTGCTGCGGCCGATCCGTCCGGCGTCGGCGTTCGCGGACGTGCTGCTGTCGCGGCTGGCTGGGGCGCCGGAGCTGGCGGCCGAGGCGGCCGGGTTCGCGGGGGAGCAGCGGGGGCGGGCCGGGTTGGTGGCGCGGTGGCCGCTGCCGGATGTCGGGCCGGACAGTCTGAGCCGGGTGATCGGCGCGGGGGTGGGCTGGCTCGATTGTGGTGCTGTGGCGGGGGACGGTGGGTGGTTCGCTGCCGGTGGTGAGAGCGGCGTGATGTGTCTCGTCGAACCGGGGTCCGGTGCGATCCTGGGTCGGCTGGCCGGGGCGGGTGGGGTGAAAGCCCTGGTCGCGGTAGGGGATCGGCTGGTGTCCGGTGGGACTGACGGGTCGCTGCGGGTGTGGGACGTGCGGAGCCGGGCCCTGGAGCGGACCCTGTGGACGGCGGGTGCTGAGGTACTCGCGGTAGCGGCGTACGGCGAACGGATCGCGGCGGTTGGTGGGCGCGGGGAGCTGGCGGTTTTCGATCAGGTTTCGCGGGTCTTCGGATGGTGGGGTGGCGAGCGGCTCGTGGGGTGCGCGTTCCTCGACGTGGACCGCGTGCTGACGGTGAGCACGACCGGCACCATGACCGAGCACCACCTGCGAACCGGCCGCAGCCAACCCATCAGCGACCCGGACGGTTCCGCTGTGCTCGCGGTGGCGGTGGATCCGGATGGTTCCGCTGTGCTGCCGGTGGCGGTGGATCCCGATGGTTCCGCTGTGCCCCGGGTGGCGGTGGATCCCAATGGTTCCACTGTGCTGCCGGTGGCGGTGGACCAAGACGGTTCCGCTGTGCCACGGGTTGCGGTCGATCCCGATGGTTCCGCTGTGCCGCGGGTGGCGGTGGATCCCGACGGTTCCGCTGTCATCGCGGTGGCGGTGGATCCGGCGGGGGAGTGGGTGGCGCTGAGCCGGACGGACGGGGAGATCCGGGTGCACGGGCTGCGGGATGGTGGCGAGTCGGTTGTGCTGCGCGGGCATCAGGGGTGTGCGAGCACGCTGGTCGCCTTCGGCGACCGGATCATCTCCGGCGGGGAGGACGGCACGGTCCGGATCTGGGATCGATACGGGCCGGAGGTCGCCGTGGTGCGCGCTCACGCGGGCTGGGTCACGTCGTGCGTGCTCACCCCGGACCGGCGCACCCTGATCACCACCGGCAGCGACACGACGATCCGGGTGTGGCACCTGCCCCGCCTGATCCAGGAGACCGTGGCCGGCCCGATCGACTGGGTGAACACCTGCGCGCTTCTCCCGCCGTGCGCTCCGCACCCTTCTGACATGCCTGCCTCTTCGGGTGGGCTTGGCTCTTCCGGTCTCGAGCTGGTCACCGGCGGCCGTGACGGCATGGTCCGCCTGTGGCGCGCAGCCGATGCCCTCGCGAGCCCGATTTGGTCCGCGGGCGAGCCGGTGACCCACTGCGCGGTCGCCCCGGACGGCAACTGGATCGCCGCGCTCTGCGCCGGCCGAACCGTCCTCCTCCGGCGGCCCGATCCCGCAGCCGTATCGCATCCCACCGGTGAATGGGAGATGGAGGAGTGGCCCGCTGCGGTCGGCTGTGCCGTCGCACCGGACCTCGTTGCCTGGTGGGACACGGCAGGCGGCCTGGAGATCCGCTCGGTCACCGGCGCCGGATTCTTCCGCCGCGCGCACAGTCACCCGGTCCGTGCCGCCGCCTTCCTGCCCCGGCACCGCCTGATCTTCACCGACGAATCCGGAACCCTGACCGTCTGGCACTACCGCAGCGGCCGAACCCGCTCCATCCCAGCCCCGTCGTTCCCCACTCCCCGAACCACCTCACCCCACCTCACCGACACCGACCACTCTGACCGCGACCACCTCGCCGATGCCGGCCAGTCTGACCGCGACCAGCTCGCCGATGCCGGCCAGTCTGACCGCGACCGCGTTGACGTCGGTCGTGCTCACCGCGACCGCGTCAATAGCGGCCGCGCTGACCATGACCGCGTCGAGAGCGGTCGTGCTGACCGCGACCGCCTTGACTTCGGTCGTGCTGACCGCGATCCCATCGACGGCGGTATCGCTGACCGGGACGGTGTCGACGGCCGCCGTGCTGACCAGGACGGTGTCGGTGGCGGCCGTGCTTGCCGGGACGGTGTCGGTGGCGGCCGTGCTGACCGGGACGGTGTCAGTGGCGGCCGTGCTGACCGGGACGGTGTTGCTGGTGGGCGTGGTCTGACTATCCAGGTGGTTGCGGACCGGATCGTGCTGGTCGACGCCGTGGGTGTCGCGGTCTTCAGCGTGCGGGGACTTCGCCCGATCGCCGCTGCCGGGTTCGGCGACGGGCCGGTAACCGACGGCGCGATCTCGGCGGACGGCCGTTGGCTCGCCACCACGAGCGAAGCCGGTGAGCTGCGGATCTGGCCGCTCCCGCAACCCACGGAAGATCTGGAGCCGGTCGCCGCGATGCGGGTGGACGGCGCCCTTTTCGCCTGCACTTGGGTTCCGGGCAATCTCGACCTCTACGCGGTCGGGCAGCGCGGCGTGTATGCCTTCACCTTCCGTCCACCCCGGGTGCCCCCGCAGCCATCGGCGCCCACCCGACGGTCCCGCGGCAGCCGTTAGACCCGCTCTCCGTTGATCCACGCCACGCGGCAGACCTCGCCGATCCCGTCAGCCGCCGCTCCTTCGCCCCGCCACCGGCGTCAAGCTTTGCTCCCGTTCCGTCGCGGCCGACGCCGTTAGCCGATCCGCGGTCGGTGTGGAGTTTTGGTCTTGTTCTGTCGTGGCCGACGCCGTTAGCCGGTCCGCGGTCGGTGTGGAGTTCTGATCTCGTTCCGGGTTGGCCGACGCTGTCCGCCCATCCGCGGCGGGTGTCGAGGTCTGGTTTCGTTCCCTCGTTGCTGACGCCGTTCGCCGATCCGCGATCGATGTGGAGTTCTGATCTCGTTCCGTGTTGACCGACGCTGTCCGCCCATCCGCGGCGGGTGTCGAGGTCTGGTTTCGTTCCCTCGTTGCTGACGCCGCTCGCCCATCCGCGATCGATGTGGAGTTCTGGTCTTGCTCCGTCCTGACCGAGGCCATTCGCCGCCCCGCCGCCGGTGTTGAGTTCCGGTTTCGTTCCCTCGCGGCCGACGTCATCCGCCGGCTCACCCGGGACTCACTGACCTGCGAGAGGAGGCCGTGCGGGCGACCGGAATCGGCCGGCACCCTGGGCCGGTGGGTCAGAGCGGTGCCGGCCAGGGCGGCGAGCAGCGCGATCACCGTCACCGCCGCGCCCACCAGGACCGGGCCCTGGGCGCCGGTCCCGCCCACCAATGCGCTGCTCGCCGCGGCCCCGGCGGTGATCCCGACGTTGAAGGCGGTGGACACGCCGGCGGAGGCGGCATCGGTGCGGCCCGGCGCCAATCGCAAGATCAGCGCCGCGAACAGCACCGTGCTCGCGGAAAGCGCCGCGCCGGCCAGCGACATCGCGACGATCGCCATGACCGTGTCGTCGCCGAACAGGTACTGCCCGGCGAGCGCCACGGCCTGCACGCCGATCAGGGTGAGCACGCCGGGCCAGGCATACCGCCCCGCCACCCAGCCGGCGAACAGCACCCCGGCGAGCCCGGCCACACCCCGGGCGAACAGCGCCGGGCCGACCGCGGCGGGATCGACGCCGGTCACCTCGGTGAGGAACTCGCTGACGTACGTGAAAGCAGTGAACGCACCGGTGACCAGCAATGCGACAGTGACCAGCAGCACGCGGAAGCGAGCCGGATCCGGATCGCTGCCCCGGTCGGCGTCGCTGGAGCCCGGCGGCAGGTCGGGCATCAGCGCCGCGACAACCGCCAGGGCGATCAGCCCGAGCGCGGCCAGGGCGACGAACGCGATCCGCCAGGTCGTCTGCTGGCCCAGCCAGATGCCGGCCGGAACGCCGAGCAGGGGAGCGGCGGAACTGCCGCCGTACAGAATCGACATCGCCCGCCCCCGCCGGGCCGGCCGGACCAGGGACGCCGCGGCCGGTGTGACCACCGCCCAGAAGACCGCCTGACTCATCGCCACCGCGACCCGCCCGCCGAGCACCAGCGGATAACCCGGGGCGAACGCCGACACCAGCGTGCCGGCGACGGCGATCGCCAGTAGGAACGCGAGCAGTCGGCGTCGCCGGAACCGATGTGTCACCCGGGTCAGCGGGATAGTGCTGACCACGACGATCAGCCCGTACGCCGTCACGAGCTGGCCGGCGGCCGAAGCGCTGACGCCGAGACCGGCAGCCATCTGCGGGAGCAGGCCGATCGGCAGGTTCTCCAGCGTGACGTACAGGAACGTGGAGAGCGCGAGAGCTCCCACAGTGATCCACGAACGCATTTGCTTCCCCCTAAACGAGTTTCGGTGGTAGCTATCTCCGACGCTACCACCGTTCGGCGATATAGTGGGAACACCATGGATGAGCTCCGGATCGTCGGCGGGCACCGAGCCCTCGACCTGGCGAACACGGTTGAGCCCCGCCCGCCGGGCCGGGTCGAGAAAGACCACCTAGGCGAGCCGGGCGCGCTCCTGAGCTGGGCGATCCGCGCCGCGATCGTCGACGAGCCGGAGGCCGCCCGCATCGAGCGTGCCTGGGCGGCCGACCCCCGCGCCGCCGAGGCTGCGCTGGCTGACGCGCGCGCACTACGCGACCTGATCGACCCGGTGCTGGCCGGTGAGCGGCTCGACATTCTGACCGCGCGCTGGGCACAGGCCGTCGGCCGTTCCACCCTGGTCGCGCCCACCGACCATCACTCGCCGGCCGAACTCCGCGTCGGGCGGGAACCCGCGTGGACGATCCCGGACCGGCTCGCGGACGCGCTGGTGGATCTGGTCCGGACCGCCGACCGCAGCCGGTTGCGCACCTGCCCGCTCGACCAGGGCGGATGCGGCTGGCTCTTCCTGGATCGCAGCCGCAACGGCACCCGCCGCTGGTGCGCCATGGAGGACTGCGGCACTCACGCCAAGATCCGCCGCCTGACCGAGCGCCGCCGCACCCGCCGCGCCTGAGTGATCGGTCAGGCGCGGGTCAGCTCGGTCAGAGCGGCGTCGAAGATTTCGTGGTGACGCGCGACGTCGTCGAGCGTCGTCTCCGGGCACATCAGCGCCATGTTGTGGAACGGGGTCAGGAGCACCCCGCGATTGGCCAGGTAGACGTGCAGGAAGTCCTCCAACTCGGCGTCGGCGCCGGCGGCCGACTCCGTGCCGTTGCGCGGGGCCGGGTCGGCGAAGCGATATTCCACCCGGGCGCCGAGGCGGCTCACTGACCAGGGCAGATCGTGAGCCGTGAGCAGTTTCTGGATGCCGTCGGCGAACGCCGTCGCGGTCGAGATCATGGTGGCGAACGCGCCCTCGGTGAGCACCTCCTCCAGCGTCGCGCGGATCGCCGCCATCGACACCGGGTTGCCGGCGAGGGTGCCGCCCACCCCGCCCATGTCGACCAGGTCGAGATCGCCGCGAGCGGTCAGGGCGTCGGCGAGCTCCGCGGACAGACCGTAGGCGCCCACCGGCACACCGCCGCCGATCGCCTTGCCGATCGTCAGCACGTCGGGCTCCAGACCCCAGAAGCGCGTCGCCCCGCCCGGACCGGCCGAGAACGTGTGCGTCTCATCGTTGATCAGATAGGTGCCGTATTTCCTGGTCAGCTCGCGGACGCCGGCCAGGTAACCAGGCTCGGGCAGGACGATGCCGATATTCGTCAGCGCCGGCTCCATCAGCACCGCGGCCACGTCGCCGTGCGCCAGCTCGCGCTCCAGCCCGGCCAGATCGTTGAACTCGGCGACCCTGCTGGTCTCGGTCACGTCGACCGGCGCGCCGACGTTGCCCTCCCGGCTGCGACCGCGCCCGTCCGGGCCGACGACGATCAGCGACTCGTCCACCGAGCCGTGGTAGCAGTAGCTGTTGACCAGGATCTTTGGCCGGCCGGTGACGGCGCGCAGCAGGCGGATCGCCCACCGGTTCGCGTCGGTCGCGGTCAGCGCGAAACTCCAGAACGGCAATCCGAATCGGGCAGCCAGCTCGGCGCCGACGACCGCGGCATCCTCGGTCGGCATCATCGTGGTGGCGCCGCCCAGCTCGCCGAGCCGTCTGGTGACCGCGGCGACCACCGGCGCGGGCGAGTGGCCGGCCATGGCGCCGGTGTCACCGAGGCAGAAGTCGACGAACTCGTTACCGTCAATATCGGTCAGACGGTTGCCTCTGGCGGTCTTCAGGTAGACCGGGAAGCCGGCTGCGGTCTTGTTCATCCACGTCATCGGGACGCGCCCGAAGAGATGGTCGGCGCGGCTGTAGGCCGCTGCGGACCGCGGATGCCGCTCGGCGAAAGCGGCCCGCTCGCGCTCCGTCAACTGTTGGAGAATGAGGCGGTCAACCCCGGAATCCGTTGCCATGAGGCGAAGCTACCAGGGAATCCTCGGCGGCTGATCAGACCAGGGGATGAATTCAATATCAGACCGTGGTCAGATGTCAGCCGCTATGCCGTAGTGGTCGGATAGATGGACGCGCCGCCCGTCGGGCAGGGCCATCTCGTCCTGAAAGACCAGGTCGGCGCGTGCTGTGATGCCACCGCGGACCAGGAGGTGATCCAATGCGGGCGGTTCGGGCCACCGTGGAGTGGGGCGATAAGTCGGTCGCGCGTCGCCGGCCAGCACGTCCGTCAGCCCGGCTGCCGTCCGAAAATCCGCCAGCACCGACGCGGTCCGAGGCAGGTTCAGGTCGCCGGCCACCACGAGCGGCCGTGACTGATCGATATCGGCCAGAATTCCGGCCAGCACGTCCAGTTCGGCCCGCTCCACCAGGGTGTATCGGTTAGTCGGCGACCAGTCGTCGTCCCGGTTGGCCGACAGGTGCGTGTTCACCACGACCAGGTCACCGATTTCGGCGATCAGCGCACCCTTGCGCATCAGGAACTCCGTGCGCATCGGCCCGCTCATCGGATACCGGACGAACCGCCAGCGCTCGATCGGCCGCCGGGACAGCAGGAGCAACCCCCCTTTGAGTACGACCATGCCCGCGCACGCCGAGTGCGGAAACTCCCGCCGCACCAGGTCCGCGTGCGCTCGGTACATCACCTCCTGGAGGCACACGATGTCGAAATCGGACTCCCGCAGGATTCCGCCGAGCACCCCCAGCCGCACCCGCACGTCGCCTTTGATCAGCGCGTTGAACGTCAGCAGGCGCACGTCTGATCCCCCGATCGCCGCCGTCGACGGCTGCCATGATCTCGGCTTGGCAGACTATCGCGCCGGCCGTCGCCGCGTCGGCCGCCGTCAGGCGGCCGCCCGGCCCGTCATCTCCGCCCGTCTGCGGTGGCTATCCCTCGGCGGCCTTCAGCACGGTGACCGCGCGGTCGCGGCCGGCGGTCACGTAAAGCCGCAGGCCGTCCGGGGAGAGAGCGACGACGCGAGGGCTGTCGCCCACCTTGATCGTGGCGGCGACTGTCTTGTCCGTCAGGTTCAGCACCGAGACGGTGTCCGAGCCCTCGTTGACCACGTATGCGTGCACACCGTCCGGCGACACCATGACCGCTTGCGGCAGCTTGCCGACCGAGTACCGCTTGATCAGCTTCAACGTCTTGGTGTCGTAGGACTCCACCGTATTGACGTCGTAGTTGGTGACCAGCACGGTCCTGCCGTCCGGCGTGACGGCCACGCTGTGCGGCGATCGGCCGACCGGGATGTTGCTGAGCACCCGGCCGGTCTTGGCGTCGATCACCGACAGCCGGCTGGACTCGTGGTCGGAGGTGAACGCCCGAGTGCCGTCCGGCGTGAAGTCCACCCAGTGCGGGTTCGGCGGCACGCTGATCTGCTGCACCTTGTCCAGCGACGTGCCGTCGTAGATCTCGACCCGCGCGCCGTTGTGGATCGGCAGCCAGACCCGCCCGTCCGCGGCGACCGCCGGCTCGAACGGGCGCGGCCCGGTCTTCACCGACTTGATCAGGGTGCGCTTGCCGGTGTCGATGACCGCCATCGCGTTCGCGCTGAAGTCGTTCTCGAACATCGACACGTACAGCTTCGAGCCGTCCTTCGACAGGGCCAGGAACCGGGGTGTGTTCGGCACCGCGACCGAGGCGGCCTTCTTGTCGTTCGCGTCGATGAAGAACACCACCTTCGCGCCCTGATCGGCGACGTAAACGGTGCGGTTGTCCGGCGAGACCACCACGCCTTCCGGCTCCTGCCCGATGCCCTTGATGGTGTCGACGACGACCGGGACCGCCAGGCTCACCGGCGCCTTCGGCTCGACCGAGGGAGGCGGTGCTGCCGACTGCCCGCCGCCGGCCGGCTGTTGCTGCTGCTGGGTCGCGGTCGGGGTCGGCTGTGCGGTCGGCTCGCTCTTGCGGCCGGACACGTAACGGATGCCGAGGTAAGCACCCGCCGCGAGGAGCAACGCCAGGACGAGAACACCCACGACCCGCAGGCGCCGTCGGGACGATGTGTCTCCCGGGTGGGACCCGGCGCCGTTCACGGGTGCGGCTGCGCCGCCGGGCTGTTGCCAGCTCGGCGAGTTCGGCCATCCGGCGGGCGAGGTGGGCCAGGCCGGATTCGTCCCCTGCCCCTGTTGCCAGCCACCCTGGTCGGCGAGCCCGCCACCCCAGCCGGCCGCAGCCGTCCCCGGTTGCGCCGTCGCCCCTTGCTGCCCGGACGCGCCCTGCTGCCCGGCTGCGCCGGGCCACTGGGCGGTGGCGTTCGCGCCCTGCTGGCCCTGCCAACCGGCCTGGTCGGCCGGCGCGCCCGGCCATCCGGGAGTGCCCGGTGCGCCGGCCAGGCCGCCGCCCCGAGTCCAATCCTCCGGGCTGTCCCAGCTCACTCGGCCCGATGGCGATCCGGCGATGCTGCCTCCGGCTCCCGCGTTTCCGCCTTGCGCGCCGGGCGCTCCGGTGAACGTACTGCTCTGTCCCGGGACGCCAGCGGATCCGGAGGTGCCGTGGGGGTCGGTGGGGTCGTTGGCTCCCGGCCATCCGCTGCCCGCCGGGGTGCTCTCCGGCGCCGGGCGCGGCCAGCCACCCGCCGCGGCGGCCGCCGAGCCTGCTTCCCACGGGAGTCTCGGCTGCTCGCCCGGGTTCTGGCCGGCGGGCCAGGTCGCGTCCGGATCAGCGGCCTGCGGCTGACTGACATGACCCGCGCCTGGGGAGTCGCTGGCACCGGCCCCCGTCGGCCATCCGGCTTCTGGCGGGGTGGGGATGAACGGGCTGCCTCCCGCTGTCTGGTCACCAGGCCAGGGACCGGCCAGACCGCCCGTCGGGGGTGCTGCGTCGGACAACCCGGGTGCCGCCTCGGTGGACTCTGCGGTCGGCCACGACCGCGTCGGGTCGCCGCCGGGGGCCGGGGCCGCCTGCGCCTGCACGGCTTGCGGTTCCTCGGGCGCGACGAGTGGGGGTGCCGCCGACTCGGTGTGAGGTGTCGTCGCCGCCCCCGTCTCAGGCGTGACGCGCTCATCCTCGCTGTCTGCCCTGTCGGTCGATTGAGCGGCGAGCCAGGTGCCCACGAAGCCGCCGGCAAATCCCGCAGCGGCGGTGCTTCCCGCTCGATGGGGTTCTGTGGGGTCGGTTTCGTTGTCCGGCCCCGGGGCGCTGCCTGGCGCGATGACCTCGGACCCGCTGTCGGATCGGTGGGAGTCGTCGTCCTCGGGCGCATGAGCCGCGGAGATGCCGACGAGGTGCGGATCGCCGGGCTCGTCATCGGCTGGGCTGGGCTGCCATGCCACGGTGTCACTGCCGGAGTCCATGGGCACCGAGTCCCACCGGTCGTGGGCAGCGGATTCATCCGGACGCACGCCAGCGGAGACTTCGGGTCGCTCCTCGGTGGGTTGCGAACCTTCGTCGGTCGCACTCACATGCCATGCCTGCGTGGAATTCCCGGAGCCTGCGCGCAGTGCGTCTTCGTCGCCGACCAGGTGCCGCTGTTCCGACTGGGCTCCGGTGCCGTCTTCGCCAGTGGGCGTCTCGGACGAACCAGGCCATGGCCCGAGGCTTTCCGCGCTGGTGTCCGGCTCGGCCGGCGATCCAGGCCAGATGTCTGTCGGCAGCAGTGCGGAACCTTCCTGACCGCGCGCAGCAGGCGCAGCCTCGGCAGGCTCGCCCGCGACGGCCTCGTCGGACGACTCCTGAGCCGAACGGTCCGCCAGGGCGCCACCGTCCCAGACGGTCGTATCCCCCTCGTGCGGTGTTGGCTGCTGGTCGGCGTCGGCACTCGAACTGGACTGGGCCGGGCTCCCGCTGTCCTGTTCCTGCGGGATGACGTCTTCCAGGGGTGTGGTGTCGTCACCCGGCTCGGTCGCGGACGTGCCAGTCGGAGTGCTGGGCCACTCGTTCGTGGCCGAGGCGAGTTCGGTGTCGGACGCCTCGTCGGACCACAGCCCACTCGGTTGCGTGGGTGGCAGCGCCGTGATGCCGGCGGAGGAACTCGCTTGCCGGGGGATCGGGGCAGTCGGCTGGATGCGCTGGTCGCCCCCTTCACCGGGGATGCCGGAGACCGGCTGGATGCGCTCGGTATCGGTGGTCGTCTCCATGGCCGCGCTGCCGAGGCCGGTCTGGCGCTGCGCCGATACGTCGGTGCCGCTGCCGAGGCCGGTCTGGCGCTGCGCCGATACGTCGGTGCCGCTGCCGAGGCCGGTCTGGCGCTGCGCCGATACGTCGGTGCCGCTGCCGAGGCCGGTCTGGCGCCGCGTCGATACGTCGGTGCCGCTGCCGAGGCCGGTCTGGCGCCGCGTCGATACGTCGGTGCCGCTGTCGATCGCGTTCTGGCGTTGCTCCGATACATCGGTGGAGCCGCTGTCGGGTGCGTTCTGGTGCTGCGTCGGTGCATCGGCGGCGGAGGTGACTGGGTTGGCCTGATCGTGGGCGGGGGCCTCGCTGGACGGCCAGGCGGCGGTGGGGGTGGACACCGTCGGCCCGGATTCGCGGCCGGCGTCGGGGGATTGGGCCCACCAGGTGCCGCTCGGGCGGGCGAGTTCCTCGGTCGCGCCGTTGGACCAATCGCTGGAGGCAGTCGCGGGACGCTGCGGGGGGCCCGACCACGGACCACGCGGAGCCTTTTCCGGTTCTGTCTCGGAGCCGCGTTGCGGTCGGTCAGTCTGCGTCGGTGCGCCTTGCCATCCGACACGCCCACTTGGAGCCGCGGTCGGAGCGCTGTCAGCCTCCCACGGTCTGGTGGCTCCGTTGTCCGGTGCGTTTTCGGGCGAAGGGCTGCCGGGGTAGGCGCGCTGCGTGGGAATCCCTCCCGGCGACCCACGGCCCGGCGCGGGAGAGACCTGGCCGGACGTGGGGTGGCCGGGAGCCGGAGGCATCTGGCCAGGGGCACGAGGAGGGTGGCCGGGGGTGGAGAAGGCCTGGCCGGGCGCCGGATAGAGCTGACCCGGTGGGGCAGAGACCTGACCCGGCGCAGGGGAGACCTGGTAGGCCGTGGGCGAGGCCTGGTATGGCGGGGGAGCGACCTGGGTGGGTGCGTCTTCGGCACCGGTGGGAGGGGCTTGACCGGTTGGCTTCCACTGCGGTTGCACCGGAAGCGTGGGCTGCTGGTCGTCAGTTCCTGCCCATGGGTCGACAGGTGGTCCAGCGGGCGTCCGGTGGAACGGCGCCGGCCCGCCGGAAGAGGGGGCGTTCGAGGTTGGCGCGTCCGGCCACGGGTCGACGGGAGTGCTCAGCGACGGATGCCCAGGCCATGGACCGTTGGGGGCACCAGAGGTGGGTTGCCCGGGCCATGGACCGGTGGGGGCACCAGAGGTGGGTTGCCCGGGCCACGGACCGGTGGGCGCGTCAGAGGTGGGTTGCCCGGGCCACTGGCCGGTGGGCGCGCCGGAGGTGGGTTGCCCGGGCCACTGGCCGTTGGGTGCGCCGGAGGTCGGTCGGCCGGCCTGTTGTCCCTGTGGTGGGCCCGATGTGGGCTGGTCGGGCCACTGGCCCGTGGGCGGGCCGGAGGTCGGGTGGCTGAGTTGCGGGCCGTGGGGCGCGCCGGGGGTGGGTTGACCGGGCTGTCGTCCGTGTGGCGGGCCCGATGTGGACTGACCGGGCCACTGGCCCGAGGGCGGGCCGGAGGTGGGGTCGCTGAGCTGCGGGCCGTGGGGAGCGCCGGAGGTGGGCTGTGTTTGGGGAATGGGTGCGCCGGGCGGGGTCGGGGGCGGTTGGGCGCCGTTGTACCACTGCGCGGGCGGTGGCGGGAGGACCTGCGGCGGCGTTCCGGGCTGGGGTGGCGGGTAGGACGGCTGCTCGGCCGGGAACGTCTGGTGAGGAGCTTGCTGCCCGGCGGACGCCGTTTGCGCGGCGGCCGGGATTGCCTGGGGGAATCCAGGCGGAAGCGCCTGCGGAAAGCCGCTCGACCCCGGCTGCGGGAAGCCGGCTGGAGCCGGTTGCGGGGAGGAATTCGGGCCCGGCGGCAGGGCGGGGTTCGGACCGGGCTGGGGGGAGGAGTTCGGATCGGGGTGCGGGATGGCGGCTGGGTGCTGGGCGGACTCGTCGTTCTCGGAGACCTCGCCGGTGACCGTGACCTGGGCGGATCCCGCTGGGCCGTCGATCGTGACGGTGCCGGACAGGTGGCCGACGGTGGGGAACCAGGAGACGCGGAGCTCGCCACCCTCCAGCTTGGCGTGCAGGCCTTCGGCGGAGGTGGTGACGGTCGAGGCGGTGATCAGGGGTGGGCCGGTCACCGCCAGGCGTACCGTCAATTGTTGAGTGCCTGGGGCGACGCGGCCGAAAGCGATCGCGGTCTCCGCGACCCGGAGGGACGTGCGGCGCAGCGCCGCAGAAGCGGCGGCGGCGACGCGGTCGTTGCCGGTGGCCATCCGGGACAGGGTGGCGCGGGACTGGGCGGCCTGGTTCAGGTCGGGGCCGGCCGCGGCGGCGGCCAGCTCCGCGATCAGGGCCATCTGGTCGCTGCCGGGTTTGCGGACCTTCGCGATGTACGGCTGGCGGCCGGAACCGTAGACCCAGTGGCGGGCGGTCGGGTCACGTTCGCGAAGGTGGTCGAAGATCTCGTCGATGCCGATATAACCGTCGCGGTCACGGTCGGCGGCGCCGCCGCGGATGCCGTCGGCGAGCAGGCCGGCGAAGGTGGGTGGCTCGGGGCGGGCGGCTGCGGTGATCACCACGCGGCTGCGGGCCTGGGCGGCGCGGGCGGCCGGGAAGTACGCCCCGGCGTCGACCGGGCCGCCGGTGCGGCCGTCCAGCACGATCACGATCTGGCCGGCCTGGCTGCGGTGCATCAGCGCGTCGATCCTGGTGACGTCGACCGCGGTGTCGGCGGGGCGCTGCATGACGGTGTCGGGGGTGGCCAGATAGAGACCACCGGCCGGGCCGGAGAGCAGGATGCCGCGGAAGTAGACCAGCAGGCAGTCCTCACCTGTCCGGCTGTCGCAGAGCGCCTGCAACCGCTGATAGGTGTCCCAGGTCTCCGGATCCTGGAGGAACTCCACGTCGAACCCGCCCAGACCGGGATCGCCCAGCACGGAGGCGAGGGATCGCACGTCCGCCGAAGGCACCGCGTATCTGCGCAGGACCGGATCGTCGTGGTGTTCGACCGTCACCACAACTGCCAGTCGTCGCCCGCTCATCGCATCACCCTTGGTCCATGGTGCGACGTTCAGCGCCGAGCCGGAACCCCTGGAAGATTACGAACTGTTCGTACGCGATGACCTTCTGTTGTTGATCTTTGTCGGGTTAGGGGTGTTGTGCGGCGATCTAGCAGGTCCGACGTGGTCTTGCGGCGGGCTTTCGAGGGGAGCGGCCACGGTGTGCCGACTTCACCGGATCCGGTGTCAGCGATCCGTCACCACCCGCCCGGGAGCGGACCGCGGCGCGCAAGACCACCTCTAGACTCACGGTCCGAGGTGAGAGATCGAGATGCTTCACGTACGCCTGATCGCCCCGTCCCCGCTGTCCGAGGAGGTCCAGCGACTGGCGGCCGCCGACGAAGCCGTCACGCACCTGGTGGTGCTGCCCGGTGTCGCCGTGTCCCCGCCCGGGGACGTGCTGGAGTTCGACGTGGTCCGGGAAGGCGCCAGCCCGCTGCTCGACCGGTTGCGCGGTCTCGGACTGGACCGCGACGGCGCGATCGTGGTGGAACGGGTCGACGCGGCCCTGAGCGCGGCCGCCGATCGGGCCGCCCGGCGCACTCCGGGGCTCGGCGTCGACGCGGTGGTCTGGCACGAGTTGGAGCAGCAGGCCGGCGAGGAGACCGAGCTGTCCGCCTCGTTCCTGGCCTTCATGATCATCGCGACCGTGATCGCCGCCCTCGGCGTGCTGCTCGACCAGCCCATCCTGATCGTCGGTTCGATGGTGGTGGGACCCGAGTTCGGGCCGCTCGCGGCGCTCTGCGTCGGCCTGGTGCGGCGCAAGTTCCGGCTGGTCCGGCACTCGTTGCTGGCCCTGGGGGTGGGCTTCCCGGTCGGCATGCTGATCACCATGGCCGCGGTGTGGCTGCTCACCGCGGCCGGACTGGTGGACCGGTCGATGCTGCTGGCGGACCGGCCGCTGACCGACTTCATCTGGCGGCCGGACGCGCTGTCCTGGGTGGTCGGGTTCCTCGGCGGCGTCGCCGGGATGCTGTCGCTGACCTCGGCGAAAGCGGGCACCCTGGTCGGCGTGCTGATCTCGGTGACCACGGTGCCGGCCGCGGCGAACACGGCGGTGGCGCTGGCCTACGTGATCGGCAGCGCGGAGCCGGGGCGTCTGCTGGCCGAGGCGGGTGGCTCTGCCCTGCAACTGGTCATCAACCTGACCGCGATCGTGCTCGCCGGCGTGCTCACCCTGCTCGTGCAGCAGCACGCCTGGCGACGCCGCCGCTGAGCCGCTCCCGATTCCGGGCGACCGGGGGCGAGGGCCCAGGCGAGCCGGCTGCGGGCGACCGGGGGCGAGGGCCCAGGCGAGCCGGCTGCGGGCGACCCGGGGGCGAGGGCCCGGGCGCGCCGGATTCGGGCGACCGGAGCGCGTCAGACGGTGTTGTCCAGGGCCCCGGTCAGACGGTGATGTCCAGGACGCGGCCGTGCGGCAGGGGCCGGGGCTGGTCCAGCGTCGCGGCCTGCCCGGCCTTGGTCGCCTCGACGCGGGCCACCTCGGCCGAGGCGGACGCGATGGTGGCCCGGTCGGAGGCGATGGCCTGTGCGGTCGGCTCGACCGCGTTGAGGTCCACGGCGAGTTGCCGCTGGGCGCGCACCAGGCGGCTCCAAGCGACATGGCTGCTCCAGGTCGAGGTGGTGACAGCGCTGACGGCCATGGCGTGCTCCTTGAGGGACGGCAACCGGACGGCTACCTCCATCGGCCGGGCCGCTCCCCGGTTGCTACTTTTCGCTGTGGCATGGGTAACAAAACGGGAGCGGCCCGGCATCCGTGGGATACCGGGCCGCAACGGCGGGCTGGTCAGCCGACCAGGGCCTTGGCCTTCTCGGGCCAGGTGTTCAGGCTCGCCGAGCCGCGCATCCCGGCGGCGGTGATCGCCTGCTTGAGGTCGGCCGGGTCGCTGGCCGCCAGCTTGGCGTATGTGGTGATGCCGGCGGCGGCGAGGGCCATGGCGACCTTCGGGCCGATGCCGGCGATCTTGGTGAGGTCGTCCGGCTCGGTGACAGCGGCCGGGACGGGCTCGTCGACGGCGACGGCGACGGCGACCGCGGTCGGGGCCACGGCCGGCTCGGCGATGACGATGGGTTCGGCTTCGACCGGCTCAGCGGCCACGACCGGCTCAGGCGCGGCGACGGGCTCGGGAGCAGCGACCGGCTCGGCAGCGGCGACGGGCTCAGGGGCAGCGACGGGCTCGGGAGCAGCGACGGGCTCGGGAGCAGCGACGGGCTCGGCAGCCTCGACCGGCTCGGCAGCGGCGACGGGCTCGGCAGCGGCGACGGGCTCGGCAGCCTCGACCGGCTCAGGCGCGGCGACGGGCTCGGGAGCGGCAACGGCCTCGGGAGCGGTTACCGGCTCGGCAGCCTCGACCGGCTCAGGGACGGCGACGGGCTCGGCAGCGGCGGCAAGGTCGACCGTCTCCGCGACAGCAGCCTCCGAGGCGGCCGGCTCGGCGACGATGACCACCGTCTCCACCTCGGTCACCGGCTCGATGACAGCGGTCTCGGCCGCCTCGTCCTCGACGAGGACGGCGACAGCGGCAGTCTCAGTGGACTCGACCGCGATCACCGCAGTCTCCTCCACGGACGACGAGGACGACGAGGACGACGAAGACGCGGAGGACGCGGAGGGAGCGTCGGAGGCCGAGGGAGCACCCGAGTCCGCGGACGAGGAAGCGGGAGCAGAAGTGGAAGCAGCGGGAGCGGACTCAGTGACGGCAACCGGCGCGGTCGTCCGGGAAGCCGCCTGAGCAGCCTCGTCGCGACGTCCCCGAATGAACCAACCGGCTATCAGACCGATCACGAGCCCGGCCACAAGGGAGAGAAATGACGCCATATCGAGCCTCCGGGCAGGAGATGAGGGTGCATGTGGTAGCGCGCAGCTTCCCACATCACCTTCCGTAGCCACGATCAGGGTGCTCACTCGACCAGATGGTGTGGCTCTTCGTGCCGGACGAACCGGTTGACGGCGTACGTGATCGCCCAGAGCACCACCCCGATCAGCAGCAGCACCCCCGCCACCCGGTAATCGGAGGACGCCCGCCCACTCAGCGGACTGGCCAGGAACGCGCACGCCAGCGCCCCGAGCACCGGAATCACCGTGGGCGCCCGGAAATGCGCGTGCGACACCCGGTCCCGGCGCAGCACCAGCACCGCCACGTTCACCACCGTGAACACGCAGAGCAGCAGCAACGCCGTGGTCCCGCCCAGCGCGGTCAGGTCGGCGAACCAGATCAGCCCGAAGGCGATCAGCGTGGTGAAGACGATCCCGACCCAGGGCGTACGCCGGGTCCGGTGCACCCGTCCGAGCACCCGCGGCAGCACCTTCTCGTTCGCCATCCCGTAGAGCAGCCGGCTCGCCATCATCATGTTGATCAGCGCGCTGTTGGCCACCGCGAACATGGTGATCCAGGCGAACACCGACAGCGGGAACCCGGGCGCCCCGGCCTGCACCACCTTGAGCAGCGGCGTCTCGCCCTCGCCCAGCTCGGCGGGCGGGACCAGGGCCACCGACGAGATCGCCACCAGCACGTAGATCACCCCGGTCAGGCAGATGCCGGTCAGCATCACCTTCGGGAAGATCCGCACCGGGTCGCGGGTCTCCTCGGCCATGTTCACCGAGTCCTCGAACCCGACCATGGCGAAGAACGCCAGCGCGGTTCCGGCGGTCACCGACAGCGCCACGCTCTCCCCGGGTGGCGTGTTGAAGTCGCCGAGCCGGGACAGGTCACCCTCGCCGCCGCCGATCGCCCACGCGCCGATCCCGATCACGATCAGCAGGCCGGTCAGCTCGACGCAGGTCAGCACCACGTTGGCCTTGACGCTCTCGCCGACGCCGCGGAAGTTGACCAGCGCGACCAGCACGATGAAGCTCAGCGCGACCACGGTCGTCGGGATGTCCACGTGCAGGGCGGAGCCGAAGTTCCCGGCGAACGCCTTGGACGCGCTGGACGCCGACGTCAGCCCGGAGCACATCACCGCGTAGGCCACCATGAAGGTGAGGAAGTGCAGGCCGAACGCCTTGTGCGTGTAGAGCGCCGCGCCGGCCGCCCGCGGATACTTGGTGACCAGCTCCAGATAGCTGAACGCGGTCAGCAGCGCGACCACGAAGGCCAGCAGGAAGGGCAGCCAGACGGCCCCGCCCACCTCGTTGGCGACCTTGCCGGTGAGGGCGTACACCCCGGTGCCGAGGATGTCGCCGACGACGAAAAGCAGCAGAAGTCCCGGCCCGATCACCCGTTTGAGGGACGGTTCGGCGGCGCTCACAGTCATGACACCGGCTTACCCGAGATCGCCGCGAAAAGAAACGCGGTGGTTACTCTCCGCCAAGAGAGTGACCACCGCGCGTCAAAAGATCCCTTACGGTACGGCCGGGTAGTCGTTCACGTAGACCGGCACACCGATCTTCGTGGTGTCGGCCGCCTCGCCCACGCCGTTGACCACGTGGTCGATCGTGCCGGCGCTCAGGTTCACGGTCATGATGTGGTGCAGCTTGACGCCCGGCGTCTGCGGGGCCTCGAAGCCGTTCTCGGTGTGGATCGACGGGTTGTTCTGGTTGAACACGTACACACCCGCGCCGTACAGGTTGTGGGTCTTGA
Organism: Actinoplanes ianthinogenes; assembly: GCF_018324205.1. Lineage (NCBI taxonomy): Bacteria > Bacillati > Actinomycetota > Actinomycetes > Micromonosporales > Micromonosporaceae > Actinoplanes > Actinoplanes ianthinogenes. The sequence goes on from NZ_AP023356.1 coordinate 7,535,511, forward strand.
CCTTGGCCCCGACCTTGTAACCCGCGTAGCCCTCGACCGAGCCGTTCATCCAGTCCGCCTGCGTCGGCGGGTCGTACGGCAGCTCGTTCTGGTACAGCACCGTGGTGCCGCCGTTGCCGTTCCAGACGGTGTTGTACTTCTGGAAGTGCTCGACGAACAGGCCGGTCGCGGTGACGTCGTCACCGTTGATGATCGCGCCGTAGGTGCCGGTGTTGGTGTTCCACCGCTCGGTGTCGCCACCGGTGAAGCCCTCGACACCGTGGTCGGCGCGCCACACCCAGGTGTGGTCGATCAGCACGTCGTCGCTGTTCACCTCGAGCGCCGTGCCGGCCTTGCCGACGTGCGGGCCGCCCACCCGGAAGTAGACGTCCTGGAGCGTGGTCGGGTTCTTCGGGTCGCTGAAGCCGTGGCCGTGGGCGCGGCCGACGCGCAGCAGCGCGGACGACTTCACGGTGCCGGCGTCGATGCTGATCCCGGCGACCGAGACACCGGGAACGTCCTCGACCTGGAGCGGGGTGGCGCCCTTGACCGCGGTCAGCGTCGCGTGACCCAGGCCCAGCACCACGGTGTTCGGCCGCCACACGTCGATGGTGCGGTCGATGTTGTACACACCCGGCGTGAACAGCAGGTTCTTGCCGAGGGTCAGGGCCAGGTTGATCTTCGCGACCGAGTCACCCGGCTTCGCGACGTAGAAGTCGCTCAGCGGGATCGTGCGGCCCGGCGAGTCCCAGGTGACGCCGGCGGTGTTGCGCTGCGCGGCCGGCACCCGGACCTGGTACTTGCCCTTGGCGTCGACGAACAGGTACGGCTTCTCCCGGCTGACCGGGGTCTTGTCGAGCTTGGTGTACGGCGGGTTCGGGAACGCCGAGTCGTCCGGAGCGCCGGTGACGCCCGCGAAGACCTGGTTCCAGACGCCGTTCGACCAGCTGCCGACCTCGCTGTTGCGGGTCAGCCACTGCTGCTGCGACCCGTTCACGACGGTCTCCGCCTTGGCGTCGGCGATGAAGCCGCCGGACGCGTACTGCGGGCCCGCGGTGCAGTAGTCCATCAGCGACAGGGTGCCGCCGGTGAACTGGACGCGGCGCAGCGAGACGGCCTGCGAGACGGCCCAGAAGTTCGCCGTCGAGCGGCAGCCGTCCTGGCCCTTGGCGTTGATGTTGACGGTCAGGTTGGAGACGGTCCGCCAGAAGTTCACCAGCGCGAGACAGTTGCTCGTGCCGCCGTTCTCCAGGCAGCGGTTGTAGACCTCCACCTTGCCGTTGATCACCACGTCGCCCGGGTTGGCGCCCAGGCCGGTGATCTCGGTGTAGTAGCCGACCTTGACCTGAAGCGGCTGGTCGGCGGTGCCGTAGGTGCCCGGCTTGAACAGGAACGCGTACCGGTCGGTGCCCATCTCGTTGTCGACCTGCTTGGCGTTCGCGGCGTCCAGGGTGGCCTGGATCTCGCTGACCGGCATGCTCGGGTCGAAGACGGTGACGTGGGCGCCGAGGTCCGGCGAGCCGGAGGAGGGGTGCGCGGCGGCCGGCGTGGACTGCGCGGTGATCGCCGTGACGGCCAGGCCGAGCGCGAACGCACCCGCGCCGAGCCGGCGGATTCTCGTCATGCGGAGGAGTCCCTTCCGAAACAAGATCGCAATGAACCAGGTCACGGAAGCAATCGGTGTAGCTCCATGTCAAGTGCGGTGAAACGGCATACGGGCTGCAATGCGGGCAAGCCGCCTAGGTTCCGGAACCTGAATACTTCTCAGAGGTCGGAACCGGTCCCGGGAGCGCTCTCTTATGCGTTTTTATGGGATCAATGCGGCGAAAACCACAATGTTGCTGCGATAGCTCCCGCGGTCCCGGTCGAAGGAGCCGCCACAGGTGATCAGTCGCAGACTCGGACCCGGCGTGTCCCCGTAGACCTCGGCGCTCGGGAACGCCTTCTTCGGGTAGCTGGCGACCTTCACGACGCGGAATCGAGCCACGGAGCGGTCGGTTCGGCGTACCGAAAACGTGTCGCCTGCCTTGAGCTCCCGCAACCGGAAGAAGACGGCGGGCCCGTCGCGCGCGGTGTCCACGTGGCCCACGATGATCGCCGGGCCGGGCTCGCCCGGCGTCGGCGAACCGCGATACCAGCCGGCCGGCGCGTCCGAGCGCAGCGGCGGCGTGTCGAGGGTGCCGTCGTCGCGCAGGCCGATCGCGGTGATCGCGGTGTGCACGCCGATCGCCGGGATGTCCAAGCGGTCCGGTGTCGAGGGATGCAGCCGCTTCGCCGGTTTTGTCCGAGGCGGGAGGCTCGGGGCGGGGACGCTCTCCCAGGCCAGGGCCGGGGGCGGGAGGGCGTCATCGGTCCGCAGACCGATCGCGGTGATCGTGGCGCCGAGCACCGCGAGCAGGGCGGAGAAGGCCGCGGCGCGCGGATCCCGGATCCGCAAGCGCCGCTTTCCCTCGGGCCGCCAGTTTTCGGTACGCCGTGCCGCCCGCATCAGTCGCGCGCCGAGCGGCCGACCGCGAACCGCCCCGTCACCAGCGCCGCCATCATCAGGAACACCCCGGTGACCAGCAGCGAGAGGCGGCGCCCGTCCAGCCCGCTCCCGCCGCCCGCGTCCACCCCGCCGCTCGGCGTCCGCTTGGTCGTCGGCGACGACTTCGGCTTCTTGGGATGTCCGGTGGCCGACGACGTCGCGACCGGGTCCGCCGTCGGATCATTTCCGGTCGGCGAGGCGCCGGTGTGCTTGGGCGACAGCGTGCCGGGCGGCGCCGATCCGGTCACCGGCGGCAGGGTCGGGGTGGTGGCCGAGGCGGCCGGCCCCGCCAGGTTCGACTTGTCGTTGCTGTCGCAGAAGGCCAGCGTCAGTGACAGCAGGATCAGCAGCAGGGCCGCGATGCCGAGCGCGACCAGCCATTTCCGGCGTTCCGGGGAGTCGGCCATGATCGTGACCTCCGGGGGTCCGGCGGCCGGGCCGTGCGTAGGGTGGATCAGCGGTCGTCCCGGCCGCTCGCTTCGATGACAGTCAACTACCCCGTCCGCATGGTTTTCCATGCCTGAACGGGTGTCATCCGATCCTGTCCGGTCCCCGACACCCGCTCAGCGCAGCAGCGCGAAGGCGACCAGCCCGGCCAGCACCACGACGATCAGGGCGCCCAGCAGCAGCGGGTGGGTGAGCAGCCCGGTCGCGTGCTGAGCGGCCGGTCGCCGGTCCGGCGCGGGCGACAGCACCGGCCCGACCGGTGCGAAGAGGTCGGCAGCGGGCCCGTCGACCGGCGGCATGCCGTAATCGAGCAGCTCCGCCGGCGGCGCCGGCAGCGCACCGCCGGTCAGCGTGCCGGTCGCCCGGGCCGCCGGGAAGGCCGCCCCGGCCGCACCGCTCGACTGGGTCGCGAAGATCTCGGCCCGCTCCGGGTCGGCCGGGGCGACCGTGTGCTCGCCCGGCACCAGCGGCCCGCTGGGCGCCGCGGCCGGGAAGTATCCGCCGAGCCCGGCGGTCGGCGGCAGCACGGCCGGGCCGGGCTGGAGGTGGTCGGTCCACTGCTGCCCGTCCCACCAGCGGGTGGCGGGCAGGCCGCTCGGATCGGCATACCATCCGGCGGGCTGCGCGGGGATCGTCATCGGTGCGGGTCCTCGTTTCCGTTCCGGGGAACCGCACCATCGGGCCGCGCCGGGCCGCCTTGAGGATTCGGCGACCCGGCGCTGCGCGCTTTACCTCACACCGATTTCTGGTACGCCCGGAACGTGCGCGTCGACAGCACCAGCATGATCACCGCGAGCCCGAGGAGCCAGGCGCCCCGGCTCAGCACGACGTCCCACTGCGGGGCGTCCCGCATCGCCGCCCGGGCGGCGTCGAGCGCCCAGTTCACCGGGTTGAACTCGGCGACCGTCCGCATCCACGACGGCATCAGCGTGGCCGCCATGAACGCCGACGACAGGAACGTGAGCGGAAGCAGCAGCAACGTGTTGATCCCGATGATCGTCTCCCGCTGCCGGGCCAGCATCCCGACCGTGTTGGAGAGCGCGCTGAAGATCGTGCCGAGCAGCAGCGCCGACACCAGCAGCACGATCAGCCCGGCCGCCCCGCCCGGGTAGGCCGCCCCGGCGAGCAGCCCGAGCAGGATGATCGCCACCACCTGCACGGCGGTCGACAGCGCCTGCTCCACGGTCAGCGCGTTCATGATCGCACCGCGTGCCACCGGGGTGGTGAGCAGCCGGTTCATCGTGCCGCGCTCGATCTCCTCGAGGACGCCCATGCCGGACCACATGTTCGACGAGACCGCGGTCATCGCGACCACGCCGGGGATGATGTAGTCGAGGTACGACGCGCCGCCGAAGCCCGGCAGCTCGACCACCCGGCGGAACAGGTTGCCGAACAGGAACAGCCAGATGACCGGCTGGATCAGCAGGATGACCACGAACGCGGGCTGCTTGATCAGCACCTTCAGGCGCCGGTTGGTCATCCAGTAGGTGTGCGTGACAAGGGTGGTCATGCCGCGTACCTCCGTCCCGCGTGCCGCAGATAGACGTCGTCGAGTGACGGGCGCGCGACGGTCACCGTCGCCACGCCGATCCCGGCCGACTCCAGGGCCGCGAGCGCGGCGGGCACCGCGGCCGCGCCGTCGTCGGCGCGGGCGCTCAGCGTCCGCCCGTCCAGTGCCACGTCCCGCAGCCCGGCGACCCGGGCGATGGCCTGCCGCGCCTGCGGCTCGTCCGGCGGCTGCCGCAGCTCCAGGTGCACGGCGTCGCCGCGCAGCTCACCCTTGAGCTGCTCGGGCGTCCCCTCGGCCACGATCGTCCCGCCGTCCACGATGGCGAGCCGTGCCGCGAGCCGGTCGGCCTCGTCCAGGTAGTGGGTGGTGAGCAGGATGGCCATCGACTCGTCGGCGGCCAGCCGGCCGATCTCCGTCCACATCTCGGCGCGGCCCTCCGGGTCCAGCCCGGTGGTCGGCTCGTCCAGGAACAGCACGCCCGGCTTGTGCACCAGGGCGAGCGCCACGTCGAGGCGGCGCTGCATGCCGCCCGACCAGCCGCGCACCGACCGGCCGGCGGCCTTGGTCAGGTCGAAGCGGTCCAGCAGCTCGTCGACCCGCCGGGTGAGCGCCTTGCCGCGGACGCCGAAGAGCCGGCCCTGGAGCGTGAGGTTGTCGCGGCCGGTGGCCATCGGGTCGAGCGCGGAGCGCTGCGGCACCACGCCGATCTCCCGGCGCACCCGCTCCGGGTGGCGCAGCACGTCGTGCCCGGCGACCGTGGCCCGGCCGGAGTCCGGCCGGGCCAGCGTCGTCAGGATCTTGACGGTGCTGGACTTGCCGGCGCCGTTCGGCCCGAGCAGGCCGAACACCTCGCCGGCGTGGACCGTGAGGGTGAGCCCGTCGAGGGCCCGCACCCCACCGGGATACGTCTTGCGGAGTTCTGTCGCCGTCACGGCGTCACTCATGGTGATCCTTCTCTAGATCGCCACGGTCCGTGTCCCGGTTATCCTGGTTGCTGCTACACGCCTCGGATGTGCCGGGCCGTTCCCGCGGCCGGGTGGATGGGGCAGGGCCCCGGCCGGTGTTCCCGCACCGGCCGGTGCCGTTTTCTCACGTCTCCGTCATGAAGTCGGAGAGATCGGGTGGCATCTCGCCGGTCTGGTGGATCCGCCGCCAGGCGTCGATGCCGGCCAGCGTCCCGTCGCGCATCTCGGCGAGCAGCCCGGTGACCCAGGCGACCTCGGCCTCCCGGATCGCGATGCGATATTCCGCCTCGATCAGGAAGAGCCGGGGCACCTCGTGCCGGGTGGCCGCCAGGTCCTGGCGCAGCCGGCCGTTCTCCAGCTCGAGGATGTCGAGTCGCTGCTGGAGCAGCTCGACCACCTCGTCCGGGTGGAGCACCCCGAGGACCGAGAGGGCGGCCTGGAGCTTCGGATACTCCTGCTGCGGGGTGCCGACCAGCTCGCGCATCCAGTCGGTCAGCTCCTGCCGGCCGGGCTCGGTCAACCGGTACACCGTGCGCTCGGGTCGACGGCCTTCCCGGACCGTCTCCGCCGCCTCGATGAAGCCGTGTTTCTCCAGGTTCTGCACGACCGTGTAGAGCGAGCCCCACTGGATTTTGATGTCCTGATCCTTGCCGAAGGCCTTGAGCTGGGCGGCCATCTCGTAGGGATGCAGCTTCGGCTGGATGCTCAGCAGCGCCAGGAGGTGCAGCCCGAGCAGATTGCTCACCTTGCGCCGTTTCGCCACGCCGCCCCTCCCGCCCGTTGCTGGCTCGCTGCCGAATACCCGTAGCCGAGTATTACGCAACCGAACAATAGAGGCAACCATGAGGACTTTGCAGAAACACGGTTGGCCCGAGACCCGGAATCGGCCGGTTCGCCGAGGGCTCCCGGCCGCGCGCCCGTGCGACGTCAGCGGGACCGGGGAGTGAGTCGCCCGGCGGCTCGCGCCTCGACCGCGTCCAGCAGCAGGCCGAGTGTCGTCTCGAACTGGTCGTCCTCGTCGGCCCGGGCCAGGTGGGGCGCCGCGGCGGCCAGGTCCGGGTACCGGTCGGGCGGCGCCAGCAGGTACTCCCGCCGCCAGGCGAGCCGGTCGCCGTCGCGGGACGCGCTGTCCAGCGCCGCGGTGGCCGCCTCGTACGACGACACGGCGAGCGCCGTGTCCACCAGCGATCGGTAGTACCGGGCCGCGTCGCGCTCGTCGAACCCGGCCTGCCGCAGCGCCCGGATCACCACGTCGGCGCCCTGGAACGCCGCGGACCGCCGGGACACCCGGGTCGCGGTCAGGATCGCCAGGTGCGGATGGGTCAGGCAGGCCGCTCGCAGCCGCCGGGCCAGCGACTCCAGGGTGGGCCGCCACGCGGCGTCCGGCACGAACCCGTCCATGGCGTGCTCGATCAGCCGCTCGGCGAGCCCGAGCAGGATCTCGTCCTTGCCGGCGAAGTGCCGCAGCACCGCGGTGTGGTTGGTGCCGAGGTCGGTGCCCAGCCGGCGCAGGGTGAGCGCGTCCGGTCCCTCCCGCTCGACGATGGCGAGCGCGGTGTCCAGGATCAGCTGCTGGTTCAGCGAGGTGGACGGCGGCCGGCCACGGCGGGCCTTGGGGGCGGCCCCGGGATCCGTCATGCCGGAAATTCTAGGCGTGCCGGGTCAGCCGTCCCGTCGCAGGTGCCGGACCAGGGCGGTCACGGCGGCCACCGTCTCCGCGTCGCGGTCCGGGTCGTCGGCGGTGGGCCAGGCACTGGTCTTGACCACCACCACGTCGGCGTCCGGGTCGACCCAGAGCAGCTGACCGTGGATGCCGAGCCCGGTGAACGCGCCGCCGCCGAGCGTCCACCACTGGTTCGCATAGCCGTAGTACGGCGGGTAGTCCGCGCCGAGGGCGCCGAGCCGCAGATGGTCCAGACCGCTGTCCCGGCTGCGGTCCACCCACTTTTTCGGTACGACCTGCCGCCCGTCCACCTCGCCGCCCCGCGCCATCAGCAACCCGACCCGCGCCATGTCCCGGACCGTCGCGTTGAACGAGCCACCGCCCAGCGCGACGCGCGGCCGTCGCCGGGTCAGGAAGTGGTAGGCGTCCTGCTCCGCCCCGATCGGCTCCCACAGACGGTCCGCCGCGTACGCCGCGAGGGACATGCCGGTGGCCGCCTCCAGCACCCAGCCGAGCACCTGGCTGTCCATCGTGGAGTAATTGAACAGCTCGCCCGGCGCGGCGGCCCGGGGCACCGACAGCGCCACGTCGAGCAGCGATCCGTTGTTGGTGACCGCCCGCTCGAACCGGGCGATCGCCGAGTCCGGCGCGGCGTAGTCCTCGGTGAACCCGGCGCCGCTGCTCATCTGGAGCAGGTGCTCGACCGTCGCGCCGTCGTACGCACTGCCGGCCAGCTCCGGCCGGTACGCCACCGCGGGCTCGTCCAGCGCCAGGGCGCCCTCCTCGACGGCGATCCCGACCAGGATCGAGGTGACCGACTTGGTCAGCGAGAAGAGCTGGAACCGGGCCCGCGGCGAGCCGAACCGCCCGGGGTAGCACTCGTGCACCAGGGCGCCCCGGTGCAGCACCGCGAACCCGGTGGTGAAGGTGCGCCGGTGCAGGTCGGCCAGGGTGTGCTCGGCGCCGCCGAACCGGTAGGTGACGGACAGGTCGCGGGGCTGGCGGGGGAGCGGCCGCGGGACGGTGGAGCGGGGGACCACCTCGGTGGGCAGCAGCGCGGACATGTGGGTGAAGGTCCACTCGCTGACCGGCCGGGAGGTGAGGATCTCCGCCTGGTGCCGCCACACATAGGCCGCGCCGGCCGCACCGGCGACCAGCGCGCCGGTCCACATCACGCCACGCCGCATCCCGCACCCCTCTCGTGGTCACGCGGCGGAAATTGTAGACCACCGGTGACACCACAGGTTTCTTACCGATTACTTACGGGTCGGCTGCGCCGCTGGCGGGCGACATCGATGGCGGTGAGGCTGATCCGGTGACGGAACGGGGAGGTCCCATGAGCAGAGTGTCCGTGTGCCGAGCGACCGCCGTGGCGGCGGTGGCGATGCTGCCGGTCGTCGCGGCGGCGCCGGCGTCCGCCGCGACGCCGTCCTGGCGGGTCGTCTCGGCGGCGCTGCCGTCGATCAGCCGGTTGCAGGACGTCACCGCGATCGGGCCCTCGGCCGCCTGGGCGGTCGGCTATCAGAATCAGACCTACTTCCCGCCGGCGCCCGGCGTCCAGCTCTACGCGCTGACCCGCTGGAACGGTTCGGCCTGGACCCAGCAGCAGCTGCCGGGCGACCCGGACGGGCTCAGCGGGGTGAGCGCGTCGAGCGCCTCGGACGTCTGGGCGGTCGGGACGACCCAGGTGTCCAAGCCGTACGCCGCGCGGTTCGACGGCAGCCGGTGGACCGCCTGGCAGCCGGTCCCCGCCGACTCCGGGGCCAACCTCAACGACGTGGCCGCCTACGACGGGAAGGCGCTGTTCGTCGGCGGCGAGTACCCGAACCCGAAGATCGTGCAGTGGGACGGGAGCCGGTTCGCCGACAGCGGTGTCACCGTCCCGGACTCGTGGGCCAACGAGCTGTATTCGGTGGCGGCGCTGCCGGGTGGCGCGGCGTTCGCGGTGGGCTACACCTATCGCGCGGACGGCAGCGGGCCGTTCCCGCTGATCGTGCAGCGACGCGGCGCGGCGTGGCAGGTGGCGGCGCTGCCGTCGCTGCCGAGCGCGACGCTGCTGAACGTGTCGGCGCGCTCGGCCACCGACGTCTGGGCGGTCGGGACGATCGACGACAGCTACACCCGGACGCCGCTGATCCTGCACTTCGACGGGCAGTCCTGGCGGCGGGTCGCCGCGCCGGTGAGCGCGGGCACCCTGTCGGCGGTCGCGGCCGACGCGACCGGCACCGTGTGGATCGCCGGGACCGAGGACTCCGGCCGCACCCTCTACCTGCGGTACCAGGGGAGTCGGTGGACCGTGGAGTACGGCGTCACGCTGAACTCGGCGTACGGCACCGGCCACCCGGCGTTCTCCGGTCTCACCGCGATCCCCGGTGCCGCGGGCGGGTTCTGGGGTGTCGGTGGCGCTCACGAAGCCGTCCAGGGTGACATCGCGGTCGTCGGGCGACGGGGCTGAGCCCGGGTCGGTCCGCCACCAACGGGGGGTGGCGGACCGAACCGGCGATCAGGCCTTGGTGATCGTCACGTTGTCCACGGCGGCCTCGACGAGGGAGGCCGTCCCGGCGTCGGCGGCTTCCACCTTCACGCGGATGACCTGCCCGGCGTACGCCGAAAGGTTTGCCGAAGCGGTCGTCCAGGCCGCGGCCTTGTTGCTGGCCGCGGCGTTGAGCGTGAGCACGGTGGTGGTCGTCGTGCCGGTGACCACCGAGACGCGCAGGTAATCGGCGCTGGTCGCGTTGTTGAGGTAGGCGAGATACCAGGACAGGTTGAGCGTCAGCGTGCCGGTCGGCAGGGTGATCTGCGGCGACGTGAGGCTGGTGACGCCACCGTCCACGTCGTTGGCGCCCGCGCTGGCGCCCGCCGCCGCGCCGGTGACCAGCGCGTAGGTGCCGCCCGCCGCGGTGCCGAGCTGGGTGGTGACGCCGGAGCTGCTGGTCGCCTCCGGGTCGCCGCGCTCGAACCTGCCCAGCGTCGCGGTGTCCGAGGCGCCGGCGGTCCAGCCGGTCGCGGTCTCGAAGGTGTCCGACCAGACCGTGGTGCCCGGCGGGGTGGTGCCGCCGCCGTTGCCCAGCGTCCAGACCGCGTACGCGATCGCGTCCGAGTTACGGTCCAGCGCGGTGTCGTTGATGTTCGCCGAGGTGTCGCACGACGAGTGGTAGCAGGGGTCGAACGTGCTGGCCGTGCCGCCCCAGAGGGTCACCTGCGCGGCCGTTTTGCGGCCCTCGGCGCCGGTGAAGATGCCGCCCGCCGGGATGCCGGCCGCGATGAACGGGCCGTAGTCGCTGCGCCCGTCGAAGTCGGTGCCGCGGGTCGGCACGCCGATCGAGGTGAAGTAGTCGGCCAGGGTCTGCTCGATCTGCGCGGAGCCGGCCGGGCCCGGACCGGAGCCGGTGTTGTCCGAGTTGTCACCGTCGTACAGGAAGTAGCCGGGGTTCGGCGAGGCGACCATGTCGAAGTTCAGGTATCCGGTGATCGCGGCCTTCTGCGCGCTGGACAGCGAGTTGACGTACGCCGTCGACCCGCGCAGCCCCAGCTCCTCGGCGCCCCACCAGCCGAACCGCAGGTGCCGCCGCGGCTCGAAGCCGGACCGGGCCACCTGCAGCGCCACCTCGAGGTTGGCCGCCGAGCCGGACCCGTTGTCGTTGATCCCCGGACCGGCCGTGACGCTGTCCAGGTGGGCGCCGACCATCAGGGTGTCGCTGGTGTCGCCGCCGGGCCAGTCGGCGATCAGGTTGTACCCGGTGGCGCCGTTGTAGGTGAAGCTCTGCTGGGTGGTGGTGAATCCGGCCTGGTCGAGCAGGTTCTTCACGTAGGTGACCGAGGCGAGGTAACCGGGGCGGCCGTGTGCCCGGTTGCCGCCGTTGGCGGTCGCGATGCTCTGCAGCTGGGCGAGGTGGGCCTTGACGTTCGCCACCGGGATGTCCGGTGTGGCGGCCGCGGCCTGGGCTGGGGTGGCGGCGAGGCCGGCGGTCAGCACGACCACGCCGATCAGGGGAAGTGCGCGCACGGGGGTGTCCCTTCCGGTCCGAAGTATCGACGAGCATGACAGTCCGGCTCGTCGCACACCCCATATCAATCAGTACCTATCTCCGGATCGGCCATCCCTTTATCCGCCCGGAAATTCGCCGGAACGGATGTGTCACATCTCGATGCCTCAATGACTAGTCTGCGAATGATCGCCCGCGCCCACCACGTGCGCCGGGCGTCACGACAACGGAAGGCAAGGGATGCGAAAAATCCTGGCGGCCACCGTCGCCGCCTCGGTCGGTCTCCTGATCGGCGCCGGCACGATCCCGGCCGCCGCGGCGGCCCACGGCAACCACGACGGCGGATACACCCCACCACCCATCGACTGGGGCACGTGCGCCTCCCCGGGCCTGCAGGCCCGGGGCGCGCAGTGCGGCTTCCTGGTCGTGCCGCTGGACTACGCCAAGCCGGGCGGTACCAAGATCAAGGTTGCGGTCTCCCGGATCAAGCACAAGTCCAGCGAGGCCGACTACCAGGGCATCATGGTCACCAACCCGGGCGGGCCGGGCGGGTCCGGCCTGACCCTGTCGGTCCTGGGTGAGTATGTGCCGAACGGCGCGGGTGACTACTTCGACTGGATCGGCTTCGACCCGCGCGGCGTCGGCTCCAGCGTGCCGTCGCTCAGCTGCGACCCGGACTACTTCGGCTACAACCGGCCCTACTACGTTCCGGTCAACCGGCAGCTGGAGAACACCTGGCGGGCCAAGGCCAAGGCGTACGCGAAGGCGTGCGACCGGGCCGGCGGCGCCCTGCTCGACCACGTCAAGACCACCGACACGGTCGCCGACGTGGACAGCCTGCGCAAGGCGCTCGGGCAGAAGCAGATCAACTACTACGGCTTCTCCTACGGCACCTACCTCGGCCAGGTCTACGCCACGCTGCACCCGGACAAGGTGCGCAAGGCGGTCTTCGACGGCGTGGTCAACCCGGACCGGGTCTGGTACGACGCCAACCTGGACCAGGACATCCAGTTCGACAAGAACATGGACGTCTACTTCGGCTGGGTCGCCAAGTACGACTCGGTCTACCACCTGGGCACGACCGCGAAGTCGGTGAAGGCGAAGTACTACGCCACGCTCCAGCAGCTGCGGAAGTCCCCGGCGGCCGGCAAGATCGGCCCGGACGAGTGGAACGACATCTTCGTCTCGGCCGGCTACTACGTCTTCGGCTGGGAGGAGGTCGCCGGCGCGTTCTCCGCCTGGGTGAACGACAAGAACGCCGACGCCCTGCTCGGGCTGTACGCCGAGCCCGGCGCGGCCGGTTCGGACAACGGCTACGCCATGTACCTGGCCACCCAGTGCTCGGACGTGAAGTGGCCGACCAACTGGTCCAAGTGGCAGCGGGACAACTGGAAGATCTACGCCAAGTACCCGTTCATCACCTGGAACAACGCCTGGTACAACGCGCCCTGCATCGACTGGGGCACCAAGCCGGGCAAGCCGGTGCACATCAACGGCAAGAAGGCACCGTCGATCCTGCTGATCAGCGAGACCGAGGATGCCGCGACGCCGTACGACGGCGCCCTGCGGGTGCGTCAGCTGTTCCCGAAGTCGGTCCTGCTGGAGGGCGTCGGCGGCACCACGCACGCCGGTTCGCTCAACGGCGTGGCCTGCACCGACAACCTGATCGCCGACTACCTGGCCACCGGCGCGCTGCCGGCCCGGAAGCACGGCAACCGCTCGGACGTCCAGTGCGACCCGGTCCCGCAGCCGGACCCGACCGCCGCGACGCTCAAGGCGGCCGCCGGTGCTGACGGGGCCTCGCGCGCCCTGGTCCGCCCGTCGGGTGCGCTCACCTTGCGCTGACGGTTAGCAGAACGGTAAGTCCCGGAAGCGGCCCGGCCCCGAAAGGGTCCGGGCCGCTTCTCATTCCCCACCCGCACGGTAATTCCCCGCAGGGAATTGCACGCCCGGCCGCGGCCAGGCATTATCGGCGCAGTCGGGTGACCGGTTGTTGTCAGGAGTCCAGCCTTCATCGAGATCCCGGAAATTGTCGAGAGACCAGCCGCTTTCGAGAGACCAGTCGCTTCCAAGAGTCCGTCCGCGATGGAGAACCGAGCCACCGCCCGGTAACCCAAGCGAACCGATACTTTTCGGGAAATCTCGAGTGACACCGTTACCGGCATCGCACACCAGCCACCGTTATTCAATAACAACCCACCGGGACCGCGCAGAATCAGCAGCTGCGCAGACGTAAGCGTGCCGGACAGAGCAGGCGCCTGCGCAGTTCTCGGTGTGGGCGCTTCCCGCTTGGACGTGCGGGCCGCCCGGGCTCGCGCGGATGTTTGCGGTGCCGGGCTGTGTGATGCTGCTTGTGCGGACGGCGGTGGCGGCGCTGGAGGTGTGCGCATAGGGGATGCAGGCGCTGGCGATGCTGGTGGTGCGGATGTTTGCGATGCCGGGATGTGTGATGCCGGTGGTGTCGGTGGGGCCGGCGGCGCTGGTGTGGGTGGCGTGGGTGTTCGCGTAATGACGGCTTGCGGTGCTGGGCATGTCGGTCGCGTCGGCGGTGGTGTGGCCGCGTGTGATGCCGGGATGGTCGGTGACTTCGCGCGGGCCTTCCGCAGGCGCATCAGTTTTCTGCCGTGGCGCTGTTGCAGGCCCCAATCGCGGTGTTCTTTGTGCTGGCGTCGAAACTCGTCACGCTCGGGTGAATAGTTGCGAGATTTAGTGCGATCCCGCATGCGGGCGATTTCTGCCCTGCCGAACATTGACAGCTGACCCATACGACAATTGTCCCCCTTCCGAAACGCCAAGTGTAAGCAATTGATCATGCCATCTTCTTGCCTGCATCATCGTCAACACCGACGTTGACGATAATGTTCGCGAGCCGTGTAAAGAATGACGGAGAGTTTGAATGGGAAGGGGCCTGGCGAGGTGTGGCGGTGAGTTGGTGGCGCGGGACGTCACCGAGACCGGTGAGGACGGGGGCGCTCAGGGCGTACGGAAAGAAGGGGAGGGAAAAGCGGAAGCCCGGCCTGCCGGGAAGCGGCGAGCCGGGCTCCGAAGGGTTGGTGCTAGCGCTGCGCGGCCTTCTTGGCCAGCTGGATCTGCTCGTAGACGCGGGTCCGCAGCTCGATGAACCGCGGATCGGCCCGGGTGTGCAGCTGGTCCCGCTCGGCCGGCAGGTCCACCACCAGCTCGTCCTGCACCACGGTCGGCGACGACGACAGCATCACCACGCGCCGGCCCAGGTAGACCGCCTCGTCGATGTCGTGCGTCACGAACAGCACGGTCACCTCGAGGCGCTGCCACAGCGCCCGGACCAGGTCCTCCAGGTCGGCCCGGGTCTGCGCGTCGACGGCCGCGAACGGCTCGTCCATCAGCAGCGTCTCCGGCTCGTAGGCGACCGCCCGGGCGATCGCCACCCGCTGCTGCATGCCGCCGGAGAGCTGCCACGGGTACGCCGTCGCGGTGCCGCTCAGACCGACCGCGTCCAGCGCCCCCTCGACCAGCTCCCGCCGGCGGGCGCGGTCCACGCCCTTCTGCTTGAGCGGCAGCTCCACGTTGTCCCGCACGCTCATCCAGGGGAACAGGCTGCGCCCGTACTCCTGGAAGACCACCGCCATGCCCGGCGGCGGCCCGGTGACCGGTTTGCCGCCCACCCGGACGTCGCCGGAGGTCGGCGTGAGCAGGCCGGAGATGCAGCGCAGCAGCGTGGTCTTGCCGCAACCGGACGGGCCGACCAGGCAGACCAGGTCGCCGCCCTCGACCGTGAAGGTCAGGTCGCGAAGCGCTTCGACCTCCCGGTTGCCGCTGCGGTAGACCTTCCGCAGGCCTTTCACTTCGAGCATCGTGGCCCTCCTAACCGGCCCGGCGCTGCGCCGCGCGCAGCCCCTCGTACCACCGCAGCGCCCGCCGCTCGGCGAGCCGGAACAGCAGCGACAGCGCGAAGCCGAGCAGGCCGAGCAGGATGATCCCGCTCCACATCTCCGGGATCGCGAAGCTGCGCTGGAACTGCACGATGGTGAAACCGAGGCCGTTGCTGGCCGCGAACATCTCGCTGATCACCATCAGGATGATCGCGATGGAGAGCGCCTGGCGCAGTCCGGCCGCGATCTGCGGGGAGGCCGACGGCAGGATCACCAGGGTGAGCCGGGCCGGCCCGGTCACGCCGTAGGCGCGGGCGGTGTCCAGCACCACGCCGTCGACCGCGCGGACCCCCTCCACCGTGTTGAGCAGGATCGGCCAGACGCAGCCGAACACGATGACGATCACCTTCATCCCGTCGCCGATCCCGGCGAACAGCATGATCACCGGCACCAGCACGGGCGGCGGGATGGCCCGGAAGAACTCCAGGACCGGCTCCAGCACGGCGCGCAGCCGCCGGTTCAGGCCGATCGCCACACCCAGACCGATCCCGATCAGGGCGGCCAGCAGGTATCCGGCGAACAGGCGGAGCAGGCTGGGCGCCACGTCGGCGCGCAGCCGGTCCGGCTGCCAGGTGTCCGTGAAGGCGGTCAGGATGGTGCGCAGCGGCGGCGAGTAGAAGTTCTCACTGCCGTCACTGAGCACGAACCAGCCCACGAAGAGCAGGATCGGCAGACCAAGTGCGAGCAAGACCTTTTTCAGTACGCCCATCAGGTCGCCACCTCGCCCCGGACGGACTGGTGCCAGGCGAGCAGATGGCGCTCGCCGGTGCGGGTCAGCACGTTGATCAGCACGCCCAGGGCGCCGGTCACCACGATCAGGGCGTACATGGTCGGTACCGCGTCGGAGTTCTGCGCCGTGGCGATCTCCTTGCCCAGCCCGGGCGCGCCGATCACCAGCTCGGCGGTGATCGCCAGGACCAGGGCCACCGAGGCGGCCAGGCGGACGCCGGTGAAGACGTAGGGCAGGGCGGTGGGCCAGAGCACGTACCGCACCCGGCCCCAGGTGGAGAAACGATAGCTGCGGGCGGTCTCGTCGGCGACCGGGTCGACGTCCGCCACCCCGTACAGGACCTGGACCAGGACCTGCCAGAACGCGGCGTAACAGACCAGCAGCAGGGTCGAGCCCAGGCGGGTGCCGTACAGCAGCACGGCCAGCGGGATCAGCGCCACCGACGGGATCGGCCGCAGGAACTCCACGGTCGACGCGGTCAGCGCCCGCAGCACCGGCACCGAGCCGATCACCAGGCCGGCCAGCACCCCGGCGGCCACCGCGATGAGCAGGCCGAGCGCCCAGGCGAACAGGGTGTCGGCGAGCGCCCGCCAGAACGCCGCGGTGCCCGCCTCGTCGGCGAGCGCCGCCGCGATCCGGCTGGTCGGTGGCAGGTAGCGGTCCGGCACCAGGCCGAGCCGCGGCACCAGCTCCAGAATGACGAGCAACCCGGCCAGCCCGGCGACGCCGAGCAGGACCGGGTTGCCACGGCGTGCAGAGGTCACGGCAGCAGCTTGCTCAGGTCCGGAGAGCTGGCGAAGATGCCGTCCTTGGTGCCGAGGTCGGCCAGAGTCTGCACGGACTCCTTGTTGATCACGATGGGCCACTTCGGCAGGATCACGGTGCCGCGGGTCTTCTCGTCGATCTTGGTGTAGGTGGCCAGGACCTGACGCACCTCGTCCGGGTGGCTGTCCGCGTAGGTCAGCGACTCGTTGATCGCCTCGGTGAAGCGCTTCGCCAGGTCGGCGTTCTCGGTGAGCAGCTTCTGCGAGGTGAAGTACGCCGCGACGGTCAGGTTCGGCGCGGTGTCCACGAAGGTCGACGCCACCTCGCGGCCGCCGGCCGCCTTGATCGTGGAGAGCTGCGGCTCGACCACCCAGGCCGCGTCGATGTCGCCCTTCTCCAGCGCCGCCTGCATGTTCGGGAACGGCATCTCGACGAACTGGATGTTGCTCGGGTCGCCGCCGTCCTTGCGCACCGACTCCCGGGTCACGGTGTCACCGATGTTCTTCAGGGTGTTCACCGAGACCTTCTTGCCGGCCAGGTCCTTGGCGCTCTTGATCGGGCTGTCGCCCTTGACCACCACCGCGCCGAAGTCCTTGGCCTGCACGTTGGTCGACGCGACGCCGGCCGCGACGGCCTTGATCGGCACGTTCTTGGTCTGGGCGATCATCAGCGAGGTGACGTTGGAGAAGCCGAACTGGAACTCACCGCTGACCACGCCGGGGACGATGGCGGCGCCACCCTGGCCGGCCTCCATCGTCAGCTCGATGTTGCGGGACTTGAAGAAGCCCTTCGACTGGCCCAGGTAGATGGGGGCGACGTCGATGATCGGGATGACCCCGACCTTCACCTTGTCCACGCCGCCGGACGAGCTGCCGGAGCCGCTCGAGTCCTTGTCCGAACCGCAGGCCGCGACCGTGCCGGCCACCAGCGCCAGGACCAGGCCTGCGATCAAACGCCGCCGCATAATTTATTCCTCCGTAGAATCTGTGCGCAGAACGAACGGAAGTTCTCAGAGAGAACGCTAGGATGTGGCTCGTGTCACGTCAACGATTTGTGTCGATCATCCGATGACGCGGGAACCGTACTACGTCCAATCCTTGGAGCGCGGGCTGGCGGTGATCCGTGCATTTGACGCGGAACACCGTGAACTGACGCTCAGCGACGTCGCCCGGCACAGTGGACTGACCCGTGCCGCGGCCCGCCGATTCCTGCTCACGCTGACCGATCTGGGCTATGTGCGCACCGACGGCCGGCTGTTCTCGCTCACCCCGCGGGTGCTGGAGCTGGGCTACGCGTTCCTCGGTGGACTGACCCTGCCCGAGGTGGCCGAGCCGCACATGGAACGCCTGGTCAGCGAGGTGCGCGAGTCCTCCTCGCTGTCCGTGCTGGACGGTGACGACATCGTCTACGTGAGCCGGGTGCCGACCTCCCGGATCATGCGGGTGGCGATCAACGTGGGCACCCGGTTCCCGGCGTACGCCACCTCGATGGGGCGGGTGCTGCTCGCCGCGCTGCCCGGGGAGGAGCTCGAGGCGTACCTGTCCCGGGCCGAGCTGGAGCCGCTCACCGACCGCACCCTCACCTCGCCCGATGCGCTGCGTGACGAACTGGACCGGGTCCGGGAGAGCGGTCACTCGATCGTCGATCAGGAGCTGGAGGAGGGGCTGCGGGCGATCGCCGCGCCGATCCGGGACCGCTCCGGCCGGGCCGCCGGTGCGCTCAACATCTCGGTGCACGCGGCCCGCGCGACCGTGGAGACGATCCGGGAGCGGCTGCTTCCGCCGCTGCTCACGGCCACTGCGGCGATCGAGGCGGACCTGCGCGTCGCGGCGCCGGGCCGGACGCGCGGCTGACCCGCGCCGGGCGCGTTCCGGCCGGCGGGCTCGCCCGGCCGGCGGTCCCGGATATTCACAGGTGTGGTTTTCGCCACCCTCGTCCGCTGGGTGGTCCCGGCCGCGGCGTCGGACGCCGGGATTGCTGCCTTGCGGATCGAATACGGCATCGTCCGGACCGTCATCACCGCCGCCGAACTTTTCACGTGAAAGAATGCGTAAAGTAATCGGCCGTCAACTACCGGCAACCGTTCGGTCGCGATTTTCCGGCAGAACGGCGGTAGATATGTACGAAAGATCCGGCGATGGATGGCACATCGTCGCGATATCGTCCCGCGGGTCTGTCGCTTATTGACACCGGACCATAGGTTGTCGCGGGTGAACATCAGGTTTCTGTTGCACAACGCGTATGGGGTCGGCGGCACCATCCGCACGGTCTTCAATCAGGCGAACGCGCTGTGCGCCACCCACGACGTCGAGATCGCCAGCGTGTACCGGCACACCGAGAAGCCGGCCTTCGCGCTGGACCCGCGGGTACGGCTGGTCTCCCTGACCGACCTGCGGGAGGACGGGTCGCGGTGGACCGACAAGCCGGGGACGAACTCCCGGTTCTGGCGCAAGACCCGGGCGCTGCGTAACCCGCTGCCGCACGGCCGTGACTTCCGGTACAACCGGTGGGACCCGCTGGTCGACCTGAAGGTGGTCCGGTACATGGGCGCCCAGCCGGACGCCGTGCTGATCACCACGCGCCCGGCGCTGAACCTGCTCGCCGCCTGGTTCGCGCCCCGCCGGTTGATCCGGATCGGTCAGGACCACATGAACTTCCGGAGCTACCGGCCCCGGCTGCAATCCGCGATCCGCCGTGCCTACCCCCGGCTGGACGCGGTGTCCGTGCTGACCCGCGCCGACTTCGCGGCCTACCGCGACGCGCTCGGCGACGCGGTACGCCTGGAACGCATCCCGAACGGCATCCCGCCCCGGCCGGCCGCGCCCGCCGAGGGACGCACCCGGGTCCTGGTCGCCGCCGGCCGGCTGACCCGGCAGAAGGGCTTCGACATGCTGGTCGAGGCGTTCGAGCAGGTGCACGAGCGGCACCCGGAGTGGCAGCTGCACATCTTCGGCGAGGGCCGCAAACGCCGGAAGCTGACCGAGATGATCCAGGAGCGCGGCCTCGGCGAGGTCCTGCACCTGCGTGGCATCACCCGCAACCTGGACGCCGAGCTCGCCAAGTCGTCCATCTTCGTGCTCAGCTCGCGCAAGGAGGGCCTGCCGATGGTCCTGCTCGAAGCGATGTGCACCGGCCTGCCGGTGGTCGCCTTCGACTGCCCGACCGGCCCGGCCGACGTGGTCGAGGACGGCGCCAACGGCCTGCTGATCCCGGCCGAGGACGTCTCCGGCCTGGCCGCCGGCATGATCCGCCTGATCGAGAACCCGGACGAGCGGGAGACCCTGGGCGCCGCGGCCCGCGCCACCGCCGCCCACTACGAGTCGCCGGTCATCCTGGCCCGGTGGGAGGACCTGTTCGCCGACCTGTCCCAGCAACGGGTCCGCCCGGCGGCGAGCCACCTGCTGGACAGCACGCCGGCGGGCGGCTGACGAGAGATCGCGACGGATCGGGTGCCGCGTCGCGCGGCACCCGATCATGATCGGTCACGGGAGGCGGCGCTGTTCGACCAGGCCGACCAGGTTGCCCTCGCTGTCGCGTACGAAAGCCTGAATCTCCTGCGTGCCGGCCGGGCCGAGGGTGTCGTCGACGTGCGCGAAGATCACGTGGGGCTCGCCGGTGATCGCGGCGCCGGCGGCGCGCAGCCGTGCGACGGTGGCGTCGATGTCGTCGACCAGGTAGTAGTGCAGCGCCGAGGGCGCGCCCTCCTCGAGCAGCAGGCGCTGGCCGCCCAGGTCGAAGAAGACCAGTCCGGGCGGGTCGAACGAGGCGACCGGTGGCGCGCCGAACAGGTCGGTGTAGAAGGCGGTGGCCCGCGGCAGGTCCGCGGCGTATTGAGCGATCTGTGCGGCTCTCACGATCGGCCTCCGGAGCTGTGGCGACAGTGCGACTTAAATCATCGATTTCCCGTGCAACCTCAGGAAACCGCAGGTCACCATACCGCCATTTACGGTGATCATTCGGTAACGCAAAATTACAATCAACATTTACCCGGTTGGATGCCGTCTAGGCGAGTGTGCAGGACGAACACAATGAGCAGCCGGAATCGATCGAGCCTCAGGAATGCGCCGAGCCGCCGGCGCCGAAACGGCCCGCGCGACGGCGCCGGATCGTGGCCACCGCCGCCGCCGTGCTGATGTTCTGGGGCGCCGCGGGTGTCGGCGCCGCTGAGGCGTACGTGGAATCCGTGCCGGTGCCCGCCGCCGCGGCCCAGCCGCAGGCGTCGGTCCTGTACTACCGGGACGGCACGACGATCCTGGCCCGGGTCGGCGCCACCGACCACAGCGACGTGCCGCTGTCGGCGATCTCGCCGGCCCTGCGCCAGGCCGTGCTGCTCGCCGAGGACCGCGACTTCTACGACCACGCGGGGGTGTCGGTCCGCGGCGTGGCCCGCGCGGTGGTGGCCGACGTGAGCGGCAAGCGCGAGGGCGCCTCCACGATCACCCAGCAGTACGCCCGGAACGCGTTCCTGAGCCAGCGGGTCACCGTCGACCGGAAGATGCAGGAGCTGGCGCTCGCCATCAACCTGGAGCGGCAGTACGGCAAGGACGAGATCCTCGCGCGCTACCTCAACACGATCTACTACGGTCGCGGCGCGTACGGGATCGCCGCCGCCGCGAACGCCTACTTCGGGGTGACCCCGGACCGATTGGACTTCGCCCAGAGCGCGGTGCTCGCCGCGGTCATCAAGGACCCGTGGGGCTACGACCCGGACCACGACCCGGCGGCCGCCCGGCGGCGCTGGAACTGGATCTTCGCGACCGCGCGGGACGCCGGCCTGATCGATCCGGCCACGGTGA
Source organism: Actinoplanes ianthinogenes (assembly GCF_018324205.1). Taxonomy (NCBI): domain Bacteria; kingdom Bacillati; phylum Actinomycetota; class Actinomycetes; order Micromonosporales; family Micromonosporaceae; genus Actinoplanes; species Actinoplanes ianthinogenes. The sequence continues at coordinate 7,556,790 of NZ_AP023356.1, forward strand.
CGTACCCGACCATCCGGCCGGCCGGATCGGCGATCGGCGGCCCGATCGGGCTGGTCGTCGACCAGGTGGAGCGGGAGCTGGCCGGGCACGGCATCACCTCGCAGCAGCTGCACACCCAGGGCCTGCGGGTGATCACCACCCTCGACCGGACGGCACAGCAGGCCGCGGTCGGCTCGGTGCGGGCGCGGCTGCACGGGCAGCCGGCCGAGCTGCAGGCCGCCCTGGTCGCGCTCGACCCGGCGACCGGCGGGGTGCGTGCCTACTACGGCGGGGAGCACGGCAGCGGGTACTTCGACAACGCCGCGGCGATGCACCCGGCGGCCTCGACGTTCAAGTCGATCGTGCTGGCCGCGGCGCTGGGCCGGGGGATCGCCTACCAGTCGCGCTGGGACGGCAGCTCACCGCGGCTGTTCCCGGACCGGGGCGTGCCGCTGCGCAACCACGGCAACCTCCAATGCCCCGAGTGCACGCTGCACCACGCGATGGTCGACTCGCTGAACACCCCGTTCTACGCGGTGACCGCGCAGATCGGGCCGAACCGGGTGCGGGACACGGCCGTCCGGCTCGGCATCCCGGAGCGGTACGACGGCCACAAGTCGATGGTGGACGTGAAGGGGGATCCGGCGCCGGGGAAGACCCGCGGCGACATCGCGCTGGGCCGGTACCCGGTCCTGCCCGGCGATCTGGCGACCGTGTACGCGACGCTGGCCGGCAACGGTGTCCGCCACCAGCGGCACTTCGTGGAGTCGGTGGGCGGCGCGGACGGGTCCGGGTACACCACCCCGGACGTCGCGACTGCCGCGATCGACCCGAAGATCGCCGCGGACGTGACCACCGTACTGAAATCGGTGGTGAAGGAGCACGGCATCACGCCGGGCCGTCCGGCGGCCGGCAAGACCGGCACCCAGCAGTACCTCGACACGCTGGACAACCAGGACGCCTGGATGGCCGGGTACACGCCCGAGCTGGCCAGCGTGGTGTGGATCGGCAGGGCCAAGCCCGGGCCGCTGCGCGACGCGAGGAACAAGCGGATCGAGGGCGACACCATGCCGTCCTACATCTGGCGGGACTTCACCCGCTCGGCCCTGGCGGGGACGCCGGCCACCCCGCTGCCCGAGCCCGCGCACGTCGGGCGTACCGACGCCGGCGACTTCGGCAAGAGCGGGCACGACGTCAAGAACCCGGACTCGGTCACCGAGCTGCACGCGGCCGCGGCCGGTTACCAGCCGGTGGTGCACACCGAGCACGGCGGCAAGCGGCTCGCGCTGACCTTCGACGACGGGCCGTCCGCGGACACCCCGGCGGTGCTGGACCTGCTCGCGCAATACCACGTCAAGGCCACGTTCTGCGTGGTCGGCGAGAACGTGACGTGGTACCCGCAGCTGGTGCGCCGGATCGTCGCCGAGGGGCATCGGCTGTGCAACCACTCGATGCACCACGACGACCTGGGCATCGTCTCCGAGGCGACGAGCCGCGCGGACATCGCTGAGGCGGACGCGGCGATCGCGGAGGCGGCGCCGGGGGCGACGGTGACGTACTACCGCGCGCCGTACGGGGACTTCGGGCCGTCGGCGAAGGCGGGCGGGAAGGCGGGGCACACCCCGCTCGGCTGGGTCGTCGACCCGGACGACTGGCTGCTGCCGGGTGCGGGGGTGATCGCGTCGCGGATCAAGCAGCAGCTCACGCCGCGGGCGGTGGTGCTGGTGCACGACGGGGGTGGTGATCGGAAGCAGACGGTGGAGGCGCTGCGCACGTTGATCCCCCAGTTGCTGGGGGAGGGCTGGAAGTTTGACCAGCCGGAGACGACGGTGGCCGCGAAGCCGTTGCCGGGGGCCTCCACTCCGGCGGCGTCTGCCTCGCCGTCCGCGTCAGCCTCGCCGTCCGGGTCACCGTCGGTGTCCGCGTCCGCCTCACCATCCGTAGCTCCGTCGGCTTCGGCGTCATCCTCCCCGGCGCCGTCGGGGTCGGTTTCGGCGTCCGTCGGCTCCCGGGGAGTGGGGCGCCTTCGCGGGCTCCGTGACGTCGATTCTCGTCTCACTCTCAGTCGTCGCGGCGGTACGGGATCGTCCCAACGTAGATTTCCCGGCGCTGACGCCCTACAGTGTGCGAACCGATCGATCGAGGAGGGGCCGTGGCCGAACTGCCACCCGAGCAACGACATCCGTCGGAACCGCCGCCACCAGCAGCACCCGAGACGGCGCCGCAACTGCTGGTCATGCCGCCGACCACCGCGATCCCGTCGATGGTCTGGCCGGGGTCGGACGGGGAGCCGGCCTGGGCGATCCCGGTGCAGATCCCCGCGGGCACCCGCGGTTACGCACTGTTCGTGCCGATGGTCTCGGTGGAGGCGGCATCGGCCGTGGCCGCAACCGCGGCGCCCGCCGGGAGTCCTGCGCCCGCCGCGACCTCAGCACCTGCTGGGACCGGAGTGCCTGCCGGGAGCGCGGCGCAGGCCGGGAGCGCGGCGCAGGCCGCGACCGTGCCCCCCGCCGCGACCGTGGCGCCCGCTGCGGCCGTGACACGGGCGGCAGGCGTGACACCGCCGGCAGATGGTGGACCCGCTGCGGCCGGCTCGCTGACCCCGGACGAGGCATCCGTTACCGCTGGGTCTACCGCGGCCCCAACGGTGAAGTCTGACAAATCCGAAAAATCGGGTAAGGCGCGGTCCGGCGACGAGACGGCTCCTGCTTCGGCCGGCGCGGGAGCGGCCGACAAACCCGAGCCGCCCACAGCCGCCGCCGCAGCCTCGGCCGACTCCGCGACCCGAACCCCGGCCGGGTCCGCATCCGCGGGGACCCAGGCCGACTCCGGGGCTCGGACCCCGGCCGGTTCTGCATCCGCGGGAAGCCAGGCCGACTCCGGGGCCCGGACCCCGGCCGGGTCCGTATCCGCGGGAACCCAGGCCGACTCCGGAGCCCGGACCCCCGCCGGTTCCGCATCCGCCGGAAGCCAAGCAGGCTCCGGGGCCCGGACCGCCGGCACTTCCACCCCCGCCGGCTCGGGGCCGCGCGTCGCTCCGGCCACCGCCCGCCCTGCCCCACCGGAGGAATGGCCCGCCCCAGCTTTCCCGCACGCCCCGGACCAGGGCCCCCAACCGGCCCCGCAGCGCCGCCCCCAGCCGATATCGCACTTCGGCGCCTACCAGCCCGAACAAACTCCGTGGCAGAAGTTCCGGGACAAGCACTGGCCCGGCCCCTCCGCCGCCCGGGGCCGAGCGGTCCCCGCCGGCGTGCTGGCCGGCGCCCTCGGCATCGCCTGTTTCGTCCCGCTCGACCGGACCGGCATCGGTTGGTTCCTCGGCTGGCTGGTCCTCACGGTGGGCGTGATCGCCGCCGTCCGCCGCTCCGCCGACCTGCCGGACACCGAGCGCTGGATCCGCTCCGGCTGGGCGGTCGCCGCGCTCGCCCTGATGGCCGTCCCCGCCTTCCGCAACGCGTGGTGGCTGGTCACGTTCAGCGTGCTCGGCGCCCTCGGCTGCTCGGCACTCGCCATCGTGGGCGGCCGGCAGATCCGGTCGATCTCGTTCAGCCTGATCGCCGTACCGTATGCGGCTTTCAAGGGTCTGCCCTGGGTGCGCCGTCACGTGCAAGCGAGCCGCAACCCGGGCATGGCCCGGCGGATCGGTTTCTCGATCGGCCTCACCGCCCTGGTCCTGATCGTTTTCGGCGCGCTGCTGTCCTCGGCCGACGTGGTCTTCTCGAAGTCCCTCAGCCATTTCGTGCCCGAGGTCAACGTCGGCTCGGTGTTCCGCTGGGTCATCCTGGCCGTGCTCGGCGGCCTGATCGCGGTGGCCGGCATCTACACCCTGTCGGCGCCGCCGGCCACGTCCAGCCTGGACACCCCGGGCCGCGGCCGGTTCGGCCTGGTCGAGTGGGCGCCGGCCGCCTCCGCGCTGGTGCTGCTCTTCGCCGGGTTCGTGGCGGTGCAGTTCACCGTGCTGTTCGGCGGCCGCCGGCACGTGGTGGAGACGGCCGGGCTCAGCTACTCGCAGTACGCCCGGAGCGGTTTCTGGCAACTGGTCGCCGTGACCCTGCTGTCCCTGGCCGTGCTCGCGGCCCTGGGCCGCTGGGCACGCCGTGATCAGACGCTCGAGGTGGTCCTGCTGCGCGTCCTGCTCGGCCTGATCTGCGGGCTGAGCGTCGTCATCGTGGCGTCCGCGCTCTCCCGCATGTGGGAGTACCAGCGGGTGTACAGCTTCACCGGCGAGCGCATCTTCGTGATGTCCTTCGAGATCCTGCTCGGCACGGTCTTCGTGCTGATCGCGCTGGCCGGCATCCGCTGGCGCGGCCGCTGGATCCCGCGGGCCACCGTCGTCCTCGCCGTGCTGATGCTGCTCGGCCTCGCCGGCCTCGACCCGGAGGGATACGCGGCCAGCCGCAACGCCGCCCGGTACACCGGATCCGGCAAGATCGACGCTTGGTATCTGCGGGCGCTCTCCGCGGACGCGACCCCGGCGCTGACCCAGCTGCCCGACCCGGTCCGCCGGTGCACGCTGAGCTGGATCGCCGACGATCTCAAGGAGCCCGACCCCTGGTACGCCTGGAACCTCGGCCGGCAGCGAGCCCGCGAGGCCCTCAAGAAACTCCCACCGGGCGCCGTCGGCAACCACGCCGACTGCCGCCGCGCTGATCAGTTCGATCTGCCCAAGAAACGTCGCTGACCGTCCGGGCCCGGTTCCACCTCGGTGGAGCCGGGCCCGCGACGTTATCGGATCAACGACGCTTCCCTGGAGCACCGGCCTCGTGAGGGAGCTCAATCGAGGTGACCAGGGGAGGGCACCGATGAGACTCGACGACGTTGAGGTGAAGGTCGGTCTGGACAGTGACCAGACCGCCAAGGCGGTGCAGGCCCTCGGCCTGCCGGCCGTCGCGCCGTGGAGCATCTTCTTCGTCGAGGACGTCACGACCGGCCTCTGCTCGGCAACACCCCTGCTCGACCAGCGCCTGATCCTGCGGGCCCGGCAGAAGACCAGCGGCAAGGACGACGTCACGGTCAAGTTCCGCCCCGGGCGCCGCTCGCAGCTGACCGACGAGTGGCTGGACGAGAAGTCCGCGGACTTCAAGATCGAGGAGGACTGGGCCGCCGATCGCCGTACGCTGGCGATCTCGCTCACCAGCGACCGGCCGAAAGGGCTGGTCGCCGCGGTGGCGGCCGGCGAGCAGCAGGTCAGCGCGCTGTTCACCGCCGACCACCTGCGACTGATCGAGCAGTGCGCCGGTGTCGCGGTCAACCTCACCACCCTCACGATGCTCCCTCCCGTGTCTGCCATGCGCTGGCCCAAGTTCGCGGCGCCGCGACCGGGCGGCTCGCCGCTCGACGTCCGCGCCGAACGCTGGACTGTCGGCGACCTCGACTTCCTCGAACTGTCGATCGTCGAGCAGGTCGCGGACGCTCCGGCGGCGCAGGCGGCGCTGATCGCCTTCGTCGAGGGCAAGGGGCTGGTCCCGAGCACCGCCGAGGCCAAGACCACCCAGGTGATGCGCGCACTGGTCGCGCAAGCCGCCTGCTGATCGCCGGTCATGCGTCCCGGCGGCGGAAACTGATCGCGCCGGCGAGCAGGGCGAGGAGCACATATCCAGCGGTCACCGCCGCCGCACCGGCCTGGGAGAGCAGGTAGGGATGGTTGCTCCCGGCCAGTTGGGGGGTGAGGTTGGGCAGCAGCACCGAGGCGAAGCGCAGGTGCCACTCCGTCGGCAGGAAGTGCGCGAAGATCGGCGCCACCAGCACCAGCCCGCCCAGCGTGGTCAGCGCCGCAGCGGTGGATCGGACGAGCGCGCCCAGCCCCATCGCCACCAGGCACGTGACCAGCACGATCACCGTGGCGCAGAGAACCGTGGGGACGGCGTCGGTCCACATCGGCCACGGGTTGATCGGTTGCGGCCGGTCGCCGAGCAGCAGGCGCGCGTCGGCGAACGCGAGCAGCGCGAACAGGGCGCCACTGCCGAGGCCGACCAGTCTGGCCACCGTCGCCTTGGCGCCCAGCAGCAGGCCGCGCTGTGGCACGGCGAGCAGGGTGGGGCCGATCGAGCGGGTGGTGAACTCACTGGTGATCAGCATGGCGCCGATCGCGCCGACGAAGAACATCACGAACGGCATGGTCACCACGGTCGGGTCGGCCGTCTCGTAGTGCGCCCGGTCCGCGGGGGTGGCCGCGTCATATGCCTGGACCAGGAAGAACAGGATCATCGCGCCCAGTGCGGTGGCGACCACGCCGCCGCCCAGGAACGCCCAGGTCGAGCGGAGCGTGCGCACCTTCAGCCACTCCGCGGCCACCATGTCGCGCATCTCGGTCATCATCGGCCTTCCGCCGTGAGAGAGGCGCGGTACTCCGCGGCCTCGCTGGTCATCTCCAGGTAGACGTCCTCGAGCGTGGCGCTGCGCGGGGTCAGCCCGTGCACGGGGATCGACGCGGCCGCGGCGGCGTCACCGATGGCCGGCGCGTCCACGCCGACCGCGATCAGGTCGCCGTCGCCGGTGCGGGTCACCGTGGCCCCGAGCCGGGTCAGGACGCCGGTCAGCTCGGCGACGCGGGGCGTGCGGACCAGGACGTCGCGCTCGAACCGGTCGCGCATCTCGGCCACCGAGGTGTCCTCGATCAACCGGCCCCGGCCGATGATCAGCACCCGGTCGACGGTGAGCGCCATCTCGCTCATCAGGTGGCTGGAGAGCAGCACCGTCCGGCCCTGCGCGGCCAGTGAGCGCAGCGTCGACCGGATCCACCGGATGCCGGCCGCGTCCAACCCGTTCACCGGCTCGTCCAAAAGCACCACCGCCGGATCGCCGAGCAGGGCTCCGGCGATGCCCAGACGCTGTCGCATGCCGAGCGAGAACCCACCGACCCGCTTGTGCGCCACCCCGGCCAGACCCACCTGATCAAGCACCTCGGTGACCCGCGTCTTGCCGATCCCATTGCTGCGGGCCAGGGCGGCCAGGTGGGTGAACGCGCTGCGGCCCGGGTGGGCGGCGTCGGCGTCCAGGACCGCGCCGACCTCGTGCAGGGGGTGCCGGATCTCGGCATAGCGACGTCCGTCGATCAGGGCCGCACCCGAGGTCGGGCGGTGCAGGCCGAGCATCATCCGCATGGTGGTGGACTTGCCGGCCCCGTTCGGCCCGAGGAAGCCGGTCACCACACCCGGGCGGACCTCGAACGACAACCGGTCGACGGCGGTGGTGTCGCCGTACCGCTTGGTCAGCTCTCGCAGCTCGATCATGGATTCCATGGTGTCGGCGGGAGCGGTCCGGCGAATCTGCCCCAGGTCCGATCTCGAGGTATGACCTGGGTCAGACGCGCGGCCCCGGCACGCCGGTTAGCGTGGCCGAATGACCCGAGCCGCTCGATTCCCGATGCCCGGCGGGCTCGTCGACGTGCCGATCGCCGCCCTGCTGACCTATCTGATAGCCGGCACCGTCCTCGACCCACCCGGCCCGCCATATTCCGGCCCCGTCGCGGTGGCGTGGCTGGCCGCCGCTGCGACCGGGTTGCCGCTCGCGGTGCGCCGCCGCTGGCCGCTGCCGGTGTTCGTCGTCGTGGTGGCGGCCGCCGCGATCGCCACCGCCACCGGCGTGGTCGGTCTCGGCGTGATCGTGGTGTCCTGGTTCCCGGCCGTGCTCGCCCTCTACACCGCGGCCTCCCGGACCGGCCGGATCCCGGCCACGCTGGCCCTGGCCGGCGGTCTGGCGGCGCCGGCCGTCACCATCCCGTGGCTCTACCTGCGCACCGGCGTCACCTCGGCCGACGCTCCGCAGAGCGAGGTGCCGCTGTGGTGGCAGGTCGAGCTGGGTGTGGCCGCCGTCCTGCTCACCGCGGCCTGGGCCACCGGCCGCCTGATCCGGTGGCGGCGCACCCTGCAGGCCGAGGCCGCCCACCGGCTCGCCCGCGACGCGGTCACCGGTGAGCGGCTGCGGATCGCCCGCGAGCTGCACGACATCGTCGGGCACAGCCTCAGCCTGATCGCGGTGAAGGCGACCGTCGCCAACCACCTGGCCGACAAGCCGGCCGAGACCCGGGCGGCGTTGCAGATCATCGAGAGGACCAGCCGGTCGGCGCTCACCGAGGTCCGGCGGCTGCTCGACGTGCTGCGCGAGGACGACGAGCCCGCCGCCGACCTGGCCCCGGCGCCCGGAGCCGCCGACCTGTCGGACCTCGCCGAGCGGCTGCGCTCCACCGGGCTGAGCATCGAGCTCGACGTCAGGGGCGCCGACGAGCTGCCGGCGGCGGTCGACCTCACCGTCTATCGCATCGTCCAGGAGTCGCTCACCAACGTGGTCAAACACGCGGACGCTGACTTTTGCTGGGTCACCGTGCGGGCCGACGCCGGCAACGTGGAGATCGAGGTGGCCGACGACGGCCGAGGCCGTCCACCGGCTCGCCGGAGCACTGGCGGACAGGGCCTGATCGGCATGCACGAGCGTGTGACCATGTACGGCGGCACTCTCGCCGCCGACTCGCGCCCGGGCGGGGGATTCCACGTGGTCGCCGCCATCCCGTATGCGACAGCCGAGGAGACCGAGTGACGGACATCAGGGTCCTGCTCGCCGACGACCACCCGCTGATGCGGGAGAGCTTCCGGACCCTGCTCGACGCCTCGCCAGGGTTCACCCCGATCGGCGAGGCCGGCAACGGCGCCGAGGCGGTCCAGCTGGCCCGGCAGCACCAGCCGGACGTCGTGCTGATGGACGTCCGGATGCCGGTGATGGACGGCATCGAAGCGACCCGGAAGATCTGCGCGGCCCCGGAGACCGCCGCGATCCGGGTGCTGATCCTGACCACCTTCGACCTCGACGAATACGTGTATTCCGCGCTTCAGGCGGGCGCCAGCGGCTTCCTGGTCAAGGACACCACGGCGACCGAGCTGCTCACCGGCATCCGGCTGGTCGCGGCCGGCGAGGCGCTGCTCGCGCCCCGGGTCACCCGCCGCCTGATCGACGCCTTCACCAGCAAGAGCAAACCCCTTTCCGGTACGCCACGCGGCCTGGAAACGATCACCGAACGCGAACGTGAGGTGCTGGCGCTGATCGCTGGTGGGCTCTCCAACACCGAGATCGCCGAGCATCTGCATCTGGGCGTCGGCACCGTGAAGACCCACATCGGACGACTACTGCACAAACTGGCCGCCCGCGACCGCGCCCAACTGGTGATCGCTGCCTACGAGTCGGGTCTGGTGACTGCCCAGGGCCGCTGACGCCCCACGGCCGGAACGCGGCGTGGCGCGGGCGAGCCACCGGCCAGCACCTCGACCAGCTCCGCGTCGGTGCGGGGTGCGCGAGTCGCAGAGCTGGTTGCCGTCGGCGTCTCGACCTGCCCGCTGCGGGGTGTGTGAGTTGCGGAGCCGGTTGCCGTCGGCATCTCCACTCGGGCGGTGCGGGTGTGTGAGTTGCGGAGCTGGTTGCCGTCGGCGTCTCGACTTGGGCGGTGCGGGTGTGTGAGTTGCGGAGCTGGTTGCCGTCGGCGTCTCGACTTGGGCGGTGCGGGTGTGTGAGTTGCGGAGCTGGTTGCCGTCGGCGTCTCGACTTGGGCGGTGCGGGGTGTGTGAGTTGCGGAGCTGGTTGCCGTCGGCATCTCGACTTGGGCGGTGCGGGGTGTGTGAGTTGCGGAGCTGGTTGCCGTCGACACCTCGACTCGACCGCGGTTGGTGCGGGGCACGCCAGGCGGCCCTGTGCCGTCGCGGATCAGCCTCGCTTGCAGCGGTAGGCGACCTTGGTGCCGGCCTGGATCGGCGACGGCTCGATGATGTTGACGGTGGCCGTCTCGGTGGTCGTGCCGACGCCGTTGAACGTCCACTTGAGGGTCAGCGAGGCGGTGTCCTGCCCCCGGCTGACCTGCTCGGTGAGCATGCCGCCGGGCGGCGCGTCGGAGCGGAGCCACTGGTAGCGGATCGTCCCGGCCTTGCCGTTGGTGTGCACGGTGGCGACCACGTCGACGGTGACGTTGCACCGGGCTCCGGCGGGCTGGGGCACGGCCACCGTGACGCTCTCCACCTTGATCGGGCTGAGCCGCTGCCACACGTAGAGCCCGACCACCACGACCAGCGCGAGCGTCAGCAGGCTGGAGACCAGCGACACCAGCCGGCGCCACAGCGGGCGACGCCGGTCCGGCGTGGTCTCCGGCCAGATCGGGGCGGCCACCGGGGCCGCCGGCACACCGGGACCGAAACGCATCTCGCTGTGCGTGCGGATTGTCGGCTCCGACTCGGCCGGGTACGTGGGCGGCGCCGTCGTGCCCGGCCCCGGCAGGTACGCCGTCGGGTCGGACTGCCCGACGCCGACGGTCCGGTCCGGATCGCCGAGGTACGCCGTCGCGTCGCCGAGGTTCACGGTCGGGGCGGGACCGTGCAGGGTCCGCCACGGATCGGCGGGAATCGGCATGGTCCGGTCGTCGCCGGACTCCTCCGGCCGGTTCACGCCGGCCGTCCCCGCGTCGACAGGTGACTCTGTGCGGCAAGCACGGCCTGCTCCTAACCGGGGGTGCAGATGTTGTCGAGGCTCACGTACGCCGGCGACGCCGACTTGGCCGAGTTGCCGGCGGCGTCGGTGGCGACCACCGAGACCGGGATGCGGGTAGCCGTTCTCTGCGACGGCAGCGGACCGAGCGTCCCCTGGAAGACGTCGCCCCCGGACGAGCTCATCGTGACGGTCGAGGTGGCGCCGCCCAGGGTGTACCGGAAATTGACTTTGAGATCGGCTGGGCCGCTCCGGTCGTCGGTGACAGTGACCACGACGGTGCTGATGCGGTTGCCGTACCGGCAACCCTCCGGCTCCAGCGCGGCCGGTTTCGCGCTGACCGTGCCGACGTCGGGAGCCGTGGTGTCCGGCTCCGGCGACGGGGAGGTGCTGGCCGAGGGGCTCGGCGAGGTGGTCGTGGTGGTGGGCGACGTGCTGGGCGAGGCGGACTTGGACTTGGTGGGCGTGCTGCCCGGGTCCGTCGGAGCCGTCGTAGCGGTCGTCGTCGGGTGGCCGGGGGAGGTCGTCGCCGCCGCCGGGGTCGTCGCGACGACCGGTGTCGCCGCGACCGCCGGGGCGATCGTGGTGCCGGACGGGCCGCCGGTCGCGGGACCGCCGGCCGCCGGGGACTCCTCGGCCGCGGAGGCATAGTGGTATCCCACGCCGCCGGCCAGCAGAGCCGCGACGATGGCGGCCGCGGCCAGCGCGCTCCACTTGCGTTTGCGCAGCACGCCGCCGGGGCGATCGGCCGTGGTGTCGCCGAGCGTCGTGGTGGCGAAGCTCGTGCCGCCCGCGGTGCCGTCCGGGAACGGCCACAGCGCGGCGAGCAGGGCGGCCCGCCGGGCCAGCTCGCGCAGCCCGCGATCCTCCCAGTCGGGGCCGTACGCCGCACCGGCCACCTGCTCCAGCAGGTCGAGGAAGGCGAGCGCGTGCGGGGGCCGGTCCGTGGCCTGCTTGGCCATGCCCCGCCGGAGCAGGTCGTGCACCGGCGGCGGGGCCGGATCCGTCGGGATGGCCGCGTTCGCGTGCTGGTCGTGCAGCACGAACAGGTTCGCCCCGTCGTACGGCGGCCGGCCGGTGAGGCATTCGAAGAAGGTGGCGGTGGCGGCGTAGATGTCGCAGGCGGGTGTCGCCGGCGCGCCCGTCCACTGCTCCGGGGCCATGTACCGCGGCGTGCCGGTGACCACGGTGCCGGTGCCGTGCCCGACCGTGGTGGCGATGCCGAAGTCCGCGAGCTTGCTCTGCCCCTCCCCGGTGACCAGCACGTTCTCCGGCTTGTAGTCACGGTGCACGACACCGTGGCGGTGTGCCGCGCCCAGCCCGGCCAGGGAGCCCTTCAGTACGCAGAGCGCCGCCTCGGGGGTGGTCGGGCCGTGCTCGCGCAGCATCTGCCGCAGCGACACCCCGTTGACCAGCTCCATCACGATGGCCGCGCCGTCGGCGGACTCCACGTACTCGTAAAGCCGGGAGACGTGCGGGTCGTCGATCTCGCCGAGCAGCTCCGCCTCTCGCCGGAAGGCGGCCCGGAACGAGGCGTTATCCCCGAGGACGTGCACCAGATACTTGATGGCGACCGGCGTGCCGGTCTCCTCGTGGGTGGCGAGCACGACCGTCCCCGACGCTCCGGCGCCGAGCGGACGAACAGGCGTGTAGCCGGACAGTTGCCAGCCGCTCATTCGAGGCACTCCACCATCGAAGGGGCGGATGCGGTCTCCGCCATGTCGATCATTCTGGTCGCGGAACAGTCGATCGGGATCCACACATCGGCTGCTTTCCCCGGCCGGACGACCGACCCCGAAAGCTGCGGGCCGGACCGTGGCGAAAGGTCCGCCATGTGCGAATCCCCCGGATCGGGAAATCGGGACCGGTTGTCCTGCCGGTCCGCTGGGAAAGCAATGTACCGCGCGGGGGCAAGGGCGGATCAGAGGCAGGGGCTGAGACGTGACCGCACAACCTCGGCGGGAAACGGGCGGCGACGACGCCGCTCCGGTGGACCTGCGCACCCTCGATCCCGGCACCCACCTGCTCGTGCTCTACCGGAGCGAGGCGGACCTGGCGCTGGCCGCCGCGGCGTTCGTCACGGCCGGGCTGGAGGCCGGTGACCGGGTGCTGTACGTGACCGACGACCGGCCGCTGCCCGCGGTGTCCGCCGTGCTGACGGCCGGCGCCGTGACGAGCGGTGCGTTCCGGACCGGGCAACTCGCGGTGTGCCGGTTCGCCGATGTTTATGGCGCTTCCGACGGGATGATCGCGGCCGTGCCGGCCGGCGGGGTCCGGACCGCCGTCGCGCGCGCCCAGGCGGAGGGCTTCCCCGGCCTGCGGATCGTCGCGGACATGGATGACCTGGCGCGGACCCTCGGTCCGATCGAGCGGGTGCTCTCCTGGGAACGGCTCACCGCCCGGGTGCAGCGGGAGGAAGGCGTCACCTCGGTGTGCCAGTACGACCGGCGGCGCCTGCATCGGGACCACCAGCGGCTCCTCGCCGCCGAACACGCCGGAGCCGTGCCGGGGTGGATCGAGCCGCCGCGGGCGAGTTTCCTCGCGACGCAGGAGGGCGTACGGATCACCGGTGAGCTGGACGGGTTCAACCGGGACGAGTGCCGGCGGGTGGTCCAGGCCCGGCTGGCGACCCACCCCCGGCTGATCGTCGACGTCAGCGGCCTGACGTTCGTCGACACCGGAGCGCTCCAGTACCTGTACACCATCGCCGCGGGGTTGCCCGAGGACGGACAGATCACGCTGGCCCATCCGCCACCGGAACTGATGCGCATGGTCGAACTCCTCGGATGGCGACATCCGAAACTCGCATTCACGGAGGTGGCGTGATGAGAACGGGAGCCGCCCGCGGCTACATGGGCCATTTCCACGAAGGCGGCTTCTACGACTCCGACGCCGCGTTCCTGCGACTGATCGTGCCGTTCGTCGAGGACGGGCTGTCGGCCGGCGAAGCGGTCGTCCTCGGCTACGACGACCGGAAGTCCGAGCTGCTGCGAGCACGGCTGAGCGACCCGTCCGCCGTCGAGTTCATCACCGACCGGGGGCTGTACGCGACGCCGGCGCTGGCGATCGCCACCTATCGCCGGCTGTTCGAGTTCCACCTGGCGATGGGTGTCGAGCAGATCCGGATCGCCGGGGACGTGCCACACCCCGGCAACGGTCGGCAGTTCGAGGGCTGGGACCGCTACGAGAGCGCGGTCAACACCGTGTGGCAGGACTTCCCGGTGTGGGGCCGCTGCCTGTACGACGCCACCACGGTTTCCGAGGCGGTGGTCGACGTCGTCGAGCGCACCCATCCGCATCTGATCACCGCGCCCGCGTGTCGCTGCGCCAGCGAACGCTTCCAGGAACCGCCGGAGTTCGAGGAGTTGCCACCGCCGCCCGATCCGCTGGAGGCCGGGCCGCCGCTGGTCGAGCTGGTCGACCGTACCCCCGCCGAGGCGCGTCGCGCCCTGATCGCGATCGGGTCCCTCCGGATCGACGACAAGCAGCTCAAGGCGCTGGTCCACGGCATCTCGGAGGCGACCTGCAACGCCGCGAACCACGGCGAGCCGCCGATCACCGTCCGGATCTGGGCCTGCTCGAACCGGGTCGTGGTCAGCGTCCACGACTACGGCCCCGGTCCCGCCGACCCGCTGGCCGGCCTCGTCCCGGCGACGTCGGACGCCCTGCGTCCCGGCTGGGGGCTCTGGCTCATCCACCAGCTCGACATCGACACGACGCTGATCCGCTCCGCCGACGGTTTCACCGTCCGGCTGCGGGTCGGGACGCCGGTACCCCACCCGCCGACGGCAGCCTGACCCCAACCCCGGGCCGGCTGGGCAAACGGGGGGCGTGTCCGGCGCCTTGGCGGCGCCGGACACGCCCGAGCGGTCATTGTTCCGGTCGCTACCGCTGCAGTGTCAGCACACCCGGCCGCCACGGCAGCAGGTTGTAGTCGCCTCCCGCGCTGGGGTTCTTGCCCTGGTAAAGGAACTGCAGGTTGCACGCGTCGACGGTCTTGGTCTGGTCGGGGTTGGTGCGGACCAGGTCACCGTGGCTGATGTCGTTGGTCCAGGTGGCGCCGCTGTTGGCCTTGCCGGCGAACGGGTTGCTCTCGCTGGCGGCCTGCGGGGTCCAGGTCCCGCCCAGGCTGCTCGCGATGAACGAGCGGAAGTAGCGTCCCTGGCTGCCGATCGCCTCGACGATCATCAGGTACTGGTTCTGGCCCTGGACCTTGTAGACCTCGACCGCCTCGAACAGGTTGTTGGTCGAGTCGCTCATGATCGTCGTGTAGGTCGAGCCGAAGCTGCCCGGGAAGTTCCCGAGCGGCATGCTCGACCGGTAGATCTTGCCGTTGTCCCCGGCGAAGAAGAGGTACATGTTCTGGTCGTCGCCGATGAGGGTCTGGTCGATCACGCCGTACGGGGCGTCGGGGAGGCTGGCGGTGGAGAGCGTCTGCGCCGAGGACCAGCCGTTGGCGTTGGTCGGGTCGCTCGACGTCTTGTAGCTGAACGAGGTAGGTCCCCACTGGTACGCCAGCACCCAGATGTTCTTCGGGGCGAAGTACAGCAGCGTGGGCGCCACGGTGCCCTGGCTCATCCCGGTCTGGCCGGCCGAGGCCATGTCGGACCAGTTCGTGAACAGGCTGAAGTTCATCGAGCCGTACGAGCCGCTGCTGTTGACGTTGGACGCGTAGACCAGGTGCTTGCCGTTGTAGACCACGTTGGTGAAGTCCTTGAGCGAGACCCAGCCGTTCTGCGGGTTCGCCAGGGCGCCGGTCGACGACCAGCGGTAGGTCGACGGGAGCGCGCAGCCACTCGGCGGCGGCGAGGTCGGGCCACTGCCGAAGTTCGTCCGCCACTGCTGGTTGGCCTGGCCGTGGCAGTCGTACAGCTGGATCTGCTGCCCGTTGGCCGTGCCCCACACGTCCAGGCAGCGTCCGGACTGCACGCCGCTGATGGTGCCGTTGGAGTTGACGTTCCACTGCTGGTTCGGCTGGCCGTTGCAGTCCCAGATGATCACCGCGGTGCCGTTGGCCGTGGCCGCCCCGTTCGCGTCGAGGCACTTGCTCCCGTACACCTGCAGTTGCTTGCCGGCGGTGTAGGTCCACTGCTGGTTGGTCTGGCCGTGGCAGTCGTAGAGCTGTACTCGGGTGCCGTTGGTCTGCGACGCGTTCGGCACGTCGATGCACCGGCCGGACTGTGCCCCGACGATCGTGCCCGAGCCACCCGGCGTGCCCGAGTCCGATGGGGTCGGGCCGGGGCCGTTGAGCGCGTTGAGCACCGAGGTGTAGGCGGCTTTCTTGTTGCCGCTGCCGTCGAAGAGCAGGGGGTTTTCGCTGGAGCGCCAGGAGTCGCTGTCGCGTACGCCCCAGACGGTGATGCCGATGCAGCGGGGCACGTTGAGGCAGGCCTGGGTCAGGCCGGTGTACTGGGAGGTGGACGCGTTGGTGACGTCGGCCTCGGTGAGGGCTACGTCGACGCCGAGGGCGGCGAAGCTGGACAGGGTGGTCTGGAAGTTGCTGGGCAGGGAGCTGCCGCCGGTGAAGTGGGTTTGCAGGCCGACGCAGTCGATCGGTACGCCGCGGGACTTGAAGTCCTGGATCATGCGGTAGACGCCCTGCGTCTTGCCGTAGGACCAGTTTTCGATGTTGTAGTCGTTGTAGCAGAGCTTGACCGACGGGTCGGCGGCGCGGGCGGTGCGGAACGCCACCTCGATCCAGTCGTTGCCGGTGGCCTGCAGGTTGGAGTTGCGGCGGCTGCCGTCCTCGTTGAACGCCTCGTTGACCACGTCCCAGGCGGCGAGTTTGCCCTTGTAGTGGGCCATCACCCCGTTGATGTGGTCGATCATCGCCTGCCGCAGGCTGCTGCCGCTGAGGCTCTGCATCCAGCCCGGCTGCTGTCCGTGCCAGGCCAGGGTGTGCCCACGGACCTTCATGCCGCGCTGGGTCGCCCAGTCGTAGATCCGGTCACCGGCGGTGAAGGTGAACTGCCCCCGCTGCGGCTCGGTGGCGTCCGGCTTCATCTCGTTCTCCGCCGTGACCATAGTGAACTCACGCCCGGCGATCGTGGTGTACGTCGAGTCGCCGAGCCGGCCCGCCGCGATGGCCGTACCGAAATAGCGGCCCGACTGCGCCGCAGCGGCGCCCAGGGTGCTGGCTGCGGCGCTCGCCGCCGACGTCACCGTCACGGCCGTGGCCGCCGCCACGATGCCGACGGCAGCGACGGCCAGGGCTCTGAACGTGCTCGATCTCCATGGTCGAATCTCGCCACGATGGACCGAAGGGCTCTCCGTCACCATGGCCTCCTTCCCTGGCCAGTGCCCGAGCCGCCCGCGGGGCGATCGGACCGCATCCTGAGACATTCGTCACGATCGATGCTGCCGCTGCGCCAGGTTGGAGGCAACAACTTCCGAGAAATTTCCGGTAGAAAGTTGGCCCCGTCTTAATCGTTATATGCGCATCTCCCTGAGGTCGGGCATGATCACGTGCTGCTATGGGGTGCGGGACTTGCGGGAATGCCGGAACGGACTTCGAAAGTTTCGGCCCTGCCGTCCGTGTAGGTCGGCGGAGAAGTGAAGAGGCAGGCCCCAACGCGACGCGGCGCCCGTTGCCGGGCGCCGCGTGCTCATCTCCGATCGGTTCCTATCGGGTGCCGCTGAGGGTCGACGGCAGCGGCGGACCGACCACCTGCGGCCGCTGGGCCGGCGCGGCCGGCGCCCGCAGCGCAGAGACGCTCAGGGCCGAGTCGTCCGGCAGCGGCTCCAGGAACGGCTGGTACGCGCCCTGGCAAACCGTGCCCTTCGCGGGCAGAGTGCCTTTGAGCAGGTAGTTGTCGATCGCGGTGGTGGCGCAGTCGGACGTGCCGTACGACGTGTGTCCCCAGTTGGTGTTGGACAGCAGCCGGCTGTTGGGCAGCCGCTTGGACGCCGACACCGCGTCGTCGTAGTTGGTCGCCGGGTCCCACTGGGTGCCGACGATCAGCACCGGCGCGGCGGTCCGCCTCGTCCACGGGCCGGTGTACGCGTCCTCGTCCCGCACGGTCCACGTGTTCCGGGCGCACTGCGCGGTGGACCAGCCCCAGGCGCGGCCGAAGTACGGGGCTCGCTTGTCGGCCTTCGCCATCAGCGCGGGCCACAAGTTCGCGTCCTTCGGGTGCAGCGCGTCGGTGCAGTCCACCCCCGAGAACGCCTCGAACCCGTTCTCGTACGGGAAGTCGCGGGCCGGCTTCCTGGCCCGCGCGTCCTTGATCCGCTTGGCCAGAGCCGTGCGCGCCGCCGCCTTGTCGGCGGCGCTGGACGAGGTGAGCAGCGTGTAGATGTACTGCGCGTCCTGGGTGACCCAGTCGCCGGCACCGGTGTCGTACAGGTCACCGAGGATGCCGCCGACGAAGTCGGCGTACGTGATCGTGTAGCTGCCGGTCTCGTCGGTTATCACCAAGGGCTTCTTCCGCAGCTTCTGAGCGATCAGGTCGAAGTTCGCGACCGGGTCGCCGGCCGCGAACACGCAGTACTTCTCCCCGGCGGCGTCGCACCGTTTGAGGATCTCCCGCAACGCCCGGTACGCCCCGTCCGCCGAGCGCAGCCGCTCGTCCTGCTCCTGATTGGCGGTCTTCTTGGTACCGACCCAGTGCGCCGGGTCCAGCACGCCGTCGACCACAATCGACCGGAACCGGTCCGGGAACATGTTCGCGTAGTACTGCCCGATCGCGGTGCCGTAGCTGAAGCCGAGATAGTTCAGCTTCTTGTCGCCGACGGCGCGCCGCAGGACGTCCATGTCGCGCGCGACCTCGGCGGTCGACATTGAACCGGACAGCGGCTTCCCGGTGGTCGAGCACGCCTTGCCGAATTGCTTGGCGGCCCCGACGTACTTCTTCTCCTCGGCCGCGCCCCACGGGAACGCCACATTCATCTTGTTGAGCACCGCGGCCTGATCCTTGACGCTCTTGAAGCAGCGCACATTGTCGCTGTTCGCGATGCCGCGGGGGTCGAATCCGACGATGTCGAACCGGTCGAGCAGCGTCTTGCTGAGGAAGTACGGCGCGTTGAGCGCGATCGACGTGCCGGATCCGCCCGGCCCGCCGGGGTTGAGGAACAAGCTGCCGATCTTGTGTTTCTGATCCTTGGCCTTGATCCGCAGGATCGCGATCTCGGTCTTCGGGCCCTTGGGCTTGTCGTAGTCGAGCGGGAGACGGATCGTCGCACACTGCGCGACCCGATAGCAGTCGTACCAGCCGAGCTTCGGCGTGGGTACGCTGTCGACCCGCTTGCGCTCCTTCGCGGAGGTGTGGTCGATGGTGGCGGTGGTGGCGGCCGCGGCCGGCGCCGCGGCCCCGGAGACCAGCACTCCGGTGACCAGGCCGGCCACGATGACGGTTCTGCCGATACGTGACACGCACGAATCCCTTCCGTCGTTCCGGTGCGGCGTGATCGCCGCGGCAGGGATAGTAGGGCGTCGATGCAAGAGATTCGGATGGCCGTCCTGCCGAACCGTTTGAGTAACCGTTATAGTACGGCTGACCAATTGATGTTGATCTATCAACGTTGAGCCAGCTCAGCAGTGCCACCGACTTTGTTGACCGGTTCAGCTGCGATCCCCTGCTCTCCGGACCGTGTGGCAGCGGGACAGCAGTGCAGATCCCATCGAGAGATCGGAGTCCACCACCTTGGACAGGCGAGACGTTCACATGGTGAAGGTCAGTTCTGCGCCCTCGCGAGGGAGGAGGCACGGCAGAGGGGTCTTGGCGCTCGGGCTGGCGTGGGCTGTGGCGGTGGGCACGCTCGGCGCGCTCGCGCGGCCGGCCCCGGCATCCGCCGAGAGCACGCCGGCGTACCAGAACACCTCGCTGCCCTTCAGCGTCCGTGCGGCGGACCTGGTCTCGCGGATGACGCTGGAGGAGAAGTACGACCAGCTCATAGCGATGCAGCCGCATGCGACCTGGCGTGCGAAGCCGAAAGCGATCGACCGCCTCGGCGTGAAGTCGTACGGGTACTGGGGGGAGGCGAATCACGGGATCTACTTCCCGACCGTCCCCGGCAACAGCAACTACACGCAGTATCCGCAGAGCACCTCGATCGCATCGACGTGGGATCCGGCCATCACCCGGGAGATCGCCGGCGGTATCGCTGACGAGGCCCGCGTCACCTACAACACGTCCTGCCCGCCGGGTGTGGCGCATCCCGACCCCGTCGGTGGCGCCTGTCACGGCTTGACCTATTGGTCGCCGAACCAGAACCTCAACCGCGATCCCCGGTGGGGGCGGGCGGACGAGTCCTACACCGAGGATCCGTTCCTGGCAGGCCAGGTGGCCGGCGCCTTCGTGACGGGTTTGCAGGGCAACACCTCGTCGCGTCCCGACACGGTTCCCACCGGGGCGCACGACTACGTTCAGGCGGTCGCCACGCCGAAGCACTACCTGGCGAACAACTCGGAGGCGAACCGCGACTTCGGCACGTCGAACTTCACCGAGCGTTCGATGCACGAGTACTTCCTGCCGCCGTTCGGAGCCTCGGCCGGCAAGGCGGGCGCGCGGTCGCTGATGGCCGCCTACAACGCCCTCTCCGTGGTGGAGGACTACACGACGGATTACCCGTCCGCCTCGAGCTACCCGACCCTGTGGAGCCCTCGCGACAATGCCACCCCAGGCGGTACTCCCGGGACGCCGGCCGCCGCGAGCCGGTACTCCCTCGAGACCATGCTGCGCCGGTCGTACGGCTTCGACGGTTACGTCGTCTCCGACTGCGATGCGATCACCCGCGTGCACGGAACCGGGACGTCAGGACACTCCTGGCACCCCGCCCAACTCGGCGGTCAGACGCAGATCGGCAAGACCCTCGGCAACGCCTGGGCGCTCAAGGCCGGCACCGATCTCGACTGCTCGGGCGGTGACTACCCCACCGCGACCGGACTCCCGGCGGCTCAGAGCCAAGGGTTCGTCAGCGAGGCCGACGTCGACATCGCGCTCGTCCGCGCCTTCACCGCGCGGTTCCAGCTGGGCGAGTTCGATCCCGTCGCCTCGGTCCCGTGGAACAGCGAGTCCTACTCGCTGTCGGCAGCCGGTGATCCTGATGTCAAGCTCGCTTCGCCGGCGCACCGTGCGGTCGCGCACGAGTCCGCCCTCGAGGCGCCCGTGCTGCTGAAGAACGCCGGCCGAACACTCCCGTTCGCGGGCGCGGCGACCGGCAAGACAGTCGCCCCGGGGCACGTCGACTCCCTCAACGCGTTCCAGTCGGGCTCCTACTCCGGGCCCACAGCTGTCAACACCACCTTCGCCCAGGCGCTGGCCGAGCGGACGGGTTCATCCGCCTCGGCCGTGACCGCAGGCTCCACCACGCCGTTCCTGTCCAGCCACCTCGCGGTGTTCCCGGACGTCCTTGACGCCGATGGCACCGCGATCACCACCTCGGTGTGCGCCAGCAACCCCTGCGATCCCGTAGCGGACGCGGCGACCGCCGAATATCAGATCTCCCAGGCTGACAATGTCGTGGTGGTCGCCGGTCATCGGAACAACGACGGCGGCGAGGGCACGGACCGCTCCACGGTCGTCATGCCGCGCATGCAGGCCGAGCTGATCCGGGACTCGATCGCTCCGCTCGCCCAGAAATACGGCAAGAAGATCGTGGTGTGGATCCAGGCCAAGACCATGGTCGACGTCAGCGCGTTCAAGGACCTGCCGAGCGTCGGGGCGATCGTCTGGTCGTCCTTCAACGGCATGTACCAGGGCAAGGCGATGGCCGAGTTGGTGTTCAACGACGCGGTGAAGCTCGAGGACGGGCGTACCGCGGTGGCCAACTTCTCCGGCAAGCTGCCGCTGACCTGGTACTCCGACGTCGACGCCCAACTCGGGCCGGCGGCCGCTCCGGACCGCGCGATCGAGGATTACCGGATGACCAAGGCGGAAGGCGCCAAGTGCGGCCGGACGTACCTCTACTACCAGGTCGGTCCCGATTGCGCGGCTCCCCACTATGTGTTCGGCCGAGGTCTGTCGTACTCGCCGTTCGTCTACGGCACCCCGCGACTGTCCTCCTCGAAGATCACTCCCGACGATGCGGTGACGGTCTCGGTGCCCGTGTCGAACCGGGCCGCCAACAACCCGGGCAAGGCTGTCGTGGAGGTCTACGCCCGCGCTCCGAAGGGAGCCGACGGGAATCAGCGCCCGCTCAAGCAGCTGAAGGGTTTCGTCAAGAGCGGCCTGATCGCTGGGTCGTCCACGACGGTGAAGGTCACCATCGGCGCCGGTGACCTGTGGTTCTGGGACGACGTGAAGCACAAGAAGGTGTTCCCCACGGGCGACTGGACCATCCTGGCCGGCCCCAGCTCGGCCGACGCGGACCTGAAGCCGGTGACCCTGCGGGTGAGCGGACACCGCACGGGCGGCGTCGAGGTGGTCTCCGCCCAGCCGGACGCCACCGAGTTGAGCCTGGACACCCCCGACAACCGGATCAACGCCCAACTGTCGGTCACCAAGCACGACATGACGTTCTGGGATCTCTCCGAGCGGGCGCTCAAGGTGAAATACACCTCCTCGAACCCGGCGGTCGCGACGGTCGACGCCTGCGGCTCGGTCAAGCCGGTGTCCACCGGCGCGGTCCTGATCACGGCCAAGGCCACCGCCAACGGGGAGAGCAAGTCGACGACGTTCCCGGTCGTGGTGACCTCCGGCGCACCGGACGCCACCGGCTCGGCATTCCCGAACGCTTACACGTCGCGGGTCGACTTCGGTGACCGGAAAGTGACGCTCGACCAGGCATCCTCGGGGACGAAGCTGTCCGCGAGTGTGTTCCCGGCCAACCCGGCAACGACGTACACCTACCAGATCGCCCCGATGGACACCAACACCGCCGGAGCGAGCGTCACCTCGGCGGGAGTCCTGACCGCGGGCAGGACCGGGCACGTACGGGTCACCGTCACAGCAACCGGTGCCGGCGTGCAGACGTCGGAATCCGCCCTGGTCACGATCATGCCCCGGTGCCGGTTCGGCGGGGTCGGGCCACCGCCGGCCTAGCTTGCCTGGACGATGACCTTGCCCAGGGCGCGCCCCTCGCCCACCCGGGCCAGCGCCTCGGGCACCTGCTCAAGCGGAAACGTGCGGTCGATGTGGATGTCGAGTTCACCGCCGGCGCAAAGGCCGGCCACCGGGCCGAAATGCTGCGGACCCTCCTGGACGGCGAGCACGCCCAGCCGGCGACCGGTGAGAAGGCCGGCGACCGTGCCGGCCGTCAGCACGCGCAGCAGCGTCGACACCGAGCCGCCGACACATCGGTAGCGACCGCCGGGCGCCAGCGCCCGGCGGTAGGCGAACACCGAGCGGTGGGCGACCAGGTCGAGGATCAGATCGTACGGCCCGGCGCGGGTGAAGTCGGTGCGGCGGTAGTCGAGCACCTCGTCGGCGCCGAGCGACCGCATGAAGTCCAGCTTGCCGGCGTTGTCGACGCCGGTGACGTGCGCGCCGAGCCGTTTGGCGAGCGGGATCGCGAACGAACCGGAGCCGCCGCCCGCGCCGTTGATCAGGACTCGGCGCCCGGCTGCGGCTCCGGCGATGCCCTGCCAGGCGATCGCCCCGGCCTGGGGGATCGCCGATGCCTGTGCGAAGGTCAGCGCCGCGGGCTTCACCGCCAGCGCCGATTCCGGGGCGGTCGCGTACTCGGCGAAGCCGCCCTTGGCCTGCAGGTTGTCGCCGTACACCTGATCGCCGGGGCGAAACCGGGTGACATCCGGCCCGACGGCCTCGACCCAGCCGGCGATGTCGGAGCCCAGGATGCGGCGTGCCGGAGCGCGCAGCCCGCCGACGCGCGCGTACAGCGGCGTGCCGCGCAGGCACTCCCAGTCGCTCAGGTTGACCGACGTCGCCGCGACCTTGACGAGGACCTGGCCGGCGCCGGGGACCGGCACGGGGAGTTCGTCGAGCCTGAGCACGGCGGGCGGCCCGTACCGGTCGTACACCATTGCTCGCATCCGCGGACGTCCCACCTCTCGGTTGTTAGCACGCCGGGACAAACGGACCGTCCAGACGGCATCCAGTGCCGGTCCATCGCCGGCCCCCAGGCTGGAGCAAATCCAGTCCTACGGGAGGCGAGAATGACGCAACGACGGAGCATCCGCACGGCCCTGCTGGGCCTGATCCTGGCCGCCGCCTTTCTGATGGCCGCGGCGGCGCTGGCCAGCCCGGCCCAGGCGTCAGCCAAGGGCTTCCACAAGGTGCCTTACAACAGCGCGGCGATCAGCACGACGAAGCCGCGTGCCGCCACCGTCACCACGGTCACCGGGCGGGGTGCCGCCACCGCCGCCACCCCGCTGGTCGGCTTCTGCACCTTCGACGGGTACGACGGCGTGACCTCGTACATCGGGTGTTCGATCGTGGGACCCGCGACGGTGTACGTCTACTGCAGCAACGGGAACATCTTCTACGGTTACCTGCCGGCCGCCGGTGTCTACTCACTGACCGCGAGGCCCTGCTACGCCACGGGTTACAGCCTCGTGTGAGCCGGACCCGGCACGGTCGGATGTGGCGTCAGGCCGCGCCGGGCCCGCGCGGCCTGATGCTCGTCGCCGATCTCGGTGGCGAGCATCAGCGCCGCGGTGTACTGGGCGCGGGCCGCCGCATGGTCCCCGGCGGCGGTCAGTGCCTCGCCGAGACTGTTGCACGCGTTCGCCTCACCGGCGCGTTCGCCGAGCCGGCGGAAGATCTCCAGGGCCTGCCGGATCAGGGCGAGGGCTCCGGCCGGATCGTCGCGTCGCAGCCGGGCCAGGCCCAGCCCGTCCAGCGCGTACCCCTCGCCGGCCGGTTCGTTGCCGCGGCGGCACAACTCCAGCGCGGCGCGAGCGAGCTGCTCCGCCCGTTCGTACGCCCCACCGCGCGACGCGATGTGGCTGATACTGATCAGCGCGTACGCCTCACCGGTCGCGTCCTCGATCCGGCGGCAGATGTCGACCGCGGCGCGCAACGGCGCGACGGCCTGATCGTCGCGTCCCTGGCGCAGGTAGACCTGGCCCAGATTGCCCAGGCCGCGGGCCTCGCCGGTGGAGTCCCCGGCCTGCCGGCACAGGGCGATCGCCTCGGCCAGCCGCTCGGCCGCTTCCGGGAAGCGACCCTGCCGCTGGTAGACGTGGCCGAGGTTGCCCACGGCACGGGCCTGCGCGACCGGATCCGCGATCACCGCGGCCAGACTGGCGGCCCGCTCCAGTCGCTGCACCGCTTCCGGATAGCGGCCCTGCTGCGCCAGGATGACCGCGAAGTTGGTCTCCAGGTGCGCCTCCTGGCGCCGATCCCGGACCTGGACGGCCGCCTGCAACGCGTGAGTGTGCAGTGTGGTCGCCTCGTCGTAGTGGCCGGCACTCTCCAGGTAGCGCAACAGGATGATGGTGAGCGCGGTGGTGTGCTCGGGCCGGCCGTGCCGGGCGGCGTGCACCGCGGTGGCGACCAGGTTGGCGCGTTCGGCGTCCAGCCAGCTCAGGCTGAGCGCCGCGGTGTGCAGGTCGGGCGCCGGCGTGCCGTGCCGGGCGCTGTCGAGCAGTCGGCGTCGCTCGGCCGGGTACAGGGTGTCGATCGCGGTCTGCGCCGCGCCGCGGTAGTAGCCCAGCAGACCGGCCAGGGCCTCCGCCCGGCTCTTTTCGTCGTCCTCGGCGACCAGTTGGGCGGCGTAGGCGCGGAGCAGATCGTGCAGCGCGTACCGGTCGCCGTCGGCGCGGCCCAGGAGATGTGCCCGGGCCAGGACGTCCGCGCTGCGGCGGGCGGTCGCCGGATCCTCGCCGCAGAGCGCGGCCAGCGCATAGCTGTCGATGTCCGGGCCGGGGTGCAGGCCGAGTAGCCGGAAGATCCGCGCCACCGGCGGTGGCAGATGCCCGTAGGACCAGGAGAAGACCGCCCCGACGTCGGTTCGCGGATCGGACCCGGTGACCAGCAAATCCAATCTCCGGTGCTGGTCGGAGAGCTCGTCGACCAGGGTGGCCAGGGGCGCGGTGCCGCGCATCGCGGCCAGCTCGGCGACGATGCGCAGGGCCAGCGGAAGCCGAGCGCACTGGACCGCGAGCGCTGCCGCGGCTTGTGCCTCCACACCGACCCGCGCGCCGAGCAGCCGGGTGAACAGGACCATCGCGTCGGGCAGCGGAAGCAGGTCGAGCTCCAGTCGTTTCGCGTCGTGCCCGACGACCAGGCCGGTCAGCGAGTCCCGGCTGGTGACCAGCACGACGCAGGTGCCGGTGCCGGGCAGCAGCGGCCGGACCTGGTCCACCGAGGCCGCGTTGTCCAGCAGCAGGAGCATCCGGCGGCCGGCGAGCATGCTGCGCAGGCGCGCGACCCGCTCCCCCAGCGTCACCGGGATGGCCTCGGGCGGCAGGCCGAGCGAACGGAGGAACCCGGCCGGAGCGTCCCCGGGTGCCATCGGCTGCTCCGGATCGTAACCACGCAGGTCGACGTAGAGCTGTCCGTCGGCGAACCGGTCGCGGCGCCTCTGCGCCCAGCGCACGGCGAGCGTGGTCTTGCCCACCCCGGGCGTGCCGGAGAGCACGATGATACGCAGCGCGGTGTCCGGGCCGTCCCGGTCCGCCAGCGCAAGGTGATCGAGCTGGGCAAGCTCGGCCTCGCGGCCGACGAAGCCACCGAGATCCGGCGGCAGCTCGGCAGGCACCGGCGTGCGAGGTACGCGCGGCGCGGTCGGCCCGCCCGGCTTCGGCGTCTCCTCACGCAGCAGCGCCTCGTGCGCCGCGGCCAGCTCCGGGCCGGGGTCCACACCCAGCTCCTCGACGAGCAACTCGCGCACCGCGTGGTACGTGGCGAAGGCTTCGGCCCGCCGCCCGGCCGCTTGGTAGGCGCGGATCAGCCGGGCCTGGCCGGCTTCGTCCAGGGGCCGGGCCGCGGCCGCTTCGGCGAGCAGCGCCACCGCCCGCTCGGCGCGGCCGTCAGCCAGCAGCGCCTCGGCGTGCCGAACCAGGACGCCATACCGCTCCTCGGCAAGGGCGATCAAGGCAGGATGCCCGCTGAGGACCGGAACGTCTGCGAGCGGATCGCCTTTCCAGCAGCCGAGGGCCTCGTCGAGCCGGTCGAGCCGCGCCAGCCGCCGGAACTCGAAGAGGTCGACGCAGCCGGACGGGGCATCGATCCGGTAGCCGTCGCCCGCCCGGGGGATCAGCCGGCTGGCCCGGCGCGCCGGGCGGCCCGGTTCGAGTGCCCGGCGCAGGTGTTTCACCCGGGTCTGCAGAATGTTGACCGCGCTCTCCGGCGGTTCGTCCGCCCAGATCGCCTCGATCAGCGCCGACCGGGTCACCGGCCGGCCACCGGCCAGGACGAGCAACCCCAGGACCGCCCGCTGCCCGGCAGGACCCAGGTCGACGGGCCGGCCGTCGAGCCAGGCCCCGGTGAGGCCGAGTACCTGAATCCGTAGCGCCATTGCCGTCCAGTCGAAAACCAGTGATGGCCGCCATCCTTCCCGTCAAGCATTGAAACACGGCGTTGGGAGGGAAAATGTCAGAAATCTTCCGGGTGCTGGCTACGGCGACGGCCGTGCTGGCACTGGCCGTACCGGCTGGTGCTGCCGCCGCCACGCCGAGCACGGCCGGCGACCCTGTGGCGGCCTGCGCGATCGACTACGGCTGGGTGCAGGTCCGCCCGCTCGTATACATAGGATCCGTTGCGATCCACAACACCGGAACGGCAGTGATCAACGGGTGGACCCTGAGCTTCCCGCTCCGGGAGCCGCAGCGGGTGATCTCGTCCCGGACCGCCACCTTCGCATCGCTCTCCGATCCGGTCATCGCCCACAACATCGAGAGCAACGGTGTGGTGGCGCCGGGCTCAGCGGTCACCGTGACGTTCGCGGCCAGCGGCGTCGGCACCGCTGTCACCGACTTCACGGTCAACGGCACGGCCTGCACCTTGACCGCACCATGAGGTGAACGTGACCACCGCGGTCCGGAGCCGACCGGCGCTGCGAGGGCACCGACCGGTAGCTGGCAAAATCGCGGCATGAGCGCTCCCGAGCTGGTCCTGGTGCTGCGGTACCGGAAAGCGGTGACCTATGGCTTCCACGCGCTGCTGGGCGCGCTGGGTGAGCACGAGACCGCGACCTGGTTCGAGGTGCGGTTCGGGGAGAGCGCCGAGGAGACGGCACGGCACATCCGGGAGGCGGGCGATGTTCGTACGTTAGTCCTCTGGTCTTTTTATTCTCCTGACGCCGCGGCTTTGGCGGATGAGCTGAAGCAGATCAGGGCGCTGGCGGACGGGCCACAGGTGACGCATCTGGCCGGTGGGGTGCATGCGACCGCGGAGCCGATGCAGACGCTGGACGCCGGGTGGGACATGGCGGCGATCGGGGAGGGCGAGTCGACGCTGCTCAGCCTGGTCGACGCGAAGGGTGACCCGGCCGGGATCACCGGGCTGGCCTATCGGGACGCGGACGGCAAGCTGGTCAGGACCGGGAAGGCGAAGCAGCGGCCGCTGGACGACTTTCCCGGGTTCGCGCTCAAGTGGGACCGGTTCAACGCCCTGGAGATCACGCGGGGCTGCATCTACGCCTGCCGGTTCTGCCAGACGCCGTTCATGTTCTCCGCGCGGTTCCGGCATCGCAGCCTGGCGAACGTGCGCTGGCACGTCGACCAGATGCGAGCTCGTGGGCTGCGGGACGTCCGGTTCATCACGCCGACCGCGTTGAGTTACGGCACGCAGACCGACGAGCCGGACCTGGCCGCCGTCGAGGAGCTGCTGGCGAGTTGCCGGGAGGGGATCGGGCCGAACGGGCGGGTCTTCTTCGGGTCGTTCCCCAGCGAGATCCGGCCCGAGCACGTCAGCCGGGAGGCGCTGCGGCTGGTCAAGAAGTACTGCGACAACAACAACATCATCGTGGGCGCGCAGTCCGGATCGGACCGGGTGCTCGACGCGGCCAAGCGTGGACACGGGGTCGAGGAGGTCAAGCGGGCGGCGCGACTCGGCATCGAGGAGGGCTTCCGGATCAACGTCGACATGATCTTCGGGATGCCGGGGGAGGGCGAACAGGACGTCGCCGACTCGTTGAGGCTGGCCCGGGAGCTGGCCGATCTCGGCGCCCGGATCCACGCGCACACCTTCATGCCGCTGCCCGGCACGCCGTGGCGGGACGCGCCGCCCGGTGACGTCGACCCGGAGACGATCCGTGAGGTGGACCGGCTGTCGCGGCGGGGCGCCCTCTACGGCCACTGGCAGAAGCAGCGGGACCACGCCGCCAGGCTGGCCGCGGCGGCGGAGGCGTATCCGCGGCCGGGCCGCAGCCGCACGCTGCTGCCCACCGTGCCACCGCAGACTCGACTCCCTCAAGGGGATTGACCCTCCAGCAACCTGAGACCCCATGCTGGGTGCATGCCAGACATCAGCCTCGGCGTCTTCACCGGTTACTTCGAGCGGGCCACTCGGCCGTTCACGGGACATGACATGGGCCACGTCCGCGGCCGTGATGCAACCGTGATCGCGCCGGGCCCGTCAAAGAATCGTGAGAGAAACTCGATCACGGCGCCGCGCGGGGCCGATCCACCCTCGTTCGGGTGGTGGGCATCGCCGGGGCCGGCGGCGTGCGCCATCGACCAAGCAGCCGAGGAACAGCTGGCCGATCCTGGCCGCCGGCCTCCTCCTGGCCGGTTGCGGCACGGCCGTGCTGGCCCAGGTGCCGCAGGATCCGGCGTCGCGGGCGCAGGCCTCGCTGGCACACGCTCCGCAAGGGAGCTCGCCGCCGCGGGTGCCACCCAGCAAGGCGCAGGTGCCGGAGGGGACGCCGAGGTCACCGGCTCGGATCACGTATCCGGCCGCCGGTCACGAGAAGTTCGCGGTCGCCTCGGGGGAGACCGCGGCTCCGGCCGGCAAGAAGGGCGAGTTGCTGCACTACCAGGTCGCCGTCGAGCGGGACATCCACGGCGTCACCGCTGACGAGTTCGCCCGCACGGTGACCGCGACGCTGCGTGACCCGCGCAGCTGGACCGCGGGCGGCGAGTGGCGGCTCCAGCGTGTCGGGCCGGGGGACCGGGCCGACTTCGTGGTGCGCCTGGTGACTCCGAAGACGCGCGATGCGCTCTGCGCCGGTGCCCGGGACGGTTACACGTCCTGCCGTTCCGGAGACAAGGTGGTGGTCAACGTGGCCCGCTGGGTCAAAGGCGTTCCCGGCTACGGCGCCGGCCTCGACGCCTACCGGCAATACGTGATCAATCACGAGGTCGGGCATCGCCTCCATCAGGCCCACGAGCTGTGCCCGGGCAAGGGCGATCCCGCGCCGGTCATGCAGCAACAGACGCTCGGCCTGCACGGTTGCACCGCCAACGCCTGGCCCTTCCTCAACGGCGACCGCTACCGGGGCCGCATCGGCGCCTACGACGACAACGTCCCACCCCGCGACAAAGGCAACCCCTGACCCCTTCTTTCGGTACGCCGTGAGCACACGCCCGCCCCGGGACTGGGTCACCCGTGGGCACGCGCCCGCCCAGGGACTGTGGAGGGCCATGGGCACACGCCCGCCCAGGGACTGTGGAGGGCCATGGGCACGCGCCCGCCCAGGGACTGTGGAGGGCCATGGGCACACGCCCGGCCCGGGACTGAGAACGGCCGTGAACACGGGCCTGGCTGGGGACTGGGTCACCCGTGGGCACGCGCCCGTGTCGGGATTGTGGACGGCCGGGAGTATGCGCCTGCGCTGGGGCCGGGGATCGCCGTGAGCATGAGCCTGCGCTGGGGCGCGGGTTGCCGGGAGCGCGGGCGTGGCTGGGGACTGGGTCACCCGTGGGCACGCGCCCGTGTCGGGACTGG
The DNA here is from genome assembly GCF_018324205.1 of Actinoplanes ianthinogenes. Classification (NCBI taxonomy): domain Bacteria; kingdom Bacillati; phylum Actinomycetota; class Actinomycetes; order Micromonosporales; family Micromonosporaceae; genus Actinoplanes; species Actinoplanes ianthinogenes. The sequence goes on from NZ_AP023356.1 coordinate 7,586,963, forward strand.
GGCAGGCCGGGAGTATGCGCCTGCGCTGGGGCCGGGGATGGCCGTGAGCACACGCTCGGCCCGGGACTGGGGATGGCCGGGAGCACGGGCCGGGCTGGGGACTGGGTTTCGGCGTGGGCACGCGCTCACGCCGGGACTGGGACGGCCGTGGGCACGCGCCCGCGGCGGGGCCCGAGACGGCCGTGGGCACCAGTCGACCCCTCCGGCTGGTGTCCACGGTTTCCGGCATCAGACCGTGGCCGCGACCGGCTCGGGCGTCGGCGCGGTGTCGGCCGGGACGGGGTGGGCGGTGGTGCGGCCCGACCAGACGGCGGCGTTGAGGGCGGCCCAGGCGGCGCCGAGGAGGACGGCGGCGACGGTTTCGCTGAGGCGGCCCCAGCCCAGGTATACCCAGCAGCCGGCACCGGTGACGATGACCGTGGAGGCTGACGTCCAGACGGTGACCTGCCACTTCCAGGGCAGGCCGGAGGAGAGCAGCCAGGCGAGCAGGCCGAGGGCGGCGGCGGTCTGCGCGGTGGCTCCGGCGGACATGTCGGCCAGCGCGGTGGCCGCGGCGTCCAGCGGCACCGACCCGTCGTATTCCGCGGGTGACGGGAAGGCGAGGTGGTCCGCGGCGCGCCAGCCCGGGTGGGGGATGACGGCGAGCGCGGTCTCCAGCACGATCGCCGGCAGCACCGGGCCGGCCGCCTCGAACAAGCCGGCCCAGAAGCCTCGAGTGGCCGGGCGGCGGGTCCACCACCAGCGGAGCAGCGCTACCGCTACGGCCAGCGTCAGCGGCACTCTCGGGGAGAGGCTGGTGGCGGTGGAGAGGGCGAACCAGTAACCGTCCGAGGTCCACTGCGAACGGGTCCAGTCGGCGACGGCGTCGTCGGCGGCGGCCAGGCCGCTGAAGCGGACCACCGGCGGGATCACCTCGACCAGGAGTACGGCGAGCAGGGTCAGCAGGGCCAGGCTGACCGCGGCGGTGACCGCGGGATGCCGGCCGGCCACGAGGGTCGGTAACGGCGACCTGCGGCGCGGTGGGCGTACCGGGAAGGGGTGTCTGCCGAACCAGCGGCCCGCGAGAATCAGGCCGACAATGATCAGGGTGAGCGCGGTCAGCGCGCCGGCGGCGCGCCCGGCGCGGGCCGCGAGGGCCTGGTAGCCGGCACCGGCGAGGTAGCTGGCACCGACCATCCACACTGCCCAGAGCGTTGCCGACGGGGTGTGCCAGGCGGCGAAGCGGCGGTAGGGTACGCCGTTGCGGCCGGCCAGGCGCGGCATCAGCGTGCGGGCGCCGACCACCCACTGTCCGAGGAAGATCGCGCGGCCGCCGAAGCGGACGAAGAGGCGCTCCGCGCGGGCCCAGTGCTTCGCCAGTTTGCCGCCCATCGGCCGCGCGGCATCCGCGGAGGAACGCGCGGTGGCCGGGGCGGAGGCGGCGCGGAAGTAGCCGACGGTGCCGCCCAGCACGGCGGCGGCGACCGCCACCAGCAGGGCCGGGACCACGTCGACCACGCCGGCGTCGGCCAGCAGGCCCATGGCGATCAATCCGGTCGCCGACGGCAGGACCACCCCCGCGATCACGGCGGCCTCGCCCGCGACCAGGGCTGCGACCACCGCATACACCAGCACCGGCGGGAGCCCGCCGAGCCAGTCGCCGAGCCATCCCACCGATGTTCCCCCGTTCGTTGTGACGCACGTCGATTGTTGGGACTTGGGTGGGCGGAGGAAATCCGTGATGCTCCTTAGGGATCCACGGATTTCCACCTGAGGGGGCGCCCATGCATCCGCTGCTGCACCGCCTGGACGAGCTCGCCGCCCACCTGGCCACCCGGGACGACACGGTCGCGGTGCTCGGGCTGGGGTCGGCCGGCGCCCAGCGGGGACGCCTCGACGACCACTCCGACCTGGACTTCTTCCTGGTCGTCGAGGAGGGCGCGACCAGCCGTTACGCGGACGGGACGGGCTGGCTGGAGACGCCCTGCCCGGTGGTCTACAGCTTCGCGAACGAGCGGCACGGCCGGAAGGCGCTCTACGCCGACGGGATCTTCGTCGAGTACGCCGTGTTCACCGTCGCCGAGCTGCACCGGGTCGCGTTCCGTGGCGCCCGGGTGGTGTGGCGCCGGGCGGACGCCCCGCCCGGGCTCACCGAGTCGGACGTCCCGGAGCCACGCCCGCCGTTCGACACCGTGGAGTTCCACCTCAACGAGGCGCTCACCAACCTGTACGTCGGCCTGCACCGGGAGCTGCGCGGCGAGCACCTGAGCGCGGCCCGGTTCATCCAGGGGCACGCCGTCGACCGGGTGATCGCGCTGCTGCGCCTGAGTGAGGGCGAACCGCCGTACCGTGACGTCTTCGATCCCAGCCGGCGCGTCGAGCGGACCTATCCACCGCACGTCCTTCCGCTGGCGGCGATGGTCCCGGGCTACCGCGGCAACGTCGCGGCGGCCCGGGCCGTGCTGGACTGGCTCAGCGCCCGCTTCCCGATCCCGGCGCCGCTGGGCGCCCGGATCGAGGAAATGCTCAGTAGTTGATCGGCAAGCCCGCGTAGTTCTCGGCGAGACCGGTGGCGCCGGCCTCGCTGGAGGCGACCCAGCGCAACTGCGAGAGCTGCAACTCGGCGTCGAACGGGTCTCCCGAGGTGTGCAGCATCGTGGTCATCCACCAGGAGAAGTGGGTGCACCGCCAGACCCGGCGCTGTGCGGCGTCCGAGTAAGCGTCGGCGAGCCGCGCGTCGTGCTCCCGGAAGCGCGCCACCAGGGCTTTGCTGAGCAGCGCCACGTCGGCGATCGCCAGGTTCAGCCCCTTGGCGCCGGTCGGCGGGACGATGTGCGCGGCGTCGCCGGCCAGGAACAGGTTGCCGTGCCGCATCGGCGTCTGCACGTAGCTGCGCATCGGCAGCACGCTCCTGTCGGTGATCTTGCCGGGGGTGAGTTTCCAGCCGTTCTGGCCGTGGCCGAGCCGGGTGGCCAGCGCGTCCCAGATCTGGTCGTCGGACCAGGAGGCGGGGTCGGTGCCGTTGGGAACCTGCAGGTAGAGGCGGCTGACCGTGGCCGAGCGCATCGAGTGCAGGGCGAAGCCGTCCGGGTGCCAGGCGTAGATCAGCTCGTCGGTGGAGGGTGCGACGTCGGCGAGGATGCCGAACCAGGAGTAGGGGTAGACCTTCTCGAACGTCTTGGCGGCGGGCACGGCGGCGCGGGACGGGCCGAAGGAGCCGTCACAGCCGGCGATGACCGCTGCATCCAGTCTCACGGCTTGTCCGCTTTTATCGGTAAAAGTCACATGTGGCCGATCGGTGGAGACGTCGTGCAACACCACATCGCCGACCTCGTAGTGGATCTCCTGGCCGCCCGCGCGGCGGGCGGCGATCAGATCCTTCTGCACCTCCGTCTGGCCGTAGACCCACACCGACCGCCCGGTCAGGTTCACGAAGTCCAGGTGGTGCCGCTCACCCGGCCACTGCAGATAGATGCCCCGGTGCTCGTCGCCCTCGGCCCGCAGCCGGGCGCCGAGTCCGGCCGACTCGAGCAGCTCGACGCTGGAGTGCTCCAGGATGCCGGCCCGGATCCGGGCCGCGACGTACTCCTCCGAGCGGGTCTCCAGCACCACGGAGTCGACGCCGCCCTGGGCGAGCAGATGAGAGAGAAGCAGGCCCGCCGGGCCCGCGCCGATGATGGCGACCTGGGTACGCATGCCACCCACCTTCAGCGGCGAACAGCCCCCGGGCAAGACCCTATTTCCACTGGACGGAAGCCAGCGTACGCCCGATCCCGTGCGCCGCCACCTGCAACGCCGACACCATCCGGGGCAGTTGCCGGCGCAGATCCGGGACCACGATGCCGAGCGCGGCCACCACGTCGTCCCCGTTGCGCACCGGCACCGCCACCGAGCAGGCGCCCAGGCTCATCTCCTCGCCGGTGGTCGCGTAGCCCTCGGCCCGGACCCGGCGCAACTGGTCGAGCAGGCGGGCCGGCTGCGTCACGGTGTACGCCGTCACCCGGGTCAGCCGCTGCAACGCCGCCGCCAGCACGTCGTCCGGCGCGTACGCGAGCAGCACCTTGCCCACCCCGGTGGCGTGCAACGGCAGCCGTGACCCGATCTTGCTGATCACCGGCACCGAGATGTGCCCGGACAGCCGGTCGATGTACAGCACCTCCAGCTCCTCCCGGACCGCCAGGTGCACGGTGGCGAGCGTGGCGCCGTACAGGTCGTGCAGGAACGGGCTGGCCGCCGTGCGCAGCTCGCTCTGCACCGGGGCGAGCAGGCCGAGCTGCCAGATCCGGCGGCCGATCACGTACCCGCCGTCCGGTTCGCGGGTCAGCGCGCCCCACTTCTGCAGCTCGGCGACCAGCCGGTGGGTGGTGGCCAGCGGGGTGCCGGATCGCCGGGCGAGATCGCTGAGCTTGAGGCTGCGATGGTCCGCGTCGAACGCCCCGAGCAGATCCAGCGCCCGGGCGGTCACACTCTTCGCCATCGCCCTCTTTCCGTCTTTCCGCTGAGTGGAAGTCGAGTATCGCCGTAGGTGCCTCCGACCGCCTAGCGTCCAGCAGGTGATTACCCAGGCTGACATCGACCAGGAGATCGCGGCGGCGGCTCGGCAACCGGGCGGTCCGCAGCCACGGATCGACTATCCGCCGTACCGCAGCAGCATCCTGCGGCACCCCCACCAGCCCCTCCAGCTGATCGACCCGGAATCGGTCGAGCTGTGGGCGCCGGCCTTCGGGCATCGTGACGTCGCCGACGACGAGGCGGACCTGACCATCCAGCACGCCGGGACCCCGCTCGGCGAGCGCATGGTGGTGACCGGCCGGGTGCTCGACGGCGACGGCCGGCCGGTGGCGCACCAGCTGGTCGAGGTGTGGCAGGCCAACGCCGCGGGCCGGTACAGGCACCAGCGGGACCAGCACCCGGCGCCGCACGACCCGAACTTCACCGGGGTGGGGCGGTGCATCACCGACGCGGACGGGACGTACCGGTTCCAGACCATCAAGCCGGGCCCGTACCCGTGGCGCAACCACCTCAACGCGTGGCGGCCCGCGCACATCCACTTCTCGATCTTCGGGACCGATTTCACCCAGCGGCTGGTGACCCAGATGTACTTCCCGGGCGACCCGCTGTTCGCGTACGACCCGATCTACCAGTCGATCACCGACCCGAAGTCGCGGGACCTGCTGGTCGCCCAGTACGACCACGACCTGACCACCCCGGAGTGGAACACCGGATACCGTTGGGACATCGTGCTCACCGGCAGCCACCGCACTCCGCTCGAGACCGAGGACAACGCATGAGCGCGGTTCCCGGCCAGACGGTCGGTCCCTTCTTCCACCTGGGTCTCGAGTACCCGCAGATGAACGAGCTGGTGCCGCCGGCGCACCCGCGGGCGGTACGGCTGCACGGCCGGGTCACCGACGGAGCCGGCGACCCGGTGCCGGACGCGGTGATCGAGATCTGGCAGGCCGACCCGCACGGGCACGTCGTGCGGCAGCCCGGGTCGCTGCGGCGCGACGGGTGGACCTTCACCGGCTGGGGGCGGGCCGCGACCGACCCGGACGGGAACTACCAGTTCGCCACGGTGGAGCCGGGACCGACCGAGCCGGGCCGGGCCCCGTTCATCGCGGTGACCGTCTTCGCCCGCGGGCTGCTGGACCGGCTGTTCACCCGGGCCTACCTGCCGGACGACGCGGCCGCCCTCGCGGCGGACCCGCTGCTGGCGGCGGTCGACGCCGAGCGGCGTCAGACGCTGATCGCCCGCCGGGTGGATCAGGGGCTGGTCTTCGACATCCGGTTGCAGGGCGCGGGCGAGACGGTGTTCCTGACCTATCCGCGACTGCGGGACGCCTGGGCGTGAGCGACCTGCTCTGGCCCGGCGACCACCGAGCCGGTGACCTGTTCACCGACGCGGCCGTGGTGGCGGCCATGGTCCGCGTCGAGTCGGCGTGGCTCGCCACCCTGGTCGACCTGGGCATCGCCTCGATCGAGCTGCCGGACCTGACCCCGCTGGCCGGGCCGGAGGACCTCGCGCACCTGGCGGAGGCCGCGGAGTCCGGCGGCAACCCGCTGATCCCGCTGCTGAACCGGCTCAAGTGCCGGCTCCGTGGCCGCAACACCGCCGCGGCCGGCTGGCTGCACAAGGGTTTGACCAGCCAGGACGTCGTCGACACGGCGATCGTGCTGTGCCTGCGGGACGCGATTGCCCGGATCCGCGGCGATCTGCTCGTCCAGGTCGGCGCGCTGTCCCGGCTCGCCGACGAGCACCGGGAGACCCGGATGGCCGGTCGTACGCTGACCCAGCACGCCATCCCGATCACGTTCGGGCTGAAGGCGGCCGGCTGGCTGACCGGGGTGCTGGACGCCCGGGAGCAGCTCGCCGCCGCCGGGCGGCTGCCGATCCAGATCGGCGGGGCAGCCGGCAGCCTGGCCGCGCCGACCGCGCTCACCGGCGATCCGGGCCGGGCCCGGGACCTGGTCGCGGCCACCGCCGAGCGGCTCGGCCTGCCCGCCCGGGAGCCGTGGCACACCAGCCGCGCCCCGCTGACCCGGGTCGCCGACGCGTTCGTGACCTGCACCGACGCCTGGGGCAAGATCGCCAACGACGTGCTGGTCGGCGCCCGTCCGGAGGTGCACGAGCTGATCGAGGGGGCGGCCGAGGGCAAGGGCGGCTCGTCGGCCATGCCGAACAAGCAGAACCCGGTGCACGCCGTCCTGATCAAACGGGCCGCCCTCGCCGGCCCGCCGCTGGCGGCCCTGGTGCACGCCGGCGCGGCGGCCGCGGTCGACGAGCGTCCGGACGGCGGCTGGCACGTCGAGTGGGCCACCCTGCGCACCCTGGCCCGGCGGACGGTGGTGGCCGGGTCGCAGACCGCGGAGCTGCTCACCGCTCTGCGGGTGGACAGCGGAAAGATGCTGGCCACGCTGCACGCGGCCCGCCCGGAGATCGACGCCGAACAGCAGTCCGTCACGCCGGGCGTGTCGCCGGACCAGCCCTACCTCGGCGCCACCGACGAGATCATCGACGCGGTCCTGGCCCGGGCACACACCCTGAAAGGATCCGCGTGCTGACCGCGACCGTCTTCACCGACGCTCCCGACCGCCCCCTGCTCCTGCTCGGCTCGTCGGTCGGCACCTCGGCCGAGAGCCTCTGGGCCCGCTGCGCCGAGCGTCTCTACGGCCGCTACCACGTGGTCGGCTTCGACCTGCCCGGCCACGGCCGCAGCGCCCCGGCCACCGGCCCGTTCACGATCGCGGACCTGGCCCGCGCGGTCCTGGACCTCGCCGACGACCTGCGACCGGGCGAGAGCTTCCGCTACGCCGGCGACTCGATCGGCGGCGCCATCGGCCTGCAACTCATGCTCGACGCCCCGGAACGGGTCACCGCCGCCGCCGTTCTCTGCACCGGCGCCAAGATCGGCGAGGCGGCGGCCTGGCACGAGCGCGCCGCGCTGGTCCGGGCCAAGGGCACCGAGGCGGTCGTCCCCGGCTCGATCGACCGCTGGTTCGCCCCCGGATTCCCGGAAGCCGACCGCGAGCCGCTGCTCGACGCGCTGCGCGCGACCGACGACGAGAGCTACGCCCGATGCTGCGAGGCCCTCGCCGGATTCGACGTCCGCGACCGGCTCGCCGAGATCGCCACCCCGCTGCTGGCGGTCGCCGGCGGCCAGGACCGACCCACCCCCGCCGACGGCCTCCGGCTGATCGCCGGCACTGTGCTCCACGGCCGTCTCGTCGTCCTCGACCAGGTGGCGCACCTGGCCCCGGCCGAGTCCCCGGAGGTGGTCGCGTTCCTCCTCGACCAGCACTTCGAGGAGTCGCGCGCGGCCGGCATCACGGTCCGCCGCGAGGTCCTCGGCCCCGCACACGTCGACCGAGCGACCGCCGCCACCACCGCGTTCACCCGAGATTTCCAGGACCTCATCACCCGCTACGCCTGGGGCGAGATCTGGACCCGCCCCGGCCTGGACCGCCGCAGCCGCTCGATGGTCACCCTCACCGCCCTGGTCGCCCTCGGCCACCACGAGGAGCTCGCCATGCACGTCCGGGCCGCCCGCACCAACGGCCTCACGGCGGACGAGATCAAGGAAGTCCTCCTGCAAACCGCCATCTACTGCGGCGTCCCCGCCGCCAACACGGCCTTCCGCATCGCCCAGCAGGTCCTCGCCGATTACTAGCGCTGGCGATACTATTGCCGCCGATAGTATCTCCAGCGCTAGTAACAGCGGGGTAAGCATGGTCGCTTTCGTCGGGCGGGACCGCGAACTGGGCATCCTGGACGCGTTGCTCACCGAGGTGCGGTCCGCGGGCCGCGACGCCAAGCCGGGGCAGTGCCTGCTGATCCGTGGCCGTCGCCGGATCGGCAAGTCCAGTCTGGTCGAGGCGTTCGTCGATCGTGCCGGTGTCCCGGCGGTCTTCTTCACCGCGGCCGGTGCCTCGGAGGCCATCGAGCTGGAGGCGTTCACCGAGGCGGTCGCCGACTCGGTGCTGCCGGACCGGGAGATCTTCGCCGAGGCGCGACCGGGAAATTGGAGCGCCGCCCTGCGTCAGCTGGCCGGGGTGCTGCCGGACGATCAGCCCAGCGTCGTGGTGATCGACGAGGTGCCGTATCTGATGGAGAAGGTGGACGCCTTCGAGGGCATCCTGCAGCGGGCGTGGGACCGGGAGCTGAGCCGGAAACCGGTGCTTCTGGTGCTGGTCGGCTCCGATCTGTCGATGATGGAGGCGCTCGGCTCCTACGGCCGCCCGTTCCACCAGCGTGGCCGGGAGATGGTGCTCGGGCCGCTGAACCCCGCCGAGGTCGGCACGATGCTCGGCCTCGAGCCGGCGGCGGCGTTCGACGCCACGCTGGTCACCGGTGGCCTGCCGCTGGTCTGTGCCGCCTGGCGGCCGGGGGCCGACCTCTGGGAGTTCCTCGCCGCCGAGCTGGCCAACCCGGTGTCGCCGCTGCTGGTCTCGGCGGAGCGGTCGTTGGCGGCGGAGTTCCCCGAGCAGGCGACGGCCGGGGATGTTCTCCGCGCCATCGGCAGTGGCGAGCGGACGTTCACCAACATTGCCCGGGCGGCCGGCAACATCGCGCACACCACGCTGACCCGGGCCGCCGAGATCCTGGTCCGCAAGCGCATCGTCGCCGCCGAGACCCCGGTCGCGACCACCCCGTCCAAGGAGCGGCGCTACCGGGTCACCGATCCTTACCTGCGGTTCTGGCTGACGTTCGTGCGGCCCTACCTGCCGGAGATCGAGCGGCTCCGTGGCGACCTGGTGCTGCAGCGGGTGCGGACCGGCTGGACCGCCTGGCGTGGCCGGGCCATCGAGCCGCTGCTGCGCGACTCCCTGGCCCGGCTGCTCCCCGACGACCGGTTGCCGTCAGCGCCGGTGATCGGGTCCTACTGGACCAGGTCGAACAACGTGGAGATCGACGTGGTCGGCGCGGATCGCGCGCCGGTGGCCCGCGAGTTGCTCTTCATGGGATCTGTCAAGTGGCTGGAGCGGTCGCCGTTCGACGAGCACGACCTGCTCGCCCTCCAGCGGCACCGCGCCGCGGTGACCGACGACCCGATCCCGCTGCTCGCGATCAGCCGCAGCGGCGTGCAGGCCACCGGTTTGCATGCGACTTACGGCCCGGCCGAGTTGCTGACCGCTTGGAGCCGCTGACCACTCGCGGTCCGCTTCCTTGTCGATCCGCCGTTTTCCGGTACGACTGGCAGCCCCGTGGCAGTCGGCTCGCGAGGACCGGCCCCCGCACGACCGCGGCGCGGCTCGTGCGGGTCCGCTGATCCGTGAGGTCCGCCCGGGTGTTGATCAGCCCTGACCACCCGCGGGCCCGCACGACACGCGTGGCGGTCCGCCAGTGGCCGCGGCCTGGCGAGCCGACTGCCACGGGGCTACCAGTCGTACCGGAAAATGGCGGATCGGAAGGGAAGCGGACCGTGAGCGGTCAGGCGGGTCAGGTGAGTTCGGCGGCCCGGGACTCGAAGATGGCCCGCTCGCGAGCGTTCCGCGTGATGGCGGCCGCGGCCCGGAACTCCGCCCGGGCCTCCGCGGCGCGGCCGAGCCTCGCCAGCAGGTCGCCGCGGACGGCCGGGAGCAACGCGTAGTTCGGCATCTCCAGCGTGTCGGTCAGGGCGAGCCCGCGGGCCGGGCCGTAGGCGTGCCCCACCGCCACCGCCCGGTTCAACTCCACCACCGGCGACGGCGCCACGTAGGCCAGCACCTCGTACAGCGCCGCGATCCGCTCCCAGTCGGTGTCCTCCGGCCGGAGCGCCTTGGCATGGCAGGCCGCGATCGACGCCTGCAGCACATACGGCCCGAAGGTGCCCTCGGCCCGGGCCAGCGCGGCCAGCCCGCGCCGGATCAGCAGCCGGTCCCAGCGTCGCCGGTCCTGATCCTGCAACAGCACCGGCGACCCGTCCGCGGTGGTCCGGGCCGCTGTCCGGGAGGCCTGGAGCTCCATCAGCGCGACCAGGCCGTGCACCTCGGGCTCCGTCGGTGCGAGGCCGGCCAGGACCCGCCCGAGGCGCAGTGCCTCCATGCAGAGCGCCGGCCGCATCCAGTCGTCGCCGGTGGTCGCCGCGTACCCCTCGTTGAAGATCAGGTAGATGACCTCGAGAACCGAGGCCAGCCGTTCCGCCGCCTCGGCCGGTGGCGGCAGCTCGAACGGCACCCGGTTCTCGGCCAGCGTCCGTTTGGCCCGGGTGATCCGCTTGCCGACGGTCGGTTCGGGCACCAGGTAGGCCCGCGCGATCTCCTCGGTGGTGAGCCCGCCCAGCAGCCGCAGGGTGAGCGCCACCCGCGACTCGGTGGAGAGGGCCGGATGGCAGGTGGTGAAGATCAACCGCAGGAGGTCGTCACCGACGTAGTCGTCCATCTCCGCGGCGAGGTCGGGATCGGCCGCCTGCGGTGTCGTCCGGCCGATCTCGGCGAGTTTCTCCTGATACCGCCCCTGCCGGCGGAGCAGGTCGATGGCCCGGTGCTTGGCGGTGGCCATCAGCCAGGAGGCCGGGTGCTCGGGCACCCCGTCGGCCGGCCACCGCTCCAGTGCGATGACCACCGTGTCCTGGGCCAACTCCTCGGCCAGCCCGACGTCCCGGACGATCCGGGCCAGCGCGGCGACGATCCGGGCCGACTCCATCCGCCAGACCGTCTCCACCACACTACGAGGATCGATGACCGCCATGGTCACCGATCCTCGCACCAGCGGGCGCCGTGCTCAGGCAGGCGGGCCGAAGTCGTCCGGCCCGAAAACCTTGAGGACCTCGGCGTCGCCCTCCCAGCCCGGCCACAGGTCCCGGTGCAGGACGAGGAACCGGGACGCCCACTCGACCGCCTCCTGTTTGGATCGCACCTCGTAGAGCGCGTAGCTGATGGTCTCCTTCGCCTCGGCGAACGGGCCGTCGGTCACGCTCAGCTGCCCGCCGGCGAGCGACACCCGGGCGCCGGCCGCGCTCGGGGCGAGACCCGCGGTGTCCAGCAGCGCTCCGGCGGCGGTGGCGTCGGCGCCGAGTTTCATGATCGCCTCCATCAGGGCCGGCGGCGGCGGGGCCGGGGGCGGAACGGCCTTGAGCATGATCAGGTATCGCATGGTCGATTCCCTTCGAGGAGGACGCTGCTCAGACAGCCGAGCGGGAGAAGTGGACGCAGACGGTCGCGAGCCAGGCCCAGACGAGCAGCACCGCGGCGACGAAGGCCGGGGTGACCGGGCCGTGCGAGCCGCTGGCGATCCCGGCGAACGCGGCCAGGAACACGATGCCGGTCACCCGGGAGAACCAGGCCAGCGCCGCTCGGCCGGTCCGCGCGAACCGGGAGCCGAGCACCAGGCACGCCGCGATCAGGCAGAGGAAGCCGATCCCGCCGGCGACGAAGTGCAGCATGCCGTGGCCGCTCACGGTGGTGATCTCCGGTGTTCCGACCGGGAAACCCGATGCCGGGTCGGCGGTGAAGATCCCGGCGCCGAGCATGCTCACCCCGTACACGGTAATCAACCGGGGCGCCCATCGGTGTCCCCGTCCGGTGGTCATGGCCCGGCGCAGCCCGGCGGCCGCGGCGATGGTCATCAGGCCGGTGAGGAGGAAGTTGGTGATCTGGATCCAGCCGAGGCTGCCGTTCTCCAGCAGGCTCCACGCGTGCTTGTCCAGCCGGAAACCGTCCCGGGTCAGAGCCTGCGCCAGGCTCACCGTGACGTAGAACGGTCCGGCGATGACGCCGTAACCGAGCAGCGAGCGGGTGATCCGGGTGGCCGGCGAGCACTGCCGGCCGATGCTGTCCGAGGTGATGGTCTGCGTGGTCATCGGGTTCTCCCTGGTTCGTGGTCTTACCTTGACCTCGAACGGGCAGACCCGGTTCGGACACCGGTTCCGAATTATTTCTGGAGCACCGGATGGCGGAGGCCGGGGTGCTCCGCCGGGAGGGTGCGCCGGATGACCCACCAGCTGGCCGCGAGGCAGGCGGCCACCAGCGGCCAGCTCAGGACGATGCGGGCGACGGCCAGGGCGCCCGGCTCGCCGGCGGCGTAAAGGGGGAGGAAGACCGCGACCCGGATGACGTATTGCAGGACCCAGATCCAGCTGGCCCGGGAGTAGGCCCGGAGCAGCTCGGGGTCGCGGCGCCAGCGGGTGCGCTGGCCCAGGACGGCGCCGACGACCACGCCCAGCAGCGGCCAGCGGATCACGATGCTGATCGTCCAGACCAGGACGCTGGCGCCGTTGGTGAGGATCTGGAGCAGGAAGAAGTCCTCGGCCTTGCCGGTGCGCAGGGCGATCAGCGCGGCCACGCAGACGCCGAGCAGGCCGATCAGGACGGCTCGGGGCTTGTCACCGCGGCGCAGGCGCCAGGCGACCACGCCGAGGGCGGCGAGCAGCGCGCCGGCGATGCCGGCCCCGATGGTGTGGAAGGCCAGCCAACCGGCCAGGAAGCCGACCGCGGGCCATGACGCGTCGACGGCGGCACGCCGCCCGTTGAGCAAATCCGACAGCGATTCCGGCTGCGCCATCTCCACCCGCCTGTTAGAGGTTAGGGCAGCCTAACCCAGGCGGTCGGTCAAGGGTGGGACGGGGAGCGAGGTGGGGCTGCCTCGTTCCCCGTCCATGGTGTGGCAGCACTACGTGAGGTTCACGCGGGGGATTGCTGCGCCTCCATTTCGGATCGGAGCTTGCGCTGGGAGCGCTCCCAGTTCACCGCACTGTAGCAACTATTGCGCGCCCCGGGGAGGGGTCAGACCGCCGAACAGGTGACGGCCGGGGTGCTGGGCGTTCCGGTGGCGATGAAACCGAACGTCGCCGAGCCGCCGGCCGACAAGGCGCCGTTGTAGCTCGCGTTCGACGCCTGTATCTGGTTTCCGCTGGTCAGCACGGTCGCGTTCCAGGATTGCTGCACGGTCTGCGCCGCGCCGTAGGTGAGCGTCACGGCCCAGCCCTTGACCGCCGCGGCGCCCGCCGTCACCGTCACGGTCGCCTGGTAGGCGCCGGACCACTGCGAGGCGACGGAGACGGCCGCGCTGCACCCGCCCGAGGGAGCCGGCGTGCTCGCCGTCGGCGAGGGCGAGGTGGGTGAGGGCGAGGTGGGCGAGGGCGAGGTCGGCGACGGGGACGTCGTGCCGCTGAAATTGACGTCCGAGCAGAAGTAGTAGGACTGGTCCAGGTGGCTGGCCTGCCAGATCGTGTAGACCACGGCCCGGCCGGACCGTCCGGACAGGCTCACCGGGATGTCCATCTGCACCCCGTTGCTGAGCTGCTCGGTCCACTGCGCCGCGGGAGTGTTCGGCACCTCCTTGACGAGGTCCAGGTCGGACCACTTCAGCGCGGTCGTGACCGGGTTGTAGGACGGTTTGGTGACGTAGACCCGGATGTAGTCGGCGCCGTGCCGAGCCCCGTCGAACAGGTTCAGCGTGAACGAGTTGGCGACGGTCGTCGCCTTCCAGTCGCCGATCGCGTCCATCGCGGCGTACCGGCCGTTCTGCGTCTTGCCGGCGCTGCACAGCTGCCCGTCCGGGATGGCGGCCTGGTGATTGCCGGCCACACCCTCGCGGAACAGTCCGTTCCAGTTCCACATCGCCTGCGGATCGGCCTGCCAGGCCTGGTAACACATCGGGTCCTCGGTCGCCATCTCCGGCGCCTGGAACTTGTCACCCCAGCGCTGGAAGCAACCGTAGTTGCGCGAGGCCGGGCCGATCACGTTGCCGTGCGCCGCGGCGGGGGAGGTCGGTGTGACCAGCACGGCGAGGGTGGCCACCAGGGCCGCGATCACAGCAGAGATCAAGAACTTCTTGCGTACGACATGAGTCGTCATGCGAACTCAGCACTCCTGAGCTCAGGGGCCGCCGGTGGCGACGGCCGGGCTGCGGGGGACGTCGGAGGCTGCCCAGGCCTCCGCGGTGCCCGCGTGTGCTCACGTGCGTGCTGTGGCGCCCAGCGTGCCTCGGTGATCGAGATAAGTCAATGTGAGCGGAAAATCGGATGCCGGTCACCCGCGAGGTTCCTAGGTTGTGGGGATGTCCGCCGAAGCGGCCCGTGCCGCCGAACTCCTGACCCAGCTGTCCAACCCCGCCCGCCTGCGCGCCTTCGCCGAGCTGGTGCGTCGCGGGAGCGAGGGGTCGTCCCTCGCCGAGATGGCCTTCCACCTGGACATCTCCAAGCCGGAGGCGGGTGAGGCGCTGGGCCGGCTGGCCGGGCTGGGGCTCGCCAGTGGCAGCGGCGACGGGTATTACCGGGCCAAGCCGGAGGTGCTGCGCGAGGCGGCGCAGGCGCTGGTCTCGACGCTGCCGATCGCGCCGCTGCTGAGGGAGTATCCGCAGCTCAAGAGCTTCTTCGCGCACGGGCGGCTGATCGCTCTGCCGCCGACGCTCAGTGAGCGGTACGAACAGATCGCGGAGCTGCTCGCCCGGTTCCTGGCGGTCGACGACCTGCTCACCGAGGACGAGGTGAACCGGCGGATCGCGGTGGTGGCCGAGGACGTGGCGGCGGTCCGCCGGATGCTGGTCGAGACCGGGTGGCTGGAACGGGACCGGGCCGGGAGTACGTACGGCGCCGGTCGGGCGTATCTGCCCGCGTCCTGACGCTCACCCTCCACCCCGGCCCGCAGTCCCCGGCTGGCGCCCACGGCCCTTTCCGTGACGGTGATAGGGCCGTGGAGCCCAGCCGAGGTTCCTGGGCTGGCCGCCACGGCCCTATCCGGGGCAGTGTTAGGGCCGTGGCGGCCAGCCGAGTTCCCCGGGCTGGCGCTGATGGCCCTATTGCGGGCGGTGATGGGGCCGTGGTGGCCAGCCGAGGTTTCTGGGCTGGTGCTCATGGCCCTATCTCGGGCGGTGATGGGGCCGTGGTGGCCAGCCGAGGTTCCTGGGCTGGTGCTCATGGCCCTTTCCGGGGCGGTGATAGGGCCGTGGTGGCCAGCCGAGGTTTCTGGGCTGGTGCTCATGGCCCTATCTCGGGCGGTGATGGGGCCGTGGCGGCCAGCTGGACTGTTGGGGCTAGTCGGTGGTGACGTTCAGCGCGGGGGCGGTGCGCGGGACGATGACGGGCATCGCCGCGGCGAGGATCACGGTGAGGACGCCGAGGATGCCCAGCGCCGGGCGGAGGCCGCCGGCCGCGGCGCTCAGGCCGTTGATCAGGACCGGGGAGAGGAACTCGCCGACGAACAGGGTGCCGGTCCACAGGCCGGTGCCCCGGCCGCGTTCCTCGAAGGTGAGGCTGTTGGTGGCCCAGGTGAGCAGCGTGGGCAGCAGCAGGCCGGTGCCGGCGCCGGTCAGGACCGCCCCGAGGGTGATCACCGGGACCGCCTCGGTGGCCGCGATGATCAGGAAGCCGAGGGCGGCGAGTCCGAAAGCGATCGGCAGCAGCTGGCGCGGCGTGCGGGCCGACAACCTGGCGAACGAGCCGGCCGCGATCGCCGTGGCGAGTGACATCAAGGCGCTGAGGGCGCCGATCGTGGCGGTCTCGGTGACGCCGACCTCGTCGAGAACGAAGGACAATTCGACGATCAGCGCGTAGAAGACGATGCCGCCGGCCAGGGTGACCAGGCACGGGGTGCGGAGCTGCCGCCAGGGGAGCGGCGGGAGCTTCGGTTTGGCGCCGGGCGGCGGGGCGACTGCGAGCGCACCGCCCGGCGGGGCGGCTGAGAGCGCGCCGGCCGGCGGGGCGAGGGAGGGCGCACCGGGCGGCGGGGCCGGGGTGGTTGTGGAGGCGGCGGCGACGGGCTGCCAGATCAGCAGGGACATCGGCACGGCCAGGGCCAGGGCGACCGTGTAGAGCCAGAACGGCGCACGCCAGCCGGACGCGCCGATCGCGCCGCCGACGCCCAGGAAGATCGTCGCCGAGACCGAGGCGAGCAGTGTCTGGAGACCGAGGTAGCGGCTGCGCTGCCGGCCCGACCAGTAGTCCGCGATCAGCGTGGTGCAGCAGGTCATGATGGCCGCCTCGCAGAGTCCGACCAGGACCCGGGAGCCGATGATGGCCGGCAGCGAGTCCAGGTAGAGCGGAGCGGTGCCGCAGATCGCGTACCCGATCATGGCGGCGATCAGCAGGCGCTTGCGGTCCAGCGCGTCCACGACGAACCCGGCGAACGGCGCGGTCAGCCCGATCACCAGGGCCGGTACGGTGAGCACGATCGGGACCAGCACGTCGGCGCCGGCGACCCCGGCGAAGTGGTCGGTCATCTGCGGCAGAACCGGCGCGATCAGCACCGCGCCGAGGACCGACAGGCAGCTGCCGGCCAGCAGCAGCACCAGCTGGCCGGCGCCGGCGCGGCGCTGGAGGACGGCTTCGGGCATGGGAGGGCCTTCCGGAGGAGGAGAAGCCGGTGGTCCAGGTCACATCCGGCGGACCTGAATAGTGGGCAGACGCCGTCCCATCACGGAAGCCCGGATCCGCTGATAACTGGTATCAGCCGGGCTGATGGCGCAGCGAGCCGGCCGCGTTCACCAGCAGCTCGCGGAACCAGGTGTGTGCCGGGTCGGTGCGGTACATCGGGTTCCACCAGAACGCCTCGGCCACCGGGACCACGTCGAACGGGCAGTCGAAGATCCGCACCCCGGCGACCGGGGCGAGCAGCCGGGCCAGGCGCTCCTGGAGCAGCGCGATCCGGCGGGTGCCGGCGACCAGGAACGGCATCTGCACGAAACCGTCGACCGCGGCGTCCACCCGGGCCTCGATGCCGAGCATCCGCAACTGGCGGGCGGCGGGGGCGAACGCGGTGGGCCGGTCGACGTACATCACCCAGGGCAGCGCGCCGAGGTGCTCCAGCGTGAGCGTGTCGCCCACCTCGGGATGGTCGTCGGACACGATGCACACCCAGCGGTCCTCGAAGAGGTCTCGATAGGGCAGGTCGGTGACGAAGCCGTGCGGGACGATCAGGCCGTCGGCGGCGCGCAGGGTGGCTTCGGCGTGGTCCACGGCGTACGGCGTGGTCTGCTCCAGCCGCAGGCGGACGCCGGGCGCGAGCCGGGCGAGCTCCCGGGCCACCAGCGGACCCAGGATCGTCGCCGCGTAGTCCGAGACGACCAGGGTGAACTCGCGGTCCAGCCGGGACGGGTCGAACTCGGCGGTCGAGTCGAAGACCCGGCGCACCCCGGCCAGGGCCGGTCCGGTCAGCACCGCGACCCGGGCCGCGAGCGGGGTCAGCTCGTACCGGTTGCCGACCCGGGTGAGCAGCGGGTCGCCGAAGTGGCGGCGCAGCCGGGCCAGGGCGCCGCTGACCGCCGGCTGGCTGACGCCCAGGTGCTCCGACGTGCGGGTCACGTTCCGCTCGCGGAGCAGGGCGTCGAGCGTCACCAGCAGATTGAGATCGAGGTTGGCCAGCACCCGGTCGACCGCCATGGCGCCACTATAAGCCTGGGCGATGGTGAGCATCACCAAGTCGAGCTTCCGTAATAACCTCGCCGCACGTGACAGTGGTCCCAGTCACACGAAACGGAAGGGAAACCGCCGTGCCAGCAGTTCGTAACGTTCTGGTCGTCGGTGGGGGCGCGGCCGGCGCCGCCGCGGCGATCCTGCTAGCGGAACAGCAAGTCGCGGTCGACCTGATCGACCTGAAGCCCGACGTCTCCGCTCTCGGCTCCGGGATCACGTTGCAGGGCAACGCGCTGCGGGTGCTGCGCCGGCTCGGCGTCTGGGACCAGGTGCGCGCCGAGGGATACGCGTTCGACACCCTGGGCCTGCGCGCCCCGGACCCGGCCGGCACGCTGATCGCCGAGCTCACCGACATCCGCACCGGCGGCCCGGACCTGCCGGCCACGCTGGGCATGTACCGGCCGACCCTGGCCCGGATCCTGCTCAAGCGCGCCGAGGAGGCCGGTGCGGCCGTCCGATTCGGGACGCAGCCGACCGCTCTGGAACAGGACGGCGATGCGGTCACGGTGACCTTCACCGACGGCGACATCCGACGGTACGACCTGGTCATCGGCGCCGACGGCCTGCGGTCCTGGACGCGCCGTGCGGTCGGGATCGACGTCGAGCCGCAGCCGGTGGGCATGGGCATCTGGCGCACGTTCAGCCGGCGGCCGGAGTCGATCACCCGGACCGACCTGTTCTACGGCGGTCCCGCCTACATCGCCGGGTACTGCCCGACCGGCCCGGACAGCATCTACGCCTACCTGGTCGAGCGGGCGCAGGACCGGTTCAGCCTCAGCCCCGAGCAGGCCCTGGAGACGATGCGGGGGCTGTCGCAGGCCTACCACGGGCCGTGGGACGAGATCCGCGAGCAGCTGACCGACCCGAGCCGGGTCAACTACACCGCGTTCGAGAGCCACGTGCTCGACGGGCCGTGGCACCGGGGCCGGGTGGTGGTGATCGGCGACGCCGCGCACAGCTGCCCGCCCACCCTCGCCCAGGGCGCCGCCCAGGCCCTGGAGGACGCCGTGGTCCTCGCCGAGCTGCTGCTCCGGGACGACGCGCTGAGTGACGAGCTGTGGACCGAGTTCACCGCGCGGCGGCTCCCGCGCGCCACGGAGGTCGTCGAGGCCTCCCTGCAACTGTGCCGCTGGCTGCTGGCCCACGAGCGCGGCGACGTCCCGGGCCTGATGGCCCGGATCTCCCACCTCGTCGCCGAGCCGGCCTGAAAGGACTGGTCATGAGCAACGACGAACGACTGATCACCCACCTGCGGCACGTGGACCTGGCCGTGCCGGACTACGACAAGCAGCTCGAGTTCTACACGACCATGTGGGGGCTGGACGCCGAGACCACCGACGAGGGCATCGCGTTCCTGGCCGCGGCCGGCTCGCCGGAGCAGTACTCGGTGCGGCTGCGCAAGGCGGCGGAGAAGCGGCTCGACCTGATCGCCTTCGGCGCGGCGAGCGGGGCCGACGTCGACGCGCTGGCCGAGCGCCTGGGCCGGGCCGGCGTCACGCTGGTCAGCGAGCCGGGCGCGCTGCTGACCCCGGGCGGCGGGTACGGCTTCCGCTTCTTCGACCTGGACGGCCGTACCGTCGAAGTGTCCTGCGATGTCGAGGTCCGCAAGCATCGCAAGCTGGAGGAGGGCGAGTCCGTCCCGGTCAAGCTCTCGCACGTGGTGATCAACTCGCCGAACCCGGAGGCGACCGTCGCCTTCTACGGCGACCACCTGAACTTCGCGCTCTCCGACACCCTGATGCACCCGCGGATGGGCTCGATGATGTGGTTCCTGCGCACCAACAAGTGGCACCACAGCCTGGCGATCGCCCGCGGGCCGCACGTCTCGCTGCACCACGCGTCGTTCGAGATGCGCGGCATCGACGAGTACATGCGCGGCACCGGCCGGCTGCTGCGCGGCGGCGTCGAGAAGGTGTGGGGGCCGGGCCGGCACATGGCCGGGAACAACACCTTCAGCTACTTCCTCGACCCGCACGGCAACACCATCGAGTACACCACCGAGCTGGAGGAACTCGACGAGGACAGCTGGCACCCGCACCTCTACGACTTCTCCGACCCGATGGTCAGCGACCAGTGGGGCACGGCGAACCCGATGAACGAGTTCGTCGCCAAGCAGTCGTTCAACGACGTGGACCGCGGCATCTTCGTCGCGCCGCCGGTCTGATGCGGATCGTCAGCTACCGGCACGACGGCCGGGAGAAGTCGGGCATCCTCGCCGGGGACGAGGTGCGGCCGTTCGTCGACGACCTCTCCACCCTCCAGGTCATCGAGCGTGGCCTGGACAACGTCGGCACCAAGCCGGGTGTGCCGCTGGCCGCGGTGCGTCTGCTGGCGCCGCTGCGGCCGGCGTCGGTGCGGGACTTCGTGGCGTTCGAGGAGCACGTCGAGGGCGTCCGGCGCAGCGTCGACGGCTCGGCCGGGGTGCCCGAGGCCTGGTACGACGCGCCCACGTTCTACTTCACCAACCCGCACGCGATCTACGGGCCGGGCGACGACATCCCGTTCCCGCCCGCGTCGGTGGCCCGGGACTTCGAGCTGGAGGTGGCCGCGGTCGCCGGGCCCGGCGGGACGATCTTCGGCTACACGATCTTCAACGACTGGTCGGCGCGGGACCTCCAGAGCCGCGAGATGCGGGTGAGCCTCGGGCCGGCCAAGGGCAAGGATTTCGCCTCGAGCCTCGGGCCGTGGATCGTGACGGCGGATGAGCTGGAGCCGTACCGAAAGGACGGTTTTCTCGATCTCTGGTGCTCGGCGAGCGTGAACGGCGTCGAGGTGGGCCGGGATCTGCTCAGCAACATGGGGTGGACGTTCGAGACGATGCTCGCCTATGCCGCGCGGGACAGCGTGGTGAAGCCCGGTGACGTGCTCGGGTCGGGGACCGTGGGCAACGGCGGCTGCCTGGCCGAGCTGTGGGGCCGTCGTGGGGCGCAGGATCCGCCGCCGTTGAAGGACGGTGACGAGGTGACGTTGACCGTCGAAGGCATCGGAAACCTGGTAAATCGCGTTATTTCCGGACAAGCTGGGCGGCCGTTGGCGGCGGTCCGGCGTCGCGACGCGGCGAAAGCTCGCGCAGAGAGGCAGTGATGTTCGAGTATTTCCCCGGCAACTACGTCTGGAACCTGGGCGTGGTCGCCACCCTGAACAGCGGCGGCCTGATCGACGAGGTCGACCGCGCCTGCCGCCCGATCCGCGAGCTGGGCGCCCAGGGCGCCGACGTCGGCACCAAGGAGTTCCTGGCCTCCTGGGCGGCGGTCGCCGAGGACCTGGCCACCCAGGCCGCCGCCGACGAGGCGGCCGGCCACCCGCGCACCGCGGGGCAGAAGTACCTGCGCGCCACCAACTACCTGGCCCAGGCCGAGCGGATGCAGAGCGCCAAGCAGCCGGACCGGAACGTCTTCTACCGCCGCTGCCTGGAACTCCAGCAGAAGGCGTTCGACCTGATCGACCCGGCGACCAGCCGGGTGGCGATCCCGTTCGAGGGTGCGCTGCTGCCGGCGTACTTCACGAAGGCCGCGGAGAGCGCGCCGGTGATCATCATGTTCAACGGGCTGGACTCCACCAAGGAGCACATGTACGCCTCCGGCTTCCCTCAGGAGATGGCGGCTCGCGGCATCTCCACGCTGATGGTCGACACCCCCGGCAGCGGCGAGGCGCTGCGGCTGCTCGGCCTGACCAGCCGGGTGGAGTCCGAGGACTGGGCGCGCGCCTGCGTCGACTACCTGCTCACCCGGGACGACGTGGTCGCCGACAAGATCGGCCTGGTCGGCTGGTCGCTCGGCGGCTACTACGCGCCGCGCGCCGCCGCGTTCGAGAAACGGCTCGCGCTCTGCGTGGCCTGGGGCGCCAACCACGACTGGGGCGCGGTGCAGAAGCGCCGGCTGGAGCGCGAGGGCGAGAACCCGGTCCCGCACTACTGGGACCACGTGCTCTGGGTGTGGGGCGAGACCGACCTGGACACCTTCATCGCCAAGGCCGAGGCGGTCAACCTCGACGGCGTGGTCGAGAAGATCACCGTGCCGTTCCTGATCGCGCACGGGGAGAACGACCGGCAGATCCCGCTTCAGTACGCGTACCGCTCCTACGAGCAGGCGGTCAACGCGCCCCGGCGGGACCTGCGGATCTTCACGCCGGCCGAGGGCGGCGCCGAGCACATCGGGCTGGACCACTTCGCGCACGTGCAGACCTACATCGCCGACTGGATCACGGACGTCTTCGCATGATCGATCGCACGGATCCCGAGGGTGCCGTCGCGGCGGCCGCCAAGCGCTGCTCCAACTGGGGGCGGTGGGGTGCCGAGGACGTACGGGGAACCATGAACTTCCTGACCCCGGCGCACCGCGCGCGTGCGGCGGGCCTGGTGCGCCGCGGTGTCTCCTTCTCGCTGGCGCAGTCCTTCGACGCGAACGGGCCGCAGAAGGGCTGGCGGCGGCGCACCAACCCGGTGCACACGATGCTGGACACCGGCACCGACGCGGTCGCCGGCGTGCAGGGCTTCCCGCACGGGATCGGCGGCGCCGACGACGTGATCTCGATGCCGCTCCAGTGCTCCACCCAGTGGGACGGGCTCGGCCACATCTTCGACCACGGCAGGGCCTGGAACGGGCGCCCGGCGGAGAAGGTGGTGACCAGCCTCGGCGACGGCGTGACCGGCATCGAGACGGTCGCCTCGGTGATCGCCGGGCGCGGGGTGCTGCTCGACGTCGGGCGCGCGCTCGGCGCCGGCGGCGAGCTGCCGGATGGCTTCGCCATCACGGAGGAGCATCTGGCGGCGACGATCGCGCGGCAGGGCGCGACGTCCGCGGTGGGCCGGGGCGACATTGTTCTGGTACGCACGGGGCAGCTGTCCCGGGTGCGCCGGGACGGGTGGGGCGACTATGCCGGTGGCGCGGCCCCGGGGCTGTCGTTCACCACGGCGGACTGGCTGCACCGGACCGAGATCGCCGCGATCGCGACCGACACCTGGGGTTTCGAGGTCCGGCCGAACGAGTTCGACGACGCGTTCCAGCCGCTGCATCAGGTGGCGATCCCGCACATCGGCCTGTTCCTCGGGGAGATGTGGGATCCGGACGAGCTGGCCGCGGATTGTGCGGCGGACGGGGTCTACGAGTTCTGGCTGACCGCCGCGCCGCTGCCGGTCACCGGGGCGGTCGGCAGCCCGGTCAACCCGATCGCCGTCAAGTAGCCCACGTGGCAAGGGCGCGTCCATGCGGGCGCGCCCTTCGCCGTGCCGGGCCTCAGACGGTGGCCGGGGCCGGCTCCGGGGCCGGGCGGCGCTTGGTCACCCAGCGCTCGAAGATCAGCGTGGTGAGCGGCGGGATCGAGGCGGCCAGGGCGAAGCCGGTGCGCCAGAACGACCAGCGTTCGGCGCGGGCGGCCCAGAGGGTGGCCGCAAGGTACGCCACGAAGAGCGCGCCGTGGATCCGGCCGAACAGCCACACCCCGGCGTCGGTGGTGTGCGAGACGTGCTTCAGATACATCCCGGCCAGCAGGCCGGTCCACGAGAACGCCTCGGCGATCGCGGTCACGCGGAACACCAGGAACGCCGGCACCCGCCACCCCTCTCCTGAAGATCAATCGTTCGGACGCTATCCCCCGGAAGTTGAGTGTTTCCTGGCAGGCGGGGTATCTCCGGCTCGCGTACCCACTATCGAGGAGGTTCCGTGCCGGACATCGTGGAGATCATCAAGGAGCAGCACCAGAAGGTCGACGCGCTGCTGGAGCAGGCGGCTTCGGAGGAGAACGACCAGTTGGCGATCCTTCAGGAGATCGCCAAGATGCTGCTGCCGCATTCCGAGGCGGAGGAGGACTTCGTCTACCCGACCATCCGCGCCAAGGCGGCCGAGACCGGCGAGGAGGTGCGCGACGGCGTCGAGGAGCACCACCAGATCGAGGAGATGCTGCGCAACCTGCTCGACGGCAGCCCCGACGACCCCGGCTGGGACGGCACGCTCGCGGCGATCACCGGCGAGCTCCGGCACCACGTCGAGGAGGAGGAGCAGGACCTGCTGCCGGTCCTCGCCGACCGGCTCAGCGACGCGGAGCGCGAGGAGATGGGGCAGCGGTTCCTGGCGGCGACGACCGGCGGCCTGCCCGCCGAGGAGCACCCGGCCACCCGGCAGGAGCTTTACGAGAAGGCGAAGGAGCAGGACATCCCGGGCCGGTCCTCGATGACCAAGGACGAGCTCGCGAAGGCGGTCGGCGAGGGGTGACCGCCTGCGTTCCCCGGCCGGTCCACCGATACTGGTGGGGTGTCTGATCTACCTCCGGCGCGGATGCGGCCGTGCCGCCGTTGCGGTCACCCGACCCGGGTGGACCGGATGGTGCAGGGGTACGGCCGCAACTGTGCCGCCGCGCTCGGCCTGATCGGCGGCACGGTCGACACCGGTCACTCCGGCCCGGACCTGCTCGACCTGATGGACCTGGAGCCGGAGGACGAGTGCGACGGCGGCGACCGTCCGGCGGACAGCGACCTCAGTGCCGCGCGAGCCCGGCGCCGCCCAGCATGAGCAGCCGGGCCGGGTCGGCCTCCGGCGGGTCCTCCGGGTCCGGGTGCCACTGCGGGCAGAAGACGACGCCCGGCTCCACCAGTTCCCAGCCCTCGAACAGTCCGGCCACCTGCGCCCGGTCGCGCAGCACCAGCGGCGTCCCGGTGCGGTTGTACAGGTCGGCGATCCGCTCCAGCGCGGCCGGGTCGGCGCCGCTGCCGGTGGTGTGCGAGATCGCGAGCAGGCTGCCCGGCGCCACCGCCGCCCGGTAATCGCGCAGCGCGGCGGTCAGCCGGGGACTGTCCGGCGCGAAGTGCAGCACCGCGATCATCAGGACGGCGACCGGCCGCGACAGGTCGATCAGGTCCCGCAGCGCGGGCGCGGCCAGCACCGTGCCGGGCTCCTGGAGGTCGGCCTGGATCACCACGGTGTTCGGGTCCGCGGCGAGCATGTCCCGGGCGTACAGCACCGCGGTCGGGTCGACGTCGACATAGGCGGTCCGGGCGCCCGGGTCGATCGCCTGGGCGATCTCGTGCACGTTGCCCTCGGTGGGGATGCCGGAGCCCAGGTCGAGGAACTGGTCGATGCCGCGGGACAGGGCGAACCGGACCGCCCGCCGCAGGAAGGCCCGGTTGGCGCGGGCGATCTCCGGGATGTCGGGGACGAGCTCGACGGCCCGGGTGGCGACCACCCGGTCGGCGGCGAAGTTGTGCGTCCCGCCCAGGAAGGCGTCGTAGATGCGGGCCGCGCTGGGCTTGTTCGGGTCGATTCCCATAATTCACTTTTTACCCAGTCCGCACGAAAAATCTGGGATTATCGTAGTTTGGGATGGAGGTCGTGGTGGAGTCACGTGACGCCCTGCCCGGGCTCTTGATCGACACCGCCCCGGACGCGATCGTCATCAGCCGCTCGGACGGCACCATCACCATCGCCAACCGCCGCGCCCACGAGATGTTCGGATACCCGCCCGGCGACCTGGTCGGCCACTCCGTCGACCTGCTGGTGCCGGCGGAGGTCCGCGACCGGCACCCCGGGCAGCGCGCCCGCTACCTCTCCGGCGCGCACCGGCCGCTGCGCCGGTTGCCGCTGCGCGGGCTGCGGCGGGACGGAACGATCTTCGCGGTGGAGATCTCGCTCTCCGCGGTGCAGGGGGCGGACGGGCAGACGTACGTCACCTCGGTCCTGCGCGACGACACCGCGCAGCGCGAGGCGGCCCGGACCCGCGCCCTCCTCGCGTCCGTGGTCCAGTCGTCGCACGACGCGATCGTCACCACCGACCTGGACGGCCTGGTCCTGTCCTGGAACCCGGGCGCCGAGCTGCTCTACGGGTTCACCGCCGCCGACATGATCGGCCGGCCGATCGACCGGATCATCCCGCCCGACCGGCGCTCCGACGAGGAACAGATCCGCACCCTGATCCGGCTCGGCGGCCGGGTGGACCGGTACCGGGCCGCCCGGCTCACCGCCACCGGCCAGGTCATCGTGGTCAACACGCTGATCTCACCGCTGGTCGACGAGCGCGGCACGATGTTCGGCACCACCACCACGACCCGGGACATCACCGAGCGGGAACGCACCGAGGCCCGGGTCCAGGCGATCCTGGACGCGGCCCCGGACGCGCTGCTCGGCGTCGGCGAGGCCGGCGCGGTGGTGCTGGTCAACGCCGAGGCGGAGCGGCTGTTCGGGCACCGCCGGCACGACCTGATCGACACCCCGGTGTCCCGGCTGCTGCCGGACGGGCTGCCGCGGGTCTCCGCGGTGCTGCGCACCGGCGGCGACTCCACCCCGCTGGACACCGAGCGCACCGGGGACGGCGAGCAACGCTGGGCCAAACGCCGGGCGATCCGCAGCGACGGCGCCGAGCTGCCGGTCGACATCGCGTGCAGCGCGCTGCACACCGAGACCGGCGTGATCACCGTGGCCGCGGTCCGGGACATCACCGACCGGCTGGCCGCCGAGGCCGAGCGGCGCCGGCTGCGCGAGGAGACCGACCGGCAGAAGCTGGAGGCCCGGATGCAGCAGGCACAGCGCCTGGAGAGCCTGGGACAGCTGGCCGGCGGCATCGCGCACGACTTCAACAACCTGCTCGCGGTGATCCTCAACTACGCGGCGTTCATCATCGAGGACGCGGCCGGCAGCGCGCCGGCCGCCGACGCCGAGCAGATCGCCCGGGCCGCCCGGCGCGGCAGCGACCTGACCCACCAGCTGCTCGCCTTCGCCCGGCGGGAGGTGATCCGGCCGCGACCGCTGGACCTCAACACGGTGGTGACCGAGGTCCACCAGATGCTGGAGCGGTCGCTCGGCGAACACATCACCCTCACCGTACGCACGGCCGACGCGCTGCCCGCCGTGATGGCCGACCCGGGCCAGCTGGAGCAGGTGCTGGTGAACCTGGCGGTGAACGCCCGGGACGCGATGCCGACCGGCGGCCGGCTCACCATCGACACCGCCGAGGTCCGGGTCGACGCGGACCACTCGGCCGCCCGGGCCGGCCTGAGCATCGGCCGTTACCTGAGGTTGCGCGTCTCGGACACCGGCACCGGCATGCCCAAGGAGGTGATCGACAAGGCGTTCGAGCCGTTCTTCACCACCAAGCCGAGCGGGCAGGGGACCGGGCTCGGGCTGGCCACCGTCTACGGGATCATCACGCAGGCCGGCGGGACGGCGCAGATCTACTCCGAGCCGGGGATCGGGACCACGTTCACCATCCTGCTGCCGGTCACCGACGTGCAGGCGCAGGAGATCACCGCGGAGGACACGGCCGCCGGGCTGACCGGGCACGGGGCGACGGTGCTGGTGGCCGAGGACGAGGACGCGTTGCGCGAGGTGACCAGCCGGATCCTGCGGCGCGGCGGGTACACCGTGCTGACCGCGAACGGGGGCGAGGAGGCGCTGCGGCTGGCCGCCGAGAACCGGATCGACGTGCTGCTCACCGACGTGATCATGCCGGGGATGCTGGGCAAGGACCTGGCGGACGCGGTCACCACCCGGTACCCCCGGACGAAGGTGCTGTTCATGTCCGGTTATGCCCAGCCGGTGCTGACCAACCACGGCACCCTCGCGGTCGGCGTGCACCTGCTGGAGAAGCCGTTCACCAGTGCGGAGCTGATGCGGGCTTTGCACGATGAGCTGCAAGCGAAACCGTGACGGTTCATCGACGGTCATCGGGGTATGGGCGGGCTCATGGCGTACCGGAGAATCGGCCGCGGCCTGGCGGCGGCCCTGCTTGCCCTGCCCCCGCTGGCCGGCGTTTCCGCTGATCCCGGCGATACTCCGCAATATCTGCCGGCGGACAAGACCGGCCTGGTGACCTCGGCCGGCACCGGCAGCAAGGTGTGGGCCACCGTGCAGAAGTCGGGCGGCCTCGGCGAGATCTTCTATCCCGATCTGGGTACGCCGAGCGCACGCGCACTGAGTTTCGTGGTCTCCGGCCCCTCGTCCGCCGAGACCAGGCTGACCGACGAGCGCAGCCTCAGCTTCGCGCAGCGGCTGTCCGGCCCGTCCGGAAAATGGCAGATCCTCCTTCGGTACGCCACCGACCCGAACCGGTCGACGGTGCTCGTCGACGTGGAGTTCCGCGCCCCGAAGGGCTACCAGCTCCAGGTGGTTTACGACCCGGCGCTGGGCAACAGCCGGGGCGGCGACACCGGCAGCGTGCAGGGCGACGCCCTGCTGGCCGTGGACGGCGACGTGGCCAGCGCCCTGGTGGCGTCCCCCGGCTTCCGCTCGACGTCCAGCAGCGCGCCCGGGGACCTGGTGCAGACCGGCCGGCTCAGCGGCCGGCACACCACTCTCGCGCTCGCCTTCGGCCCGTCCACCGGCGCGGCGCTGGCCGGCGCCCGGGCCGGTCTGCGGCGCGGCTTCGACCCGATCGCCCGGGACTACGCGGCCGGCTGGCACCACTACCTGGACGGGCTGCGCCGGCCGCCGTCGGTCGCCGACCGCACGCTCTGGCGGGTGTCCGCGATGATCCTGGCGGCCAGTGAGGACAAGACCCACCGGGGCGCCTACGTGGCCGCGCCGGCCTCGCCCTGGGCCTTCGGGCGCGACGACCCGTCCGGGCCGTACCACCTGGTCTGGGCCCGGGACCTCTACCAGATCGCGACCGGGCTGCTGGCGGCCGGCGACCGGGCCGGCGCCGAGCGGGCCCTCGACTACCTGTTCACCGTGCAGCAGAAGCCGGACGGGTCGTTCCCGCAGAACTCGCGGCTGGACGGCACCCCGGTCTGGGGCGGCCTGCAACTGGACGAGGTCGGGCTGCCGATCGTGCTCGCCTACCAGCTGGGCCGCACCGACGCGGCGACCTGGGCGCACGTGCGCCGCGCGGCCGACTTCCTGATCGGCTTCGAGCAGGACGGCAACCGGGCGCCGTGGAGCCCGCAGGACCGCTGGGAGAACCAGTCCGGGTACTCGCCGGCCACCATCGCCGCGGAGATCGCCGGCCTGGTCTGCGCCGCGTCGATCGCCGAGGCGAACGGGGACGCCGCGGCGGCCGCCCGTTACCTCGCGGTCGCCGACCGGTGGCAGGCCGCGGTCAAGGGCTGGACGGTGACCACCACCGGGCCGTACTCGGCGAAACCGTATTTCCTGCGGCTGACCAAGGACGGCAAGCCGGACCAGGGCACCACCTACGACATCGGGGACAGCGGGCCGTCCGGGGTCGACCAGCGGCGGGTGGTCGACCCGGGCTTCCTGGAACTCGCCCGGCTCGGCGTGCTGCCGGCCGCAGACCCGGTCTTCGGCGACTCGCTGCGGGTGGTCGACGCCCAGCTCGCGGCCGGGCCGTTCTGGCACCGGGCGTCGTTCGACGGGTACGGCGAGAAGGCCGACGGCAGCCAGTGGGACTATCCGCTGCCGGCCGACTCGCTGATCACCCGGGGCCGCGCCTGGCCGCTGCTCAACGGCGAACGCGGCGAATACCTGCTTGGCGCGGGCTCGGCCCGGGCGGCCCGGGCACAGCTGGCCGTCCTGGCGAGCGCGGCCGGACCCAGCCGGATGCTGCCCGAGCAGGTCTGGGACCAGTACCCGCCGTACCGCCCGCTGGGCACGCCGAGCACCTCGGCGACGCCGCTGGCCTGGACCCACGCGCAGTACCTGCGGCTCGCCGGGGACCTGGCCGCCGGCCGGGTGGTGGAGCGGCCGGCGGCGGTGGCGGACCGTTACTCGCAGACCTCGCCGTCGCCGTCGCGGTCCTGATACCAGTCGTACTCCGGGTCGACACCCTCGCGGTACGGGCCGTAGCCGTTGGCGTTCGCCTCGGCGCAGGTCCGGAAGCGCGGGTCGGTCCCGCCGCTGCCGGAGTCGCCGCCGTCGTCGTCACCGGTGTCGTCGTCGGCCGGCTCGGTGTCGTCGGCCTCGCAGGCCACGCCGTCGCCGTCGCGGTCCAGGGCCTTGCGGTAACCGGGCTGCCCCTTGCGGATCTCGTAGAGCCCGGCGGCCTCGACGGCGGCGCAGTTGGCGTAGTAGACGGGCTTCGTCGTGGTGGGTGCGGGTTTCGGCTTGGTCGTCTTCGGGGCGGCCGGCGTGGTGGTCTTCGTGGCCGTCGGTGTCGCGACCACGGCCTCGGTCGCCGGAGCGGTCGAGGAGTCGGCGACCTGCTGGGCGGCCGCGGTGCTCTCCGGTCCGGCCGGGGTCTTCGGGCTGTCCGGGGCGAAGGCCGCGACGCCGCACACGCAGAGGCCGAGGGCCGCCACCACGCCGAGGGTGACCTTGTGCCACGGCTTCCACCTGGACGGCGGCCTGCCGGGCGGCGCGTAGGGCATGGTCGGCGGGTACTGCGGCGCTGCCGGGTAAGCGGGCGGTGGTCCGTAAGACGCTCCGGGCCCGCCCGGTGGTGGTCCGTAAGACGGCGGCGGCCCATGTTCCGGCGACGGCTCCGACGGGCGCGACCAGGGATCCTGTGGCGGTGGCAGACTCACAGCGAGAGCCTTGTGGCCGAAACCGGCCATCGGTACCCGCTGATCGGTTCGTCACCGTCAGTCATGTTGATCCCCTACCTGTCCGAACGGGCGAATCCTTCCGGTGCGTCGTCCGGCCCGATCGTGGGATCGGCCCACCGGCCCGGCGCGGGCTCCTGGCGATCACGCGCCGACGTCTTCGATACTGGCGCCTCGGTGGTGGCTGAGGGAGGCGTCGGAACCAGATGGACGCGGGGGAAACCGGGGATCAGTACGACGGCGCGCCCGCCGGCAGTCTCCGGCGGCGCGTCCTGACCGCCGTCCGGGACCCGGCGTGGCAATGCGTCGGCGCCGTCCTCGCCGTGGTGGGCGTCGTGGTGACGTTTTGCAGTTCACCGGCGACGGCGGGGAGACCCGGCCGGCGCCGCCGCAGACGCGGATCTCGGCGGAGGTGTCCGGGGACTGCAACGCCGTCGGTTCCGGCAATCAGATCACCTGTTGACACCGACACGATGGGGGCCGAGGCGTGACGTCACCGGAGGAGCCGCGCGAGCACGTGCCGGCCGGGTCGGGCCCGCCGCGCAAGCGGGTCCGGTGGGCCGTCGCGAGCGCCCTGGCCACCATCCTGCTGGCCGGCGCCGGAGCGACTGTCGTGGTGGCCCGACTGCGGGACGGGCCGGCCGGTGTCGCGGGCGACGCGCAGGCCGGGGGAAGTGTCGCCGGTGACTGCAACGCCAACGGCGTCAACAACGTGATCCACTGCGAGGCGCGGGCGCCGAAGATCGCCAATGTCGAGGTGCGGGAGGGCTCGCCCTGGTATCTCTGGTTCGACGGGCCGCCGGACCGGCTGCCCGCACCGCCGGAGCGGACCGTCGGCGAGATGTCCTGCTACGACGCGGGCTTCATGGCCTGGGTCCGCTCGATCGACCGTTTCCACCTGACCGACATCAGCAAGACGGTGGTCCTCTCCGCCGGGACTCCCGACCTGGTCACGCTGACCCGGGCGACCGTGAGCCTCGGCACCCGCAAGGCGGTCCCCCCGGGCTCGGGGACCTGGGTGAAGTGCGTCTTCGGCGGCGACGGGTTCTTCTACCACCACGACATCACCATCGACAGCCAGCAGCAGACGACCACCGTCGTCGAGACCACCGGGGATGACTCGGAGATCGACAGCGGACCGGCCGAGGCGATGCCGCCGGCCTCCGTCGCGCTCGCCGACAAGAGCCAGGACCTCGTCGCCATCCATGTGAAATCCAAGCCGGACCACGCGTACACCGGCTTCGTCACGATCACCGCATCCGTCAACGGCGAGACGCGCACCCTCTCTCTCGGCGGTCCGCAGTCGCCCCTGCGGTGGGTGGCGATGGAACCGGCGGAGGGCGCGGACTGGTACGCCCCCGACGACGCCGGAAAATGGCACAAGAACTGGTCACCACTGTGCGGGAGTTTCTGTTCCGGGTTCTGACCGCGGAGACAGGGGTGCCCTGCGCCGATCCGCCACGTGCCGGGCCGCCGGGAACGCCGCCTCGACGACCAGCCCGCCCTCGGGCCGCGGCGTGACGGTGACGATCGCCCCCGACCGGCTGGCCATGGCCGGCACCTGGTCGCCGGCGGTCGCCGGACCGGTGTTCACCACGGTGAGGACGGCGCGCAGAGCGTCGCTGCGGACCGTCACCCCGGCCCAGCCCGTCGGCTCGGTGCTCCGGATGGCGTTCTCGACCAGGCTGGTCACCAGGTGGCCGGCCAGCTCCGGGTGCCCAAGCGCGACCGCCGGCGCGATGGCGTGCAGCAGCACCACGTCGTGCTCGTCGGCCTCGGCACGGTGTGCGGCCAGCGTCGACCGGACCAGCTCGGCCAGGTCGAAGGGCAGCTCGTCGATCAGCGGCACCGGCATGGTGTCTCCTCCCCGCGTTGCACCATCGATGGGCGACAGCCTGACGGCCGCGGGGTTTCTCCGGCGTTTCCGTTCGCGAAGCGGGGCTACTCGCCGTACCGGAAAGCGGTGTGATGCGGCCCGGACCGGGCCGCGGCCGTGGGCGTGTCGTCCTGCCCGGCCGAACTGAGGAGCCCGGCGCAGCCGCAGATCGCGAGGATCGCCGTCACGATCAGCAAGAGCACGGCCATGATCAGGCCCGGGTACTTCTGCGGCGGCGGTCCCAGCGCCCCGTGCAGGAAGGCCAGCAGCGGCGCCCGGTACTCCAACTCGGCGGTCTTGCCCGGCAACGCGAGCACGGTGGTCTCGGCCGCGCCCAGCCGGGACGGCAGCAGATAGGGCACGTGCACGTGCACGTGGTGCTCGCCGAGCGCGACCGGGGTGGTCACCCGTCCCCAGCCGGCCGGCACGTTGTGGCCGTCGATCTGCAGGATCGGGGTGAAGAGCCCGAGCAGGAACGCCAGTGGCGCGTAACGCAAGGTGACCGCGATGGTCGCGCCGCCGTCCCCGCGCGCCGGGTCGAGCGGCGGGAAGCCGGGGGAGAAGGGCCGGTAGGGCGGCGCCAGAATGGCCACGCTGCACCTTTCTGTGAGTCCGCCGATGCAGGATATGCCCGCGAGGCCGAACCAGAAAACCATCGATGTCCACAGTGGAGGAAATCCGGTTAGGATGACCATGTGATGAGCGATCAGGTGGATCCGCACACGGTGTCACCGGCCCGCCGCTGGAATTACTGGCTCGGCGGCAAGGACCACTTCCAGGTCGACCGTGACTCGGGGGATCGGATCGCGGCGGCCTATCCCGCCGTGCGGACCACCGCGCGGGAGGGTCGTGCCTTCCACCAGCGTGCGGTGCGGTTCCTGGCCGCGGAGGCGGGCATCCGCCAGTTCCTCGACATCGGCACCGGCCTGCCCGCCCCGGACAACACGCACGAGGTGGCTCAGGCGGTCGCCCCGGACGCCAAGGTCGTCTATGTCGACAACGACCCGATGGTCCTGGCGCACGCCCGGGCCCTGATGATCGGCGGCGCCACGACGTATGTGGACGCCGACCTCCGCGACCCCGGCAAGATCCTGGCCGCCCCCGAGGTGCGCGAGCTGCTCGATCCCGACCGGCCGGTCGGCATCCTGCTGATCTCGGTGCTGCACTTCCTGACCGGCGACGACCAGGCCCGTGCCGTGGTCCGCGAGCTGCTGGCCGCCGCGCCGCCGGGCAGCTACCTGGTCGCCACCCACGCGACCATGGACTTCGTCAGCCCCGAGCACGCCGCGATGTACCACGCGATGTATCAGGCCGGCCAGGTCGACGCGCTGGCCCGCGACCGGGCCGCGGTGGCCCGCTTCTTCGACGGGCTGGCGCTCGTCGAGCCGGGGCTCGTCGCGGCCTGCGACTGGCGCCCCGAGCAGGCCGAACGACCCACCCCGGCCGAGGTGGCGCTTTACGCGGGAGTCGCCCGGAAGTGACGCGTGAGGTCACATCCATCGGCATCCGCGTCATCGTCCCGTAACGCGAGGGATAGAGTCCGGATCGGGTGCCGATATGCCTCAACCTCGGGAGACAAAAACTCATGACTAAGACACCGGTCACCGTCACCGTGACGGGCGCAGCCGGCCAGATCGGCTACGCGCTGCTGTTCCGCATCGCCTCCGGTCACCTGCTCGGCGCGGACGTACCGGTCCGCCTGCGCCTGCTGGAGATCCCGGCCGCCACCAAGGCCGCCCAGGGCACCGCGATGGAGCTCGACGACTGCGCGTTCCCGCTGCTCGCCGGCGTCGACGTGTTCGACGACCCGAAGGCCGCCTTCGACGGCGTCAACGTGGCGCTGCTGGTCGGCGCCCGCCCGCGGACCAAGGGCATGGAGCGGGGCGACCTGCTCGAGGCGAACGGTGGCATCTTCGGCCCGCAGGGCGCCGCGATCAACGCGGGCGCCGCCTCCGACGTGCGCGTCCTGGTGGTCGGCAACCCGGCCAACACCAACGCCCTGATCGCCCAGCAGCACGCGCCGGACGTCCCGGCCGACCGCTTCACCGCGATGACCCGCCTGGACCACAACCGGGCCCTCGCCCAGCTCGCCGCCAAGCTCCAGGTCCCGGTCGCCGAGCTGCGCAAGGTCACCATCTGGGGTAACCACTCCGCCACGCAGTACCCGGACGTCTTCCACGCCGAGGCCGCCGGCCGAGCGGTCAAGGACCTGGTCGACCAGGCCTGGCTCGCCGACGAGTTCATCCCGCGGGTCGCCAAGCGCGGCGCCGAGATCATCGAGGTCCGCGGCGCGTCCTCGGCCGCGTCGGCCGCCTCCGCCGCGATCGACCACGTGCACACCTGGGTCAACGGCACCGCCGAGGGCGACTGGACGTCGGCCGCCATCGTCTCCGACGGCTCCTACGGCGTGCCGGCCGGCCTGATCTCCTCGTTCCCGGTCACCTCGACGGGCGGCAAGTGGGAGATCGTCCAGGGCCTGGAGATCAGCGAGTTCTCCCGCGCCCGGATCGACGCCTCGGTCGCCGAGCTCCAGGAGGAGCGGACCGCGGTGCAGGGTCTCGGCCTGATCAAGTAATTCACGATCAAGGGCGGCTTTTCGTACGCGAGAAGCCGCCCTTTCTCACATCCCGGTGACGTAGAGCTTGCGGATCGGCTCGGTCACCGTCCAGACGGTCTTGGTGCCCGCGGCCAGGCGTACCAGATCGCCCTGTTTGACGGTGGTCGTCGACGAATCCGTTTCGATCGTCGCCCGGCCGGACAGGACCAGGAACGCCTCCTCGGCCTCCACATCACGAACCGCGCCGGTGCTCATCTCCCACACGCCGACCTCCACGCCCAGCCCGTCCAGGGTGGTGACGGTGACCGCCCCGGTGGTCGGCTCGCCCGCGACGACCTCGTCCGGGTGACTCGGCTCGTGGCCGACGGTGACGTCGGTGAGGTGATAGACCGCTACTGGCTCCATGACCTTGCACGATAGTCGTAGGCTTCGCGTCAACAACGGCTGGTCGTGGGCTTTCTCAGCCTTCCTCCAGGCGGCGTTGCTAGCGTTCCGACGAAGCCGGCTACGGAGCACAGGAGAGATCGTGGTCTTCAAGAAGTTGCTGGGCGCCATGGGCGTCGGCGGTCCGAGCGTCGACACCGTGCTGAGCAACCCGAGCACCTATCCGGGAGCACCGCTGACCGGTCAGGTCAACCTCACCGGCGGCACTCAGGAAGCGGACATCGAGCACATCACGCTCGCCCTGGTCACCCGCATGGAGGTGGAGGGCGGCGGCGGTGACTACTCGACGACCGGCGACTTCTTCCGCCTGACCGTGGCCGGCCCGACCCGGATCTACCCGGGTCAGCAGCTGTCCATCCCGTTCCGCATCGACATGCCGTGGGAGACCCCGGTGACGACGGCGTACGGGCAGCAGCTGCGCGGCATGGTGATGGGCGTGCGCACCGAGGTGTCCATCGCCCGTGCGCTGGACAAGGGCGACCTCGACCCGGTCTACGTGCACCCGCTGCCGATCCAGCAGAAGATCCTCGACGCCTTCGGCCAGCTCGGCTTCCGCTTCAAGTCCGCCGACCTGGAGTACGGTCAGATCTACGGCGTCCACCAGACCCTCCCGTTCTACCAGGAGATCGAGTACTGGCCCGCCCCGCAGTACGCGCACGCCGTCAACGAGGTCGAGCTCACCTTCGTGACCAGCCCGCACCAGGTCGAGGTGGTCCTGGAGTTCGACAAGCGCGGCGGCCTGTTCCACAGCGGTCACGACACCTACAGCCGTTACACGGTCTCCCACCACGACGCGGACACCACCGACTGGCGGTCGGTCGTGGACGGCTGGGTCCGGCAGGCGGTCGACCGGCACAAGTCCCGCCCGGGTTACGGCGCTCCCGGCCACGGCGCCTACGGCGCTCCGGGCTACCCGCCGCCCCCGCCGCCCGGTTACGGCCACGGTGGACACGGTTACGGGCACGGTCCCTCGCACCACGGGCACTATCGGCACGGCAGTGGGATGGGTGGCGCCGTCCTCGGGGCGGTCGGCGGTCTGGCCGCCGGCTATTTCGTCGGTGAGGCCATCGAGGACGCCTTCGAGGACTTCGGCGGAGACGACTGACCTGCGGTTTCTCGGGAGAGGGCGGTAGCGCGTGGGGCGCTGCCGCCCTCTTTTCTCGTTTCATATCCCACTCACCCTATGGGAAATGTATGTGACCTGGGTCACAAAGGTGCTGACGCGGCGTCGCCAGCCGTTTACGTTCCTAGGCATGAGCCGAAGCAAGCGCCTGACCCGGCGTCGCTTCGTCGACTACCTCCGGGTGTGTACCTGCGCCTGTTGAGCGTGTGACGGCGAAGTCGCCGCCCCTGCAATACCGCCGGACCCCGCATCGTCGCCGGTCACTGCGGTGTATTCGTACGCAAAATCGCCCTTTTCTTCTCCGGCGGCATTCTCGAATGTCGTCCGATGACCCCTGAGGAGCAATCATGACCACCCGTCGAACCGCACTTGCCGGACTGCTGAGCGGCGCACTGCTGACCGTCACCGGGCTCTCCGCATGCGGCGACAGCGGCGCCGCGGCCGCCGGCGAGCAGGTCAAGGAACTGCGATATCAGGGCAGCGTGGGCGCGGTGACCTTGCCCGAGCTCGCCGCGGACCTCGGCTACCTCGGCGACCTGAAGCTCAAGTGGATCGGGAACACGATCAGCGGTCCACAGGACATCCAGGCCGCCACCACCGGTGACACGGACTTCGGTGGCGCGTTCAACGGCGCGATCGTCAAACTCGCCGCCAACGGCGCGCCGATCAAGGCGGTGATCGGCTACTACGGCGTCAACAAGGACACCTTCAGCGGCTACTACGTGCTCGACGGCAGCCCGATCAAGAGCGCCCGCGACCTGATCGGCAAGAAGATCGGCGTGAACACGCTCGGCGCGCACCACGAGGCGGTGATCAAGACCTACCTGGCCAAGAACGGGCTCACCGACGCGGAGATCAAGCAGGTCGAGCTGGTCGTGGTCCCGCCGGTCAACACCGAGCAGTCGCTGCGGCAGAAGCAGATCGACGTCGGCACCCTCGGCGGCACGCTGCGCGACAAGGCTCTCGAGCGGGGTGGCATCCACCCGGTGTTCACCGACTTCGACCTGCTCGGCGAGTTCACCGCGGGCAGCTACATCTTCCGCGACGACTTCCTCAAGAAGAACCCGGACACGGTCAAGACCTTCGTCACCGGCGTCGGCAAGGCCATCGAGTGGACCCGCACCACCCCGCGTGACCAGGTCATCGCCAAATTCGAGGAGATCGTCAAGAAGCGCGGCCGGAGCGAGGACAGCTCGCCGCTGCAGTACTGGAAGAGCTTCGGGGTGGCCGGCAAGAACGGCGTGATCGCCGACAAGGAGTTCCAGACCTGGGTCGACTGGCTGAGCCGGTCCGGCGAGCTGAAGAAGGACATCAAGGCCACCGACATCTTCACCAACCAGTACAACGTCGGAGGTGCGGCATGACCTCGAAGATCGTCTTCGAGAACATCGGCAAGGTGTTCCAGGCCCGCGGGACCACGGTCACCGCGCTCCAGGACATCAACCTGGAGGTCAAGGACGGCGAATTCCTGGTCATCGTCGGGCCGAGCGGCTGCGGCAAGTCCACACTGCTCGACCTGCTCGGCGGCCTCGCTGAGCCGACCAGCGGCCGGATCCTGGTCGACGGCAAGCAGATCACCGGCCCCGGCCTGGATCGCGGCGTCGTCTTCCAGCAGTACGCCCTGCTCCCGTGGCGCACCGCCCAGGGCAACGTCGAATTCGGTCTGGAAGCCAAGCACGTGCCGCGCCGGGAACGCGCCGCCCGCGCCAAGGAGTACCTGGACCTGGTCGGCCTGGCCGGCTTCCACGACCGCTACCCGCACGAGCTCTCCGGCGGCATGAAGCAGCGCGTCGCGATCGCCCGCAGCCTCGCGTTCGACCCCGACGTGCTGCTGATGGACGAGCCGTTCGCGGCGCTGGACGCGCAGACCCGGGACGGGCTCCAGGACGAGCTGCTGCGGATCTGGGAGAAGACCGGCAAGACCGTCGTGTTCATCACGCACGGCATCGAAGAGGCGGTCTATCTCGGACAGCGGGTGGCCGTGATCACCTCGCGTCCGGGGCGGATCAAGCAGGTGGTGGACATTCCTCAGCTCGAGCAGTCCGAGGACGTCCGGTCGGACCCGCAGTTCGCGCACTACCGGCATGAGATCTGGAGCCTGCTGCGCGACGAGGTCAGCAAAGCCCGTTCGCTGGAACTGGAGGCTTCCCGTGTCTAGCTCCACCCTGGTTGAGCCCGCGCAGACCGCGGCACCCCTGGTAGTGACCGCGCCGGCTGCGCGCCGTCACCGGCGTATCACAGGATTTTTCGGAAATGTTGTGACTCGGTCGGTCGCGATCCTCGCGCTCGCCGCGGTCTGGGAGATCCTGCCCCGGCTCGGCGTGGTCGACGCGACCTTCCTGCCACCGCTCTCCGAGGTGCTGAAGGCCTGGTGGGAACTGGTGAAGTCGGGCGAGCTGTGGGAACACACCCAGGCCAGCCTGACCCGCTCGCTGGCCGGCTTCGGTCTCGCGATCGTCATCGCCATCCCGCTCGGCCTGCTGATCGGCTGGTACAAACCGGTCGCCAACCTGCTCAACCCGCTGCTGGAGGTCTTCCGCAACACCGCGGCGCTGGCGATCCTCCCGGTCTTCGTGCTGATCCTCGGCCTCGGCGAGACCTCCAAGATCGCGATCATTCTGTACGCCTGCGCCTGGCCG
Source organism: Actinoplanes ianthinogenes (assembly GCF_018324205.1). Taxonomy (NCBI): domain Bacteria; kingdom Bacillati; phylum Actinomycetota; class Actinomycetes; order Micromonosporales; family Micromonosporaceae; genus Actinoplanes; species Actinoplanes ianthinogenes. Next base: position 7,625,830 of record NZ_AP023356.1, read on the forward strand.
ATCCTGCTCAACACGGTCAGTGGCGTCCGCACCGTCGACCCGCTGCTTATCAAGTCGGCGCGGTCCCTCGGACTCGGCTCGCTGCGCCTGTTCCAGAAGGTGATCCTGCCGGCCGCGGTGCCCACCATCTTCACCGGCATCCGGCTCGCCGGGGCGTACTCGATCCTCATTCTGATCGCGGCCGAAATGGTCGGCGCCAAAGCGGGCCTCGGATACCTCATCAATTACGCCCAGTACAACTTCGCGGTGCCTGACATGTACGCCGGAATCATCACGATCTCCGCCATCGGCCTGCTCGTCAACCAGCTTCTGATCGCCATCGAGCGTCGCTTCTCGACCTGGCGCACCAACTAATTTCGGAGGAATGTCATGAGCATCGAAATCACGCGGATCGGTGGCCGGATCGGCGCTTCGGTGACCGGCGTCGACCTGAAGTCCCCCCTCGACGAGGGCGCCGCCAAGGAGATCCACGACGCCCTGGTCGAGCACAAGGTCCTGGTCTTCCGCGGCCAGCACCTCGACGACGAACAGCACCAGCGCTTCGCGTCGATCTTCGGCGAGCTGACCCTGGCGCACCCGACCGTCCCGTCCGTCGACGGCCAGGCCAACGTGCTCGAGGTGGCGGGCGGCGAGGGTGCCCGGGCCAACGCCTGGCACACCGACGTCACCTTCGTGGTCGCCCCGCCCAAGGCCACCACCCTGCGCAGCCTGGTCATCCCGCCGTACGGCGGCGACACCCTGTTCTCCAACACCGCCGCCGCCTACGCCGACCTGCCGGAGCACCTGCGCCTGCTGGCCGACCGGGCCTGGGCCGAGCACTCCAACGAGTACGACTACGCCGAGCACCCGCAGTTCCGCTCCACCGAGGTCGAGGAGTACCACAAGGTCTTCGTCTCCACCCGGTACCGCACCGCGCACCCGGTGGTCCGCGTCAACCCCGACTCCGGCCGGCCGAACCTGTTCATCGGCAACTTCGTCACCGGCATCCTCGGCCTGTCCAGGACCGAGTCCCGGGACATCCTGCGCCTGCTCCAGCACTACGTGACCCGGCCGGAGAACACCCTGCGCCACAAGTGGCAGGTCGGCGACATCGTCGTCTGGGACAACCGCAGCACCCAGCACTACGCCGCCGACGACTACGGCGACCTGGCCCGCAAGCTGCACCGGGTCACCGTCGCCGGCGACGTCCCGGTCAGCCTGGACGGCACCAAGAGCTACATCCTCGAGGGCGACGAGGCCACCCACTACACCCCGCAGGTGCAGTGATGTCCTCTTCTGAGCGGCAGCTTCACCTGAACGCCTTCGTGATGAGCGTCGGGCACCACGAGGCCGCCTGGCGCCTGCCGGAGAGCGACCCCTACGCCGACCTCGACGTCGAGCACTTCAAGAACATCGCCCGGACCGCCGAGCGCGGCAAGCTCGACTCGCTCTTCCTGGCCGACGGCCCGGTGCTCTGGGACCAGGTCGGGCGCCGCCCGTCCGGCGTCCTCGAACCGACCCTGCTGCTCACCGCGCTGGCCGGCGCCACCGAGCGGATCGGCCTGATCGCGACCGCGTCGACCACCTACAACGAGCCGTACAACCTGGCTCGCCGGTTCGCCTCGCTGGACATCATCAGCGGTGGCCGGGCCGGGTGGAACATCGTCACCACCGCCGGCCTGGACGCCGCCC